>NZ_FOTT01000012.1 GCF_900114655.1 Candidatus Frackibacter sp. WG13
TATCTTAATAACGCGGGGTAGAGCAGTCCGGTAGCTCGTCGGGCTCATAACCCGGAGGCCACTGGTTCGAATCCAGTCCCCGCAACCAATTTAAAATTGAAATATAGGATAATTTATAAATCATATGCGGGAATAGCTCAGTTGGCTAGAGCACCAGCCTTCCAAGCTGGGTGTCGCCGGTTCGAGTCCGGTTTCCCGCTCCATTTTAATATGCCGGGGTGGCGGAATTGGCAGACGCATCGGACTTAAAATCCGATGGGCCTTAGTGCCCGTGTGGGTTCGAGTCCCACCCCCGGCACCATTAATACTATCGGAGCGTGGCGCAGTTTGGTAGCGCACCTGGTTTGGGACCAGGGGGTCGAAGGTTCAAATCCTTTCGCTCCGACCATTTTTGCTTTCCTTCTAGGATTAAGAGGGAAAGTTTTTTAATATATAGATATATTATTACATATTTTGACTTCACTTTTTCTTTTTTTTAATGTATAATGATATATAGTCAGTACATATATGATATGGGGGGCATAATAGATGAGTAAAAGAATTTTGATTGTTGATGATGCGCAATTCATGCGTACTATGTTGAAACAATTAATTGAAGATAATGGATATGAGGTAGTTGGCGAAGGAGAAAATGGAAAGCAGGCTATTGAACTATATAAAGAACTTAATCCAGATGTAGTAACTATGGATATTACTATGCCAGATATGGATGGCATTGAAGCAACTAAGGAGATTATTAATTTTGACCCGAACGCTAAAATTATTATGTGTAGTGCAATGGGACAAAAGCCTATGGTTTTAGATGCTTTAGATGCCGGAGCTAAAGATTTTATTGTTAAGCCAATTCAACCGGAAAAGGTAAAACAAACATTAAAGTCAACTTTAGGGTAAAAATTTAATATAATATAAAAGGGTAGAGAATATTCTCTATCCTTTTATATTTAAAATAGTAATAATCGTCTAAAGAACTTACATTCTAAGAGGGTTTTGGCTTTTTATCACGAATATGTATAAAGAAGGTTATTATTAATTAATCTTTCTATTATACTTATATATATATTATTAAATTTACTTCCTTTGGTAAGGAGGAATTATCAATGAATTCAGAAGAAGAAAAGAGATTTCAACAGATTATGGAGCAGTTATTTGGTGAAACTAACTTGCATGAGGAGGGGGATGAATTTAACCCAATAGAAGACTATACTCAACCTAAACAAAAGTTAGATAAAGAAATGAAAGAAGCGGCTATTGAAATGGCTAAATATGAACTTGATCAATTAAGGCAGGCTTTTATTAATTTTCAAAAAGAAATTCAAGATTTAGTTTTGTTAAAGTATTCTACTCAATTTTTATTAGATTATAGTAGTTATTGTGAAGAATTAGAGGGATTGTTATTGATTACGGATGAATCTGAACAGGAAGATGGAAATAAATTTATTGCTGAACATGATCTTCGTAATCAGATTTTAAATGAGATTTATGAAAGGTATATGGGTCAAGTAAATGAAGATGAATAACAAATTAGTGAGAGATTAGTTTTTTATTTAATATTAAGACCTCTACTTTATAAAGTAGAGGTCTTTGGTAATTAGTAATATTTAAAAATGAATAGTAATTTTGTTTATAATTAAGACTATTATTGATATTTTTCTTTTTTACAGAAAGATATAAAAATTTATTTGAGGTGATAAGAGTGGACCTTCAAAAAAGATTTGATAAATTAAAGAAGTTAGGTCTTTGTGACCGCTGTTTAGGTAGACAGTTTGCTCGTTTAGGATATGGACTGCAAAACTATGAACGAGGCGCAATTCTTAAAGAGAGTAAGGAGATACATAAAAATATTTTTTCTCAAGAAAATATTCCGCAAGATATATCTCCTAAAGATGATTGTTTTCTCTGCAGAGGTTTTTTTAATAAACTAGATAAGTACGAAAAGATGGTAATTGCTGCTTTAACTAATTATGAATTTAATAATCTCTTAATTGGCACTCGTTTTCCCCAGAATATAAAAGATAAAGAAAAAGAGATTTGGGAAGTATGTGGCGATCAATATATAGAACCAATTAAGACTGAGTTTAATCGATTATTAGGAAAGAGAGTGTTAAAAAGATTAGATGTTACAGTTGAGTTTAATAATCCTGATATTACAGTATTGGTTGATTTAACTAAGGATAAAGTAGAATTACAGATTAGTTCAGTATTTATTTACGGTCAATATAATAAATATTCGCGTAATTTACCACAGACTGAATGGCGATATAAGAATCAATATTCAGAATCAATACAAGAAATAGTCCAGGCTCCTTTTGTTGAAGCATCTAAAGCTAAAGAAGGTAAATTTCATGGTGCGGGAAGAGAAGATATTGATGTAAGATGTTTTGGCAAGCGAGAATTTGTTTTAGAGTTAGTAGCGCCTAAAAAGAGAAGTATCGCTCTTAAAAAATTACAAAAACAAGTTAATATGATTCAGGATAAAGTTGAGATTTTTAATCTCGATTTTACCGTTAAAGATAAGAAAAAAGAACTTAAAGGAAAGAGAGCTAATAAGATCTATCGTGCTCTAGCAGTACTTTCAAAAGGTATTGAAGAAAAAGATTTTAAAAAATTAAAGCAAATAGTAGGAACTATTAAGCAAGATACTCCTCAGCGAGTTAGTCATAAACGAGCTAAACTGACTAGAAAAAGAGAGATTTATAAAATAGATTATGATAAACTTACTTCTAAAAAGATTGACCTTACTATTAAAGCAGAAGCAGGGGCTTATATTAAAGAATTAATCTCTGGAGACGAGGGACGAACAAGGCCAAGTGTGAGTCAAATACTTGGTTGTGAGGCAAAATGTAAGCGTCTAGATGTACTTGACATAGAGAAGTAAGAAGTTATTTAAACTAGCTATGAAGGATTTTATCGACATTTTGTTCAAATATAGTAATTAAGTTAAGTAATAGAATAGTGAAGGAGGAGAACTGGTTGTTAGATTGTGATATTCCTAATTTTATTTCTTTAGAGGTAGATAAGCTAGTCTTTGATTATAATGGGACCTTGGCTTGTGATGGGATTCCAATAGAGAGAGTTAAAGCTAAGTTAAATAAATTAGCAGTAGATTTTAAGGTTTATGTTTTGACTGCTGATACTTTTGGAACAGTAAAAGAAGAATTTAGCGATGTGGATGTTGAAGTTACTATTGTTGATTCTGTTAAAGGAACTGAGTTTAAAAAGAAATTTATTAAAGAGTTAGGCAGTAATAGTGTGATTGCAGTTGGTAATGGTAGTAATGATGCTTTAATGTTAGAAGAAGCACGTTTAGGAATTTTAATTATTGGACCTGAAGGGGCAGCTACTAGAAGTTTATTAAAATCTGATTTAGTAATAAAAGATATCAATGAAGTCTTAGATATCTTATTAAATCCTACACGAATTATTGCTTCGTTACGAAGATAGTAATAAAGAATTAAAAGCCTAAATACAAGAAAAGAAAGTGGGATTGGAGGCTAATTATATGAAGTTAAAGACGTTGAAGATGTTAGTTAAGTTAATAGAGAAAGGAAGTTTTTCTGTAGTAGCTGATGAATTAGATTTAACACAACCAGCAGTTAGTATGCAGATTAAATCTTTAGAAGAGACTTTTAATACTGATTTAGTTATTCGTGAAGGAGGAGAAATAAAATTAACTCCAGCTGGAAAGGTAGTATATCATAGAGCAAAACAGATATTAGATAATTGGGAACAGACTAAATTAGAGGTTAAAGAAGTAAAAGGAGAAGCCTATGGACAAATAGTTATAGGGGCTAGTACTATTCCGTCAGAATATCTTTTACCAAACTTACTAAGTGACTTTTGTAAAAAGCTTCCTGAAGTTGAGGTGTTAATGGAAGTAGATGATAGTAAGGAGATTGTTGATAAATTAGATAACAGGAAGGTAGATGTTGCAGTAGTAGGTTCTAAGCCTACAAAAAAAGAGTTAGAGTTTAGGACAGTAGCTGAAGACAACCTGACTTTAATTGTACCTAAAGATCATGGTTTACTTAAGAATGAAAGAGTGACTACTAATGACTTAGTGAAAGAAAGAATTTTGATTAGAGAAGAAGGGTCAGGGACAAGAAAGGCTATGTTAGATGGTTTGAAAGAAAGAGGTTTAAGTAAAAAAAATCTAAATATTATAGTAAGATTAGGTAGTACTGAGGCAATTATTTCTGCAGTTGAGGTTGGTTTAGGAATTTCCTTTGTTTCTGAATTAGCAGCTAAGAAAGCAGTAGTTAACAATCGAGTCGAAAGAATTAAAGTTGAAGACATGATAATTAATCGTAAGATATATTTAGCATATCGCCGTGAGCGAGCAGAAGAATTACTGATTAAAGAGTTTATCGGAATTTTTTAAGATATAGCTTTACTTTTTATAATTTTATGATAAAATATATTTAGACTAGAATAGATTAGAAAAGGAGAGATGAGAAAAGTGAAGATGAGAAAATTTGTAGAAGCAGGTTTAATGTTGGCTATTGGTTTTGTCTTGCATAGTATTATGCCTCCAATTGTGATGGGTATGAGGCCAGATTTAAGTTTAGTGATGTTGTTTGTGGTGGTTATGTTGTATAAAGATTTTAAATTAACTTTAGTTGCCGGAGTAGTAACGGGGATTATCTCTGCTTTTACTACTACTTTTCCTGGTGGTCAGGTTGCTAATATAATCGATAAACCATTAACGGCTATTGCAGTTTTCCTTTTAGTTAGCTTAATTAGGAAAGCTAATGTGAATGAAAAATTAGAATCAGGGATTGTAGCGGCAATAGGTACACTTATTAGCGGAACTTTATTTCTATTAAGTGCGTTAATATTTGTTGGTTTACCAGGTCCATTTAAAGGGTTATTCCTTTCAGTAGTTATTCCAACGACATTAATGAACATAGTATTTCTTTATATATTGTATCCAATTATTGTTAGAGTTAAGAGAATGGTTGGGAGTACAGAAATAAATAGTATGTCAACAGAGCAGCCTAGTTAATAGGCTGTTTTTTCATCTACATAGAGTGACTATACTTAATTTCAGGCGGAATGAACGACAAGTGGAATAGGTATATTGATTTTGTTCTTATATGACTTTATGTAAAAGATATGGATAATTAACTATGATTTAAGAGCAAAATAAGTAATATTAAAAAAGTGAAAGAAGGAGTGGTACTCAATGAAGATAGGAGTGATGAGCGATACTCACGGTAGTTTATCAGCTTGGGAAGAAGCAACTGAATATTTAAAGGACACAGATATTATTTTGCATGCTGGTGATATACTGTATCACGGAGCAAGAAATCCATTACCATCAGGATATGATACAGCAGGATTAGTAAAAGCTTTAAATGAGTTTGATGGTGATTTGGTAGCAGTAAAAGGAAATGTAGATGCTTTAGTGGATGATTGGGTTCTGCCTTATGCTTTATCAGAATACTCAGTGGTGGTTGATAATGATTTAAGGATAGTTATCTATCATGGTTACCAACATGAAACTGAGAAAGAAAGAGTTGAGTTTGCAAAGAGATTTGGAGCTGATGTTTTAGTTTTTGGTCATACACATATACCACTAATTAAGGAGAGAGACGGAGTTATCCTATTAAACCCCGGTAGTACTTCTTTACCAAAGCAGGAACCAGCTCAACCAACTATAGCTGCAATAGAAGATAACAAAATTGAAATTATAGATTTAGGTAATAAGGAATTAATAGATGAATTGGAATTAAAATAAGATTACTCTTTATAAGTAGTGAATATAATAACAAGGTGGCCTTAGAGAGGTAAAAAAGCCACTAGATTAGTGGCTTTAAAGTTAAGCGGTGTAAGGAGAGATTCCTTGTAGAGATAAAGATTTAAACCAAAGGAAGCCGCTAGTCCCTATAATTATTGGTTTATCTTTTAGTTGTAATCGTAATGAATTATGGATGTGTATGTTATAACCATCAATAGCATGAGACTGATAATTAGACATAATATCTGGCTTACCTACATTCACGGTAGGTTTATAAGTCGTACCGCATCAGCCGCCACCTACTTTTAAAGTCTTAATAGTAATCTCTTTTACACTTGCCTTTTTGGCTAGAAGTTCTTTAGCACTTTGTGTAATCTTAATTTCTTTTGACATAGACCTCACCTTTCTTTAGATAATAAGATTAGTTTCTTATACTATATTTATATATTATAATTTCTTGATTAATGTTAGTATTCCTTTATTTCATTAATAATATTAGGAGGTAGATAGAATGAAAGTTAAAGAAGCAATTAAAAAGAGACGGAGTATTAGGGGTTTTAAAGATGAGAAAGTAAGTCAAGAAGAGGTTAATCAAATTTTAGAAGCAGCAAGATTAGCACCTTCAGGAACTAATATTCAACCTTGGCGTTTTGTTGTTATTGAATCGCAAAAGATGAGAGATGAATTAAAAGACTGCACGCTTGATTTTGTTGTTGAGGCGCCAGTAGTGATAGCTTGTTGTATTGATAAGACTTCAATTCAAAAGAGGAAGAGAAGAATTGTAGAATTACATAAATCAGGGGCTTTCAAAGGAACACAGCTAGAAAAGATGGATGCTTCAAAATATAAAGGTAGAAAGATGGATGAGGCAGAAATTAAGACTTACCTGCAGTTAAATTGTGCTATTGCAATTGAAAATATGGTCTTACAGGCTACAAGCTTAGGCTTAGGGAGCTGTTGGATTATGATGTTTAATAAGAAGAAAGTTAGTGAGCTGTTGGAATTGAAGGATAATTTAGAAGTTATGACTTTGTTACCAATAGGGTATCCAGAAGAAGTACCGCAGCAAAGACCTCGTTTGTCTTTAGATGAAATAGTTTTTGATAGAATATAGTTAGTTGGTACAGTAGTAAGATTTTAAATTATAAATTATTATAAAAAACATCAATTTCGCAAGGAAAAATCACTTGTTAAATAGAATAAGTAAATGAGCATAGAAATTATAAAAGGTGGGAAATTGATGAAGCTATTTATTGTAAAGTTACTGTCTAGAATCTTACTGCCTCCAGGGTTATTTCTAGTTTTAATTGGGGGGATATTGTTATTTTTATGGGAACATAGGAATCGATATAGGTCACGTAATTATAAAATGAATTATGTTTATAGTGGGTTAATAGTATTATTCTTAGTGATATATATTTTGAGTTCTTATGTAGGTGAATTTATTTTAGTTAGTCCTTTAGAAAATAGTTTCCCTCCTCGAACTTATACTGAAGTCAAGAGAAAGATTAATGATAAAAGTATAATTGTAGTATTAGGCGGGGGAGTAGTTAGAGGAACTCCATTAGGCAGTGAAATAGGGAAGACAACTTTGAAGCGCTTATACGCTGGTTGGCAATTGCAGCAGAAGACTGGATTAGATATAGTAGTCAGCGGTGGTATCGTTCCTGGTGCAGATGCTACTTCTGGGGCAGATATTATGGAAAATGTATTGTTGGATTGGGGAGTAAATCAAGAGAAAATTATTACTGAAAGCCAGTCGAAGAATACATGGCAAAATGCTGTTAACACTACTGAGCTTTTAGAAAAGTTAGAATATGAAGAAATAATTCTTGTAACTAGTGCTGTACATATGAATCGGGCTATCTATTCATTTCAGGAGAATGGGAATTTATCATTAATTGCTGTACCGACAGATTATATATTAGATAAAGAACTTAGTTTATTAGATTTTTTGCCTAATCGAATTTCTTTGCGAAATTCATTAAGCGCTCTACATGAGTGGGTAGGGTTAGTGTGGTATTATTTAAAGTGATTAAATTAAAGGTAGAATATATAACAGAAAGACCATACAGATAGATTAAACTGCATGGTCTTTTGATATAGTTAAAATTTAACCTAATAATGAATCTTTAGGTTTGCCATTTTCATATTCTACCCATTCAGTTATACTATCTTCAGTTAATGGAATAATAATAGTCGTTCCACTTTTTAATTTAGTATTACCATTTTTAAAATAATTTGCTTTAAGGATAGAATCGATAGTCACACTGTGATTAAAAGCAATATCGAAGATATACTCTCCATTTGCTTTTACAGTATAAAGTTTATGCTTATTGAATAATGCTGGACTAATTGGCATTAATAATTTCTGTCCAGTAGCTACTTTTTCAGTCGCATCTAAGTTGTTAATTATTCTTAAGGCATCTTCATTTAGATTAAAAGATGTTTCAATATCTGGTAATAATTCATTTCTCTTAACTCGATAATAGTTATCTAGTCTTTGACTAGCGTTTTTAAGATAAGAGAAGTTAAATCTTTGAGATCTATTTAATGGAATTATGACTGTATTACCTACTTTAAGATCAACTGAATTAGAAATTTTATTTAATCTTACTAACAATTGAGGACTAATTCCAAATTTGTTAGCTACTTTATTTAGGTTCTCACCTTTTTGCACTTTGTAGAAGTAATACAAAGGGTATGAATAATTAGTTGATTCTTGATTATCGTTATCTTCGTTAGTATTTATAGGAAGAATTAATTGACGTCCAGGATATACATCATAGGCATCTTGAATATTATTTAATTCAACTAATTTAGCAACTGTTGTATTATACTTCTGGGCAATATTCCATAAAATATCTCCTTTTTGAACAGTATAATAGCGATAATTATCATTAGTCTTCTCGCTATTATTTGTAGGCACTAATAATTGACGCCCAACATACATATCATTAGCATCTTTAATATCATTTAACTTAACTAATCTTTTTACGGTTGTATTATACTTTTGTGCGATATTCCATAGAATATCTCCTGATTTGACTGTATAATAGCTAAATATTTTTTTATTATTATTACTGTTGTCTTTTTCATAACTAACATCAATAGTAATTACTAATTTTTGACCTACATAAATATTGGATGGATTATTAATATCATTTTGATTAACTATAACTTTGACTGGAATACCAATATTACGAGAAATTTTTACTAAAGTGTCTCCCCTCTTTACATGATAAACTTTACTAGTCTTTGTTTGATTGGCATCTGCTTGAGTGACGGGAATACTTACTATAACTGCTAATATTACTAAGATGATTAAATTTTTCTTCATAATTTTTATTCTCCTTTCTTTTTCTAACCTATATAAGGGTAACATAAACTTTAAAAGTAGACAATAACAAATTGTTTACTTTTGAAACAATAATATCCATCTATTAGTCTCCTAAATATTTGATTTAGGCTTATTCAGATAGTGAAATACCCTTATAAATAAAATTATTAAGAAAGAAGAAATGCCAAAGTAATCAAGAAAAATATGAGATGAAGCAAAGAATTAATTGCTAACTAATTTAATCAGTAAGCTAGTGGTATATTGTCCTAAAAAAGCTACGTCTTCTGTATGTAATTTAGTTATTACTGATGAATCAAAAAGAATATTAGCTCCTCCATTTAATTCTTCATCACTAAACCAGATGATATAAGTTAATGGAATAGTAGGTAAAGTTTCAATAGTGAAACCTAAATCGCCTTTATCTATAAATTGAGCTCCTAGTTTTTTTGCTGCTTTTTTTAATTTATTTGGGTGTTGGCATAAATTATTGATAATTGGTTTAATTGCTTCTCTTTGGAAAGCATCACTGTAAACATTACCACCGGGGAGTTCTTTATAAGAAATTAATTCGCCGTTTGGTTCCCAATTATTACCCCGAGTTAAAAAATGTAAGGTTACTATCTTCATTCCAATGGCTACTGGAATTTCTGGATTTGAACTACTCATTTCTCCAGTTGGGTAGTCTACGTAATACTTTTGATTTAGACTTGGGATAACAAATTTATTTTCTTCTTCTATAAATTCTAATCCAGTTTTATCTATTATATCTTCAATTCCAGTTCTTTCTAAACGTCTTTGAGCTTTTTTAATAGCGGGTTTATAAGCGATAACATCTTCATGTTCTGATAAAGACATCAATATCAACTCCTTTAATTAAGATAATTTAGAATCTTTTGATTAATTATATCAGTTCACTGATAGATAATCAATTACATTAAAAATTTAATTAAGTGCATTTCATAATTAGATTTTGAGTATAATTAACAAGGAATTTTTGGGCGTTAACAAGTAATTATGAAATTTTTGAAATGTAAAATATAAAAACTGAACTGTTAAAGCACTATTATTTATGGTATTATAAATATATAGTAATAGATACATAATTTTAATGGGGAGGAAGTAACATGCGCGCTGAAATAGTTTCTATTGGAACCGAATTATTATTGGGTCAAATTATCGATACTAATGCTGCTTATATTGCAGAGAAGCTAGCTGAATTAGGGATTGATTTATACCATAGAAATACAGTTGGTGACAATAAGGAGAGGTTATATAAAAGTTTAAAGATGAGCTTGGAAAGGTCTGATATAGTATTAACTACTGGCGGTTTAGGTCCTACTGATGATGATTTAACTAGAGAGGTAGTGGCTGATGTAATGAAAGTGGAATTGATTAAAGATCAGGATCTAGTAGAGAGAATTGAGGGTTTTTTTAAAGATTTAGGAAGAGAGATGACTGAAAATAATCTTACTCAAGCTTATTTGCCAGCAGGAGCAGAACCAATTATCAATGAACAAGGGACAGCGGCAGGAATAATTTTAGAGAAAGATAATAATACTATCATTTCTATGCCAGGCGTTCCAGAAGAGATGAAGAAGATGATGAGCAAGACAGTAATTCCATATTTGAAGAAGAAATTAGGAAGTAATCAATTAATTAAATCAAAAGTTTTAAAAGTGTGTGGCTATGGAGAGTCATCATTGGAAACTGAAATTAAAGATATCTTGGATGAACAGACTAATCCAACGATTGCTCTTTTAGCTGGTAAGGCAGAGGTTCATCTGCGTATCACAGCTAAATCAAAAGATGAAGAATTAGCAGATCAGTTGATTAAAGAGGCAGAAGCTAAATTAAGAAGCCGTCTGGGAGTTAATATTTTTGGGGTTAATGATGAAACCTTAGAAGAAGTGATAGGGAATTATTTAAAGAACGAGAAATTAACTTTAGCTGTAGCGGAGTCTTGTACAGGAGGATTAATTGGAGATAGAATAACTGATATTCCTGGGAGCTCTTCTTATTTTGAGAGGGGAGTTGTAACTTACAGTAACCAAGCTAAGAAAGATTTATTGCGGGTTAAAGAAAAGACATTAAAAGAAGAGGGAGCGGTCAGTAAAAAGGTAGCTTTAAAGATGGCAAAAGGAGTTAAAGAATTAGCTAGTACAGATTTGGGTGTATCAGTAACCGGTATTGCTGGTCCTGGAGGCGGGAGTAAAGAAAAGCCAGTAGGGTTAGTTTATATGGGTTTAGCAACTTCAGAAGGTACTAAAGCCTTCAGATTTAAGTTTCATGGAAATCGCCAACAGATTAAATATCTTACATCGCAATATGTATTAGATAAATTAAGAAGGTATTTAGAGGGTGCTTTAGAGTTATAATAAAGAAAGAATAATTATAACTCTAGGTGGTATAAAAAATGAAGAATGAAATAATTATTATATTTTTTATTGCAATTTTAGGGGCAGTAGTTGCGGTTAACTTAATGAGTGGTACGGTCTATAAACTAAGTGCTTTTGAAGTAGAATTAGCTGTGCAGATTTCTGGCAATAATTTTACACAGGTAAATTTTCCACCAATAGGCAAGGTAGTGGCTAATACTCATTCTTATCCTTTGAATTTAAAAGCTACTGTTTTAAATGTAAATCCTGACCGACTAAGGAGTTTAGTAAAACAGATTGAAGATAAAGAAGAATTTATAAATGTCATCGAACGAAGAGGAAGAGATATACTACAATTCTTTATCTTACGCACACTCTTAATTGCTTTTATGGGGGGCGTAGTTGGAGTTTTTATGTTAGGTAGAAGAGAATTCAAATATCTATTAGTTGGTGGATTGATTGGTTTAATTTTATTAGTAATTCTCTTTGCAGGTACTTATTCTACTTATAATCTTGATAGGTTTGATGATCCAAATTATAAAGGAATGTTATCTGCAGCACCTTGGATGATCGGTTTAATAGAGGAAGGATTAAATAATATTGATCAGTTAGGGAAAGAGATGGCGAAGATAACGACTAATATTTCTAATCTCTTTACTGAGGTAGAGGCTTTAAAGACTTTAAGAGAAGTCAGTGGACAGATAAAAGTATTACACGTTAGTGATATTCACAATAATCCTGTAGCTTTAGATATTGTTGAAAAAGCAATTAATAGTTTTGATGTCGATTTAATCATTGATTCAGGTGATATAAGTGACTATGGAACTCCACTAGAAGCTAAGTTATTAGAGAGGATTGACAATTTAAAGATTCCTTATCTTTTTGTCCCTGGTAATCATGATTCACCAATTATTATAGAGAAGATGAAGAGCTTTGATAATGTAATTGTATTAGAGGCCGGGACAGTAAAAGTTAAAGGTTTAACAGTTACTGGGCTTGCTGACCCTGCTTCAATTACTAAGAATATTAAGCCACCAAAAGTAGATATGATTAAAGAATATCAAGATGGTTTAAAAGAATTATTAGGCAAGTTAGCAACAGCACCAGACTTGGTAGTGATTCATAATATTTTGATTGCTACGCCAGTAGTAGGAAAAGTTCCAGTCTTATTACATGGTCATGACCATGAATTTAAGATTAGAGAAGAAAAGAGGACAGTTATTGCAGATGCTGGAACAACAGGTGCTGCTGGAATTAGGGGGTTACAAAGTGAAAATGGAATACCTTATACGTTAAATTTATTACATTTTAATAATAAAGATGGAATTCAATTAAAAGCTATTGATACGATTACAATTTATAGTCGTGAGAGTAGTTTTATTTTAAAAAGAAAAGGGATTAGTAAAGAAGAACAATTAATTTCTAATTAGAAATTTTCTAAATCTTAGAGTTTATAATGGGAGTATAAGATATAATTTTTAAAAGCCGGTATCGCCGGCTTTTAATGTATAAATATCTTTAGTTATTAATTTACTTTAAATAATTAAGAGGATTAACTGGTCTACTATTGACCTGTATTTCAAAATGAAGATGTGGTCCAGTACTTCTACCAGTGTTACCAGATTTAGCGATAGGCTCTCCTCGATATACATTCTCTCCACTGTAAACAAGGAGTTTTGAATTATGAGCATATAATGTTCTCAACCCGCGCTGATGTTCTATAATTACTGTTTTACCATAACCTCTAGCCCAGCCACTATATACAATCTTACCACCTCTGGCTGCTCTAACTGTAGTACCAACATTAACAGCATAATCGATTCCCTCGTGTAATGTTCGTTTGCCAGAAATAGGGTGAACTCTATAACCAAAATAAGATGAAATTGGAGTATGAATAGGAGCAATAAATTGTTTTTTCAGTCTATCTTGATAACCAAATTCAGGTTTAGCCCCAGGAAGGATTATTAAATCACCTAATTGTACTTGTCCAGGATCTCTAATATTGTTAGCTTTGGTGATTCTATCTAAACTAATATCAAAACGTTGGGTAAGTTCCCATAAGCTATCTCCTGGATTAATCTTATATAAGATGCCTTTAACTGGTAGAATTTTAATTTTCATTCCTGGTTTAATTCTATTCATATTTGTTATATCATTAGCACCTAAAATAGTATCTATATTGATATTATACTTTTTAGCGATTGAAAAAAGATTTTCACCGTATTGGACAGTATGTTCGTGAATTTTATCTACTAATGATGGCTCTTTTGTTGGTTTAGTAATTTTGTGTTTTGTGGTTTCTATATCCTTATTTTGATTAAATAATTTGGAGTTTTCTTGGGACTTATTATTAGGCTTTGGAATAGATTGTTGATTTAAGTTATTATTGGGTTTTGATTTAATTCTATTATTTATAGTAGGTTGAATTTGTTCTTTGACGACTACTTTCTTTTTCTGTTGGGTTGTAGCTGACATTTGATTATTAATAGATTCTACTTTATTTTCTTTGAAATAAAGGTTATATCCACTAAGAAGAACAATAATAATTAAGAATATACTGATTGTATGTTTTTTCATTATCTTCACTCCTAATTACAATAATTAATTTAACTATAGTATTCTAAATATTAGAGAGTATTATAATAAAGGCATGTAAGAGTTAGCTTTTTATAATCACTATTAATTATTATATAATTAGGGTTAATTAGTGTCAAGAATTATGATAAGAACAAGGGGAAATAACATATTCTAATGAAATAAATAATAGGAAAAGTAGTAAATAGATTCTAACCAAGTTTGAAGTTTAAGAAGGTTGTTAAGAGTAGTAAAGTTATGTTAAAGTTATTTAAATAGCTTTAATCACCTTTAATTGTGGTTATTGCTCTGAATTGATTGATTTTAGCAATTGTAATTAAAGAACATTTGTTCTATAATATACATGTTGTAGATGTTTTTATATTACATTATTTTTTAGACATGAAGAAATAAATTAAGAAATAATTTTAAAATTTAGTAATCAAAAGTAATCTATTGGTTTTAAGATCTTAAATTTAAGGAGTTGATAAGGGTGAGTGATGAAAAGAAGAAAGCTTTGGAAAGAACTTTAAAACAGATTGAAAAGGAGTATGGTAAAGGTTCTATTATGCGGTTAGGTGAAGCTAAAGCATTAGATGTGGAAACGATCCCAACAGGAGCTTTATCATTAGATATTGCTTTAGGTGTAGGTGGTATTCCTCGAGGAAGAATAATAGAAATATTTGGACCGGAATCTTCTGGTAAGACGACACTGGCGTTACATGTAATTGCTGAAGCACAAAAGATGGGAGGAGTAGCGGCGTTTATTGATGCTGAACATGCTTTAGATCCTAAGTATTCTAAAGATTTAGGTGTAAATACTGATGAATTATTAATTTCTCAACCTAATACTGGGGAGGAAGCATTAGAGATTTGTGAGGCTTTAGTAAGGAGTGGAGCTGTAGATATTATTGTTGTCGATTCAGTAGCGGCATTAGTACCTGAGGCTGAAATTGAAGGTGAGATGGGGGATGCCCATGTGGGTTTACAAGCTCGTTTGATGTCACAGGCTATGAGAAAGTTATCAGGAAGTATTAGTAAATCGAAAGCAACTTGTGTATTTATTAATCAGATTCGTGAAAAAGTTGGAGTTATGTTTGGTAATCCAGAAACTACTCCAGGTGGACGAGCTCTTAAGTTTTATTCATCAGTTCGGATAGATATTAGAAGAAGGAAGGCCATTAAAGATGGCGACGAAATGATAGGAAATAAGACAAAGATAAAAGTAGTTAAGAATAAGGTAGCACCGCCGTTTAAGAAGGCAGAAGTCGATATTATGTATGGAGAAGGTATTTCTAAAGTAGGTTGTATTGTAGATGTAGCAGTGGATTACGATATTATTCAACGTTCTGGGGCATGGTATTCCTATGGTGATGATATGACTTTAGGACAAGGGAGAGAAAACTCTAAACAAGCTTTAGAGGAGAATCCAGAATTATTGGCTGAAATAGAAAAGAAAGTAAAAATAAAAGCCGGCTTGGTCAATGAAGATGAAGTAGAAGTTGATGGAGATGAAAAAACTGAAGCTATAGAAAAAGATGAAGAATAGACTTAGAAAGGGTTGGTATGATTATATCAACCCTTTTTAATTTTGGTGAAGACTGAAAAAATATTTGTGGTTGTACCATTTATTTTTTCATTAGTAACCATTTTTTAACTTCAGGGATAATCACTTCAATTTTTTCTGCTTTGTCTACTACTTCAATGATTAAAGATAGTTCTTTTAAATAATTTTCTAAACAGTTCTTCCTAAAAATATCCCGGCTAATACAAATATTAAACCGATAATTAGATTACTAAAAATATTTATATTAGCTAAAAGAATTTCTTTATCTTCAAAGAGTGACATTGTTTCGTAGGCGAAAGTAGAAAATGTTGTTAAAGCACCTAAAAATCCTGTTGTAATTGCTACTCGGAGATAGGGGGAGATGGTTGTTTTTTCAAAAAAGATGGTCATCAAAAAACCTAATAAAAATGATCCTAATATATTCACTGTAAAAGTACCATAAGGGAAAGTACTATTCCATTGGGCCATCCATTTAGAAATCGTATAACGGCTTATAGCACCGAAAAAACCTCCTAATCCTATGTAAAATAACTTTAACATTATGTCTTCACCTCCCCTACCTTTTAATAAATTTATGGGATTATTAAATATAAAGACTCCTATCCACTACTAGACTTAGTAACAGATAGGAGCCATTATCTCATATTTATTTGAGCGTTTACTGGTGAGCTCCATCACCTTTTATTGATTTGTTGTATGTATTATATCATATGTATAATAATATTCAATATGAAATTAAGAATTAAATTAAAGGTATTTATTATTAATAATTATGCAAGAGATTTAATTAAATTATCTGCATAGAGGGATTAATTAGTTGTTTCGAGAATTAGAATCAAATAGGAAATATAAGAAGGAGGAATATATAGTTGAAAATTTTAGTCTTAACTGATACTCATATTCGCGGGACTACCCCTCGTAATCGTTTAGATGAATTTCCTACTATGCTAAAAAAGAAATTAATAGAAGTTAAAGATGTTATTGAGAAAAAAGAGATAGATTTTGTTTTACATGGAGGCGACCTTTTTGACCGTCCTGATACTGCTCCTTCAGTAGTTGGTGATTTTATTCATATATTACGTGACTTTAAGGTGCCTATTTATACTATTGCTGGCAATCATGATCTTTATGGTCATAACCCTAGTACATTATCACGAACAATGTTAGGTTTGCTCAATGCTTCAGGTATTATCAATATTCTAGTTCCTGATGATGAGGAGATAATAGAGTTGAAAGGGGTAAAAGTTCAGTTAAATGGTTCATCATATCATTATGATTTAGATAAATCTAATCGTGTAAGCGATTATTTAATTAAGAAACGCACTGATGTTGATTATGCTATTAATATAGTTCATGGTATGTTGCTGCCACGTCCTTTTCCAGTAGACTTAGATTATACATTGCTAGACGATATAAAAGACACGGAAGCTGATATCACAATTACCGGACATTATCATACTGGCTTTGGAGTCAAAAGGCTGTCTGAAGATAAATACTGTTTAAATCCTGGGAGCTTAGTTAGAATCGGCGCTTATGCTAGTGAGTTAAAAAGAAAGCCGCAAGTGGCTATTATTAGTTTAGAAGAAGATATAGATATTTCATTGTATAAATTAAAAGTTGCTGAAGCCGGAGAGCAAGTGTTAGACCGGAGTCAGATAGAGTTAAACGAGTATCGACAAAAAAAACTAGCTGGTTTTGTACAGGAGATAAAGAGTGCTGGTTCATTCAATTCTTTAGGTTTAAACGATATTTTGAATGAACTAGCTAATAATAAAGATTTAGATAAAGCAATAAAAGATGAAGCAAGAAGACGCTTGGAGAAGGCAGAAGAGCGATTAGTTTAGATAGAGAGTTGAGGTGAACGTTATGCAGATAATTAAGGAGATTACTATTGAAAACTTTCAATCCCATAATCAGACTATTATTGAATTAAGTGATGGATTGAATGTAATTACAGGGCCCTCTGATACCGGAAAATCAGCTATTATTAGAGCTTTAAGATGGGTTTTATATAATGAGCCATTAGGCGATGAATTTATTCAGGTAGGTACTAATCAGTGTCGTGTAGGTATATTATTAGCAAATGGATATCGAGTTATTAGAGAACGGTCTAATAGAGAAAATAGATATGTAGTAATTGATCCTACAGGGGAGAAGGAAATCTATAGTGGATTTGGAACTAAAGTTCCAAAAGATGTAACAGAAGTTCATCAGATGCCGAAAGTAACTATAGATGATGATATGGAGACGACTTTAAATTTAGATTATCAGTTGGTTGGTCCCTTTTTGCTGAATGACAGTGGTTCTACTAAAGCAAAAGTTATTGGTCAATTAACAGGAGTACATATTATTGATGCTGCTATTAAAGATGTGGCTATTGATCTAACACGGGCTAAGAGAAAGAAGAAACAAGAATTATCCGAGATAGAACGAATTGATGAACAGTTAAAAGAATATCAAGACTTACCAGCCTTAAAGAAAGAAATAAATAAGAAAGAGAAACTTTTAGGTCAGCTAAAAGAGGTTAACAATAGATTAAATAAATATTATAATCTACAAAGAGGATGGGAAGAGGTTGAAAAAGAGAGAGTTTATTTAAAAGAGGTATTAAAGGAATTAAATCAATTAGAAAAGATGGAACGACTCCTTAAAAAAATGAGTAAAAAGAAAGAAAAACTTCTTATTTTAAAGAGGTTATGGAATGATTGGCAAAAAACCAATGCTAATATAGAGAAATTAGACCAAACGCTAAATAGATTAAGCAATTTAGACAAAGTAGGGAGCTATTATCAAAAGATAGATAGTGTAGCTGAAAGACGAAAGACTTTAAACAAATTAAAGCAAAGCTTTAATGAGGTTAAAGAAGAAATAATAACTACTCAATCCAAACTTAAAGAGACAACGAATTTAGATAAGATTGAAAAGTCATTAAGTGAATTTAGTAAGTATAATAAGAAATATTTACAGCTTAAGAATATACAACAAGAGTGGAAGGTATTAATCACTGAATTAAATGAGAAGGAAAAAGTTTTAAAGAAATTAAATAATACAGATAGAGTGCAGAACTTAATTCAGCAGATGAAACAGATTAAAGATAGATTAAGAGATTTAAAACAAATTAAAGAGGACTATATGGCTAATAAACAGAGTATCAATAAAGGTAGAGAGTATATTGAGACAGTGAAGCGAGATTTAAATAAGAACTTAAATAGATATGAAAATAAGCTCAAAGAATTAAAGAGGTGTCCGCTCTGCTTTAGCCAAATTGAAGAGGGAGTGTTAGAACGAATAATTGATAATTATCAATTAGGGAGGGGTAAATAATGACAGATAAAGACTTTGCGAAAGAGATTAAAGAGTTAAAGGATAACTTAGATGCTGCTAAGACAAAACAATATAAATTTGAAGCTAGAATGGATGAATTAAAGAAGAAACGAAAGCGATTATTGGAAGAATTAGAATCGTGTGGAGTAAAACCTGAAGAGTTAGAAGAGGAAATTAAGAACTTAGAAGATAAGTTACAAAAATTAATTAGTGAAGCTAATGAATTGCTTCCTCATGATATTCTTAATGAATAAGGGAGGAATTAGATGCAAGTTAATAATGTAATAAGCAAGTTAGATAGGAACTTAATTAAACAGAAAGAAGAATACAATATTCGTAAAGGTGAGCGGAATCGATTATTAACTGATAAAGAGGAGCGAGAGAAAGAGATTAAAGAGCTTAAAGATGATATAGATATATTTGAGCAGACAAGAATTTTACTAAAAGAAGCTTCAGAATATGCTAGAGAGCAGGCTAAGCAACAGATAGTGAGCTTAGTTACTAAAGCATTACAATTCGTATTTGGTCCAGAATTTAGTTTTGAAATAGAGATTGAAGAAAAGAGAGGTCGTCCTCATGTTGAATTTTATGTAGTTTCTGATTATGGTGACCGTAGGTTAAAGAATAAACCTCAGACTGCAAGAGGGGGAGGGGTAGTGGACGTAGTTTCTTTGGCATTAAGGGTGGCAATCTTGGAATCGTATAATCCTAAAGTGGCTGGTCCTTTGGTGTTGGATGAGCCAGCTAAACATGTTAGTGCAGATTATATTGTTAATGTAGCTCAGTTTTTGAAGCATATTAACCAAATTTTTTCTCGCCAAGTAATTATAGTTACTCATGAGAACCATCTTAGTGAAATAGGGGATAAAGCATTTCGGGTAAAAGCAGAAGAAGGGGTTAGTAATGTAACAACTGATTTTCAAGCTTGACATACCTTTTGGAAAAGTATACAATGAAAAAGAGCGTCCTCTCAGCATAAAAAATTTATGTTTTTTGATAGAAAATAAGTACAATTTAATATGGAGGTGAATTTATATTTATGGTGCAAACATTAATTCTAGTAATAGTTGCTTTAGTAGTTGGCGCAGGTGTAGGTTATCTAATTAGACGCCATATTGCTGAAGGCAAGATTGAATCTGCTGAAAAACGTGCAGAAAAAATTATAGATGATGCACATCGTGAAGCAGATTCTAAGAAAAGAGAAGTACTCTTAGAAGCTAAAGAGAAGGCTCACGAGATAAAAGAAGAAGTAGAAAATGAATGTCGTGAACGCCGTAATGAGCTACAACGTTTAGAGGGAAGGCTAGTTAAGAAAGAAGAAACTTTAGAATCGAAAATGGATAATGTTGAAAGAAAAGAAAAAGTTTTAAAGCAGAAAGCAAAGAAAGTCGAAGAAAAGAAAGAAGAGATTGATGAGTTACATCAAAAGCATGTTCAGCGGTTAGAGAAGTTATCAGGTTTAACTACTGAAGAGGCAAAAGATATCTTATTAAAGAGAATAGAAGATGAAGTCGAACATGAGTCAGCAAGAATGATTAAGGAGGTAGAAAGTCAAGCTCGTGAAGAAGCTGATAAACGAGCTAGAGAGATTGTATCTACTGCGATTCAAAGATGTGCAGCTGATCATGTAGCTGAGACGACGGTTTCTGTTGTTTCATTACCTAGCGATGAGATGAAAGGACGTATTATTGGAAGAGAAGGGCGTAATATTAGAGCTTTAGAGAATTTAACAGGTATTGATTTAATTATTGATGATACTCCAGAGGCAGTAATTCTTTCTGGTTTTGATCCGATTCGTCGTGAAATTGCACGAATAGCTTTAGAAAAGTTAATAGTTGACGGAAGAATCCATCCGGCTCGTATAGAAGAAATGGTTGAGAAAGCAGAAGAAGAGATAGATTCAAGAATCTATGAAGTAGGTGAACAAGCTACTTTTGATACAGGAGTACATGGGCTAGATAGTGAAATTATTAAGTTATTAGGTAGGCTTAAATATCGGACAAGCTATGGTCAAAATGTATTGCAACACTCAATTGAAGTATCTCACTTAGCTGGTGTTATGGCTTCTGAATTAGGAGTGGATGTTAACTTAGCTAAGCGAGCAGGTCTTTTGCATGACTTAGGAAAAGCAGTTGATCATGATGTTGAAGGACCTCATGTTAAGATTGGGGCTGACTTGGCTAAAAAATATGGTGAATCAGACAAGATAATTCATGCTATTGCTGCTCACCATGGTGATATAGAAGCAGAATCAGTAGAAGCTGTATTAGTGGCGGCTGCTGATGCAGTATCTGCTGCTAGACCTGGAGCAAGACGTGAGACATTAGAATCATACATTAAACGTCTTGAAAGCTTAGAAAAGATTGCTGATTCATTCAATGGAGTAGAAAATGCTTATGCTATTCAAGCAGGGCGTGAAGTGAGAATTATGGTTCATCCAGATCACGTTTCTGATAATAAATCTGCTAAATTAGCTTATGATGTTTCTCAGCAGATTGAGGATGAGCTAGAATATCCAGGCCAGATTAAAGTGACAGTCATTAGAGAGACCAGAGCAGTTGATTATGCAAAATAATATACAATTTATAAGTTAGTTATTTTTGAACGCTCTAATCTATTAGATTAGGGCGTTTTTTCTATTTGTAATATTTAACTTTATTGAATAGGCAGGATTTCAATGAATTAATCTAGAAGATAATGATTTAATAGAGAGTTAAAGATTAATTAGGATAAGAAGTGTAGGTTTTTATTTATAAAATTTTTAGGGATGGTGAAAAATAAAATGGAGCCTGTAGCTAAAAAATATAGCAATCAATCCGAGAGCATGGAATTAATTATTTCAATTTTAATTAGATATCCACAGATTAATAAAGTTAATATTGATCCAGAAAATAAGGAATTATCATTTACTTTCTTAGTTGATTCTAAATTAGAAAAGAATCGGATTGAACAGTTTACAACTAAATTAAAGAAGAGTTTGGAACTGTTTAATCGGTTGGCAAAAATAGAACCAAGTCATCTTAAGGTTGACTTTGATGATTATGAAGTTTTAACTAAGGTTAAGGTGATTACTAGCTTATTAAGTTTAACTAAAGATAAACTTTCTTTTTTTATTCAATTTTTTCAGTCTGAATTTAGTAATGACTTATTAGTTGAAAGTATTGAACCATTACCAGAAGATGCTTTAACAGAACAAGAAGAGACTATCAATAGTCTCTTAATAAAATTGGACCATAAAAGAATGCAGCAGTCACTAACTGGTTTTAGAGATGGTGATAAAGTTCTAGTATTTGATAAAGCAATTAAATCTGTTAGCTAAATCTATAATTAATTATACAAAATCCTTAATAGATAGCTTTTGTATCTAAGTGTAGTTAGGAAGGAGAATTAGAATGAAGGTCTTAGTGATTGGAGATATAGTTGGAAGGGCAGGAAGAAGAGCCGTTAGAGAACTATTACCTAATATTAAACAGGAAGAAGAGATTGATTTTATAATAGCTAACGGTGAAAATGCTGCTGGTGGATTTGGACTTACGGAAAAAGTAGCACAGGAACTTTATGATTATGGTGTTGATGTTTTGACAATGGGGAACCATACTTGGGATAACAAAGAGATCTTCAATTTTATTGATGATGATCAGAGGTTAATTCGGCCTTATAATTATCCTCCTGGAACGCCTGGAAGAGGATATGGAATTTATAAGTTAGAGTCTGGGGGTACAATAGCTGTAATTAATCTACTAGGGAGAATTTTTTTAGATGGTGTTGATTGTCCATTCCGGAGTTTAGAAGAGTTATTAGATGAGATAGAAGCAGATTTAATTTTGGTCGATTTCCATGCTGAAGCCACCTCAGAAAAAGTAGGCTTAGGTAGATATTTTGATGGACAGGTAGCAGCGGTTTTTGGGACTCATACCCATGTCCAGACAGCCGATGAAAGAGTGTTAACTAGTGGGACAGCATATATAACCGATTTAGGCTTAACTGGTGGGATAGAATCAATTTTAGGAATGAAAGAAGAGGATGTATTAAAGAAGATGGTCACAAAACTTCCTCAACGATTTTCAGCAGCTACCGGAGATACTCAACTTTGTGGTGCAATTATTGAGTTGGATTTGAAGAATAAATTAGCTAATTCTATTACTAGGATTAGACGAGAACATTATAATTAAATTAAGCTGCTTCCTCTTTAGTTAGAAAAGTCTGAAATTTTTTTAAAAAAGAAGGAATTTTTTTCTAGGTGTCTAAATAATATTATAGTAAAGCAAAGGTATTTTTAACAAAAAGAGGAGGTATTTAATTAACATGGAAGTACTAAAGGTATCATCTAGTTCCAGTCCAAATTCAGTAGCTGGTGCATTAGCTGGGGTTTTAAGAGAAAGGGGAGGTGCTGAACTCCAAGCTATAGGAGCAGGAGCAATTAATCAAGGAATTAAGGCAGTAGCAATTGCCAGAGGCTTTGTAGCACCGAGTGGTATGGATCTAATCTGTATTCCAGCCTTTACTGATATTGAGATTGATGGTGAGGAGCGAACAGCTATTAAGTTAATTGTGGAGCCGCGGTAAATTTAATAAATTTAAACTTTTGCCTACCTATTCAAATGTTGAATAGGTAGGTCTTTTAGGTGCATATAACTTCTCATTCTTAGCATATGATTAATTAAGGAGGAGAAGTAAAGATGATAAATCATATTTGGTTTGGATTAATTTTAATTGGAGTTATAACGGGAATGTTTACCGGAAATATGGACCAGGTTTCAGAAGCAGTCTTAAAGTCAGCTGAAGATGGAGCTATGATTCTAATTAAGTTAATAGGTCCAATGTCATTATGGTTGGGTATTATGAAGTTAGCTGAAGAATCAAATTTTACCGACTTAATATCTCGGGTTATTAGACCAATAACTACACGTTTATTCCCAGAAATCCCCCCCAATCATCCAGCATTAGGCGCAATTATGTTAAATATAAGTGCAAATATATTAGGTCTAGGAAATTCTGCTACGCCACTAGGGATTAATGCCATGCAGAAATTACAAACTTTAAATCCTGACTCCCAAAGGGCTACAAATTCAATGTGTACCTTTCTAGTAATAAATACTTCTAGTGTGACATTAATTCCAGCAACGATTATTAGCCTACGTTCTGCTGCTGGTTCTAGTGCTCCAATGGAGATTATAGGTACTACTCTTTTTGCTACTACTTGTTCTACTATTGCCGGAATAATAGCAGATAGAATTTTGCGAAAAATTTGGTCTTAAGGAGGCAGAGAGATGGCTTTATATTTAAAGTATTTATCTGAATGGGCGATTCCGGTAATAGTTTTAACTATTGTTGCTTATGCTTATTTCAAGCAGGTTAAGGTTTATGAGGTATTTACTGAAGGCGCTGTAGAGGGAGTTACTACAGTGGTTAAGATAATTCCTTATTTGATAGCAATGTTAATGGCAATCAGTATCTTTAGGGCATCGGGGGCTTTAGATATCTTATTAAATATATTACAGCCTGTATTACAGTTTTTTGGGATTCCTAAAGAGATTGTTCCTTTAGGTTTAGTTAGACCACTTTCAGGGACCGGTTCATTAGGTATAGTAACTGAATTAATCCAGCAATATGGACCAGATTCGTTTATTGGTCGTTTAGCTTCTACACTTCAAGGAAGCACAGAGACTACTTTTTACATAGTAGCTGTTTATTTTGGAGCAGTTGGAATTAGAAATACTAGATATGCGATTGTAGCTGGTTTAATAGCAGATTTAGTAGGGTTTTTAGCAGCTATTTATATTACAAGAATGGTATTCTAAATTTCAAATAATTTCATATTAGATAAGAAATTATATTGGACAAGTTTAAAAATAAATTTGATATTTTAGCTAATAATCTTTATAATAGTATATGGGTGTGAAAAATGTAGCAAAGTGAAGGTGGAGACTATAATGATGAATGTTGACTTACATTTACACACTACTGCTTCTGATGGTAGTTTTACTCCTACTAAAGTAGTAGATAAGGCAGTTGAGCTAGGTCTTAAGACAATTGCTATCACAGACCATGATACTATTGGAGGAATAGAAGAAGCACAGTTAGCGGCAGTAGATAAAAATTTAGAAGTAATTCCAGGAATCGAATTAAATACTGATATATCTGATGCAGAAGTGCATATTTTAGGTTATTATATAAATACCAATGATTTAAAGTTAACAGATACTTTAAGTAAATTAAGAAATAGCAGATATAATAGAGCACAAAGAATGGTAAAAAAATTAAATCAGTTAGGGATTGACATTACTTTTAAGCGTGTCTGTCAGTTAGCAGGAGAAGGAAGCTTAGGACGAGTTCATATTGCTCAGGCTATAATAGAATCTGGTTATGTTAAAGAAATTAGTCAGGCGTTTGACCGTTATATTGGGAAAGGGTCTCCAGCCTATATTAATAGATATAAGTTGACCCCAGTAGAAGCGGTTAAGTTGGTTAAAAGGGCAGGAGGTGTACCAGTTTTAGCTCATCCCGCTTTAGCTAAGCGTGATTATTTAATACCTGAATTAGTTAATGCAGGTTTGCAGGGTTTAGAGGTTTATCATTCTGAACATGATGAAGATGATGTGCAGCATTACGCTGCTTTAGCTGAGGAGTACGAATTGATTAAAACTGGAGGTTCTGACTGTCATGGGCCGAATAAAGGTAGGACTTTAATTGGGACCGTTGATGTACCATCTTCAGTGGTCTTTAAATTGAAAGAGAGCACTTTAGATTTAGTTAGTCTTAATTCTATGAGTAGTTAGTTTGTAATTAATTAGGTGTTACAAATTAATTATGTAAGAGTCTTAATTAATTTTTAATCTATAAAAGAGGGTATTATATTAAGGGATAGTAAAGGGCACTAAATTAAATTACAAAGGAGAGATAAGATGATTAAAAAGAAGAAAAAGTTAGTTGCGGTATTACTAGCATTAGGATTATTAGCAACTTTAGTAGTTGGTTGTAATAGTTCTACGAAGAGCAGTAGTAAAAAGATTGATGAGAGTGAAGCAGTAGCTAAAGTAAATGGGGAATTAATTTCTAAAGCGAAGTTTGAGAAGAATTTACAGCAGATTAAAGCTCAATATAAGGAACGATATGGGCTAGATTTTTCTAATAAAAAGTCTGCTGGAATGTTAGCTTCAATTAAGAAAAGATTATTAGACCAAATGATTCAAGAAAAAATCTTAATGCAGAAAGCTACTGAGAAAGGTGTAAAAGTTACTGAAAAAGATATTAAAGATAGATTGAATCAAATTAAGGCTCAGTATAAGACTGAAGACCTTAAGAAGAAACTTAAAGCAGCAGGTATTACACTTGAAGACGTTAAAGATAATATTAAGAAGAATTTAATAGTTAAAAAATTAGGAAATGAATTAACTAAAGATATTAAAGTGACTGACCAAGAGTTAAAAGATTACTTTAATAAGAATAAAGAAAAGTTTGTTCAGCCGGCTAAGGTGAAAGCTAGTCATATCTTAGTAGATACTAAGAAGAAAGCTGAAAAGATTAAAGCTAAGCTTGATTCTGGAGCTGATTTTGCTAAATTAGCTAAAGAAAATTCTACAGGCCCAAGTAAAAATAAAGGTGGTAATTTAGGATACTTTAGTAAAGGTCAGATGGTTCCTGCTTTTGAAAAAGTAGCTTTTAATCTTAAAGCAGGTGAAATAAGTGATCCAGTTAAGACTAAATATGGTTATCATATTATTAAAGTAACTGATAAGAAGGAAGGTAAAAAGCTTAAATTTGCTGATGTTAAGAGTATGATTAAAGATTCATTCGTTAGTCGTAAAAAACAGAAAGTATTACAGGATTATTTGAAGAAATCATATAATGAAAGTGATATCAAAGAATTGATTGAGATTAAAGTTCCTAAAGGCAAGACAAATCCACATGCTGGTGGGGGAAATAATAATGGAAAGAGCAACCCACATGCAGGATTAGATATGAAGAAGAAAGACTCAACAAAATAAGATTTAAACGAGTAATCAGGTTTATCAGGTTAAAATCAATGCCTCTAATTTCCAGTAGGAGATTAGAGGCATTAATTATTTTTTTGCAGGAATTCACTCCTTCTATGTCGAAGCATTAGAAGTAGATGATAATAAGTTTAGATTCTGTTAACTTGTTAATAATTGAACGATATTTATTCTAATTTAAGGAGGAATTTAGATGTTGAAGGTTTTACTTAAAGGTGGACCAACTATGATTCCATTATTAATCTGTTCGGTGTTAAGTTTAGCAATTATAATTGAGAGATATTATTATTTTCGCAAGCAGGACAATAATAATTTTAGACTGTTTAAAAAGATTGAGTTATTACTTTCAAATGGTAAGGTCTCTAAAGCTAAAAATGAGGCTAAGCAAGCTAATGGTCCAATAGCAGCTATGTTTTTAAGTGGATTAGAAAATTATGGGGAGAATAGGCAGACTTTAAAAGAATATATTCAGGCAACTGGTCAAGATCAGGTTAAAGCTATGGAGAAAAGATTAAGGATTTTAGACTTTATTGTTACTGTGGCTCCGTTATTAGGTTTATTAGGAACTGTAATAGGAATTATAAATAGTTTTAATATTTTGGCGGGAGCACAGGGAATAGCAGCACCTAGTGCTTTGAGCATGGGAATTGCGGAAGCATTGATTAGTACTGCTACGGGATTAATAGTTGCGATCCCATCTATGTTATTCTATACATATTTAGATAGTAAGGTAGAAGAGAAAGTTAATGAGATGAATCAATGGTCAACTAAATTAATTGAACTTTTATCTGAAGATAATAATGATTTCAAAAGAAGTCAAAGTGGTAACATCAGGGGTGAACGATATGTTTCACAGAAGTACTAGAAAGAAGAGTAATATTCAGATTTTACCTATGATCGATGTTATCTTCTTCTTGTTAGTATTTTTTATGCTATTTACTACATTTAAGACTACCCCTACAGGATTAGATATTAACCTACCAAAAGCTAAAACTGTTAATCAACAGAAACAAGAACAATTAATCGTTAATCTATCATCAAAAGGGCATATTTATTTAAATGATAAATTACTGACTAAGGCTGGTTTAAAAGATAAGATTGCTACAAAAATTAAAGAAGACCCAGCAACAGTAGTAATTATTAAAGCTGATAGAGAAGTAGTATATAATGAAGTGGTTGAGGTTATGGATGTTGCTCGCCAGGTTGGTGCTTATAAATTAGCTCTAGCAGCAGATGATGAAATCAAGAAGCAATAACCAAAATTTAAGGTGGTTGGTTTAATGAAAAGGTATATTTTGATTTCTTTGTTAATTCATATTTTGATACTAGCTTTCTTTCCTAGTGTTTATCAAGCAAAGCCTGGCTTCAAGGTTTCTCCATTAGAACAACCAGGAGTAATAAGGTATGTTGAACTAGAAAAGAATGACCCTAACGTGATTAAAAAAATAGATTCTAAAGATAGTACTAAGAAGAATAAGAAACATGAAAATGATAAGAAAGAAGAGGAAAAGGAAGAGAAAAAGAAGCAGAAGGAAGAAAAGAAACAAGAGAAACAAGAGAAACAAGAGGAGAAGGCTAAAACTAGTAATAAAAAAGAACCGAAAGAAAAAACTAATATAGATGAGCAAAAGGTTGCTAAGCAAGAAGACGTTAATCAGAATGAATCCAAGTTAGAAAAGAACAATTCTAAATCTAAAACTTCTTCGGATGTATTGGATAGTCAAAAGGGTAAAGAGACGATAGAAGTTAGCAAGGATAAGGTAAATAAGCAAAGAGAAACTAATGATAAAGCAGATTCTAATCGAAATAAATCAGAATCTAAAAATCAACAGAGCAATACTGAGAAAGCAGATAATAAATCAGGTCAAGCTAATAATAAAGATACAGATGATAATAGTAAAGAAGAATCAAAACCACAGAAGAAGACTCCACAGATGATGGTTGCTAAGAAGTTAGTACCTGTTTATCCTAAAAATGCAGCTAATCAGAATGTAGAAGGAACTGTTAAGCTAAGAGTTGATGTGAGTGCAACAGGAAAGATTATGGATATTAGAATTCTTAAATCTTCAGGAAATAGTAGTTTAGATGGAGTAGCTAAATTAACAGTAGAGAGAGGTTGGAACTTTCATACGGCTATCAATAGTTATTCAGTCTTCTTAACTATAAATTTCCAGGCAGGAGAGAATGTAAAGGTTCAATTTAATAAGCTTGATTTATAATAATTAAGCAAATTAAGAGGTGACTAAAGTATGAGACAAAAGAAACTGGGAATAATACTTATATTAATATCAATATTATTCCTAAGTAATATTAGTTATGCAGCAATTGATAAAAATGGCAATTTGCAGATTAAGAATAATTATATTTCAATTATTGTTAATCAAGATAAAGAGAATAATGGCAGATTTGCTGTTGATGTTACCGGAGGTAATCCAGTTCGTAATAGTGATAATGGTAAACCTTTAATTTATGGAAGACCTAAACCATGGACTTCTTATACAACGATAAAGATTGATGGAGAAAATTATATTTTTGGGGGTAAAACGGAGAAACGGGCTGGACAATTTGGGAAGTATGGTACACAAGTAAAGGCTCCTTACATAACCGACCAAGGTGGTATTGAAACTGTTTATAAGTATGGTGATATAACTGTAATTCAGAGTTTAAGTTTTGTTAAGAGTAATACTACTGGTCTACCAGATACTGCTCAGATCAAGTATAAGATTAAAAATAATGGTAAGCAGCGTCATAAAGTTGGGTTGCGAGTTATGTTAGATACCATGTTAGGTACTAATGATGGTGCGCCTTTTAGAATTGGAGCTAATTCAGTTATTAGTGATAAAGTATATACTAAGAATGAATTGCCAGTTTTTTGGCAAGCGTTTGACCAGTTAACTAATCCCCATGTAACTGCTCAAGGAACAGTTAGAGGTAACCAGGTAACTGCACCTGATAAGCTTTATTTTGCAGACTGGGGTAGTCTAGCTGATGGTGTATGGAACTTTGATTATAATCCTGGAGAGAAATTTATGCGTAAAGGTGAGTTTCAACTAGATAGTGCTTTGGCTCTCTTTTGGGAACCGAACTCTATACCTCCTGGACAGAGTAGAACTTATATTACTAATTATGGATTAGGTGGAATTACGATTGTACCAGGAATCTTATCCTTAGGCGTTAGTTCACCAGCAGAAGTAGTCTTGGATAAACAGACGAAATCATTTCCAGTTGTTGCATATATCCAAAACACTGCAGAAATCAAGGCTAAAGAAGTAGTGGCTAAGATCGAATTGCCACCAGAACTAACTTTAGCAGAGGGAGAAAATCGAGATAAAAAATTAGGTAATTTAAAACCTAGTTCAACTGGACAGGTAGTATGGGAAGTAGTTCCTAAGGAAGGAACAGGAGAAGGATTAAAGTATACTGTAAAAGTAATTGCTGATAATACTGATGATAATTCGGTTGATAGGTCAGTTAAGGTTGTTGGGCCGCCGAAATTAGAGCTATCAGTATTAGGTCCTAAGGAATTAAAGGTAAAAGATAAAATTTTAAATCCAAATCCATTTAAGGTAGTAGCTAATATAAAGAATAGTGGAGCGTCTATGGCTTATGACCCTACGGTTTCTATAATTTTACCACCAGGATTAAAGTTAGTTAATGGTGAGAAAAAAGTAAAGTATTTAGGTTATTTAGAAGCGAAAGAAGAGTTAGAGATTCCTTGGCAGGTTGAAGCTACTGGAATTAATGGTGAATTGCCTTACGCTATTAAATTAAATTCAATTAATACTACTTCAAAATCGAAGTTAAATTTTTTAACCGTACCTAAATTAGAACCGGTAATCTATTTAGAGGCGCAGAATAGAGATGTTGAAGTAGGGAATTATTTAAAAGTAATCTTTAGAGCAGCTAATATTAAAGATTTTTATAGATTTCATTCTAAACTAAAGTATGACACAGATAATTTAGAAGCTGTTTATGTTTCAAGAGGAACATTATTTGTTGAAGGAAATAGATTATTAAATTGGCAACAGCCATCAATAGATAACCAAAAAGGATTGATTACTTTAGCTGGTAACTTAGATAAGGAACGAAATACTTCTGATACTATTGCTGTAATGTATTTTAAAGTGAAGAAGGCCGGAGCAGCTAACTTTAAATTAAATGAGTTATCGGTAAAGAATGAAGCGGGTAATGAAGTTGATTATAATAGTCAAGGTTTAGACTTGGTAATTAAAGGTGGAGAAGAATATGATTAATAAAGAAGGAGATGAAATAAGAATGAAGAGGTTAATTAGTACATTAATTGTTATAAGCATGATTTTAACTTTTACTCTTCCAGCCTTAGCAGTAGAAAAGATTAAAGATGTCCCTAAGAGTCATTGGGCATATCAAGATGTCAAAAAATTAGTAGATAATGGATTAATGTCTTTATATGAGGATAATACGTTTAAAGGTGAAAAGAAAGTTAATAGGTATCAATTAGCTGAAGTTGTAGCTAAGATTTTAGTGGCTATTGACCAAGAAAAGGTTAACGCTTCTAAAAGTGATATTAAAACTTTACGTAAACTGTCTACTGAATTTAGGACTGAGTTAGTAGAATTAAATCAACAAACAGATATTTTTAATAAAAGGATTAAAAAGTTGGAAGAAAAGAATAAGATTATTAAGGAAGATTTAGTTAGTACCAAAGGAGAATTAATGGAAGTTAGAAAAGAAGTTGATAAAATAATAGAAGATATTAGGGTAGAGATTGAAAATAATCTCAACGCTAGATTAAATAGAATAGAAAGACAGAATCAAAATTTAAGCAATAGAGTAACAGCATTAGAAGAAAAATTAGCAGATACTAAAGCCGAAAATTCTGGATTACAAAATAAAGTGAAGAATTGGAAATTTGCTCTAATTGGAGTAGCAGCCTTATTAATTAGTAGTCAATAATTAACTAATGCTTTTGTGTAATTGAATTAAGTTATTTAGTTTAAAAGTTTTTAATCTTTAGATACAATATAAAAATCTATAGGAGGGAATAAGTGTGGAACAGACGTTTTTTATGATTAAACCAGATGGAGTAAAAAGAAATTTAGTTGGAAAGGTGGTTAGTAGAGTTGAAGAGAGAGGTTTAAATATTAAAGCTATGAAGATGTTACAGATTTCTGATGAATTAGCTAAAGAACATTACGCTGAACATGTTGATAAACCTTTCTTTCCAGATTTAAAAGAATTTATTACTTCTGGACCAGTAGTAGCTATGGTAGTAGAAGGAGCACAAGCAATTAAGACTGTTAGAAATATGATGGGAGCTACTGATCCATTTGAAGCAAAGCCAGGTACTATTAGAGGAGATTATGCATTAATTATTGATGAGAATGTTGTACATGGTTCTGATTCACAAGAAAGTGCAGAAAGAGAGATCAACTTATTCTTTACAGAAGACGAATTAGTATAAAATCTTAATTCGGAAAAAGGAGTAATTATCTATGAATAAACTACAGCAATTATTTAATATAAAAGTCTTAATATTCACTTTAGTATTTACTTTAATATTTCCGTATTTATCTGTGATATTGCCAGTTGCCAATAATTCAACTGCTTATGCTGCAGAGCTTACTAATAAGGATGCTTATAAAGGAGTAGCACTATTCTTATTACTTACTTTAATAACTAAATATGCTGATGGAAAAGAAAGCGTTGAAAGAGGACAAGTTGAGACAGGAGAAATTGCAGATAGTGAATTAAGGATGCTAGCTAAAGTTATTCATGCTGAAGCAAGAGGAGAACCATATGAAGGACAAGTTGCAGTAGGAGCTGTAGTTTTAAATCGTGTAGAAAACTCCGGATTTCCTAATACTATCCGTGGTGTTGTCTATCAAAAAGGACAATTTACTTCAGTAAAGAATGGTCAGATTAATTTAAAGCCGAACAAGACTGCATATAAAGCAGCTAAAGAAGCTTTAAATGGTAGAGACCCATCTAAAGGGGCAATATATTTTTATAACCCTAAGAAAGCTAAGACATTATGGTGGTTATCTACTAGGGAAACCACAGTTAAGATAGCAAACCATACGTTTGCTAAGTAAGAAATTAAGACCTCTAACATTTAATTATTAAATGTTAGAGGTCTTTTATTTAATTTTATAATTAAATTTGCTAAAGTAGTTGACATTAAGAATAGAGTATGTTATATTTTAGTATATCATTACTTTAATGTGTTAAACTAATAAAGAGGTGAACAAAATGGAAAAAGAATTAAGTTTTACTAAAATGCAGACACCTAATGGAACTAAAGATTATTTACCTCTAGATGCTAAGAAGAAGCGATATTTAGAGAATAAGATTAACTCTATTTTTACTAATTGGGGTTATGATGAGGTTGTAACGCCAACTTTTGAGTTTTTTGCCGCTCTATCAGTTGGCACTGGAGCTAAATTGCAAGAAAAGATGTATAAATTCTTTGATCGTGATGGTCATATACTAGCCTTGAGACCAGAAATGACAGCACCGATTGCTAGATTAGTAGCAAATCGAATGAAAGAAGTACCAAGACCATTACGGCTATCTTACCAAGCTAATGTCTTTAGGTATGAAGCAACTCAGGCTGGAAGACAGAGAGAATTCTATCAAGCAGGTATTGAGTTAATTGGAGCTAAAGATTCTTTAGCTGATGCTGAAATTATAGCGATTGCTGTGCAAATTTTAAAGAGTGTAGGTTTAGAGAATTTTTATATTGATATTGGACAAATAGATTACTTTATAGGTCTCATGGAAGAACTCGAATTAGATAGTGAAGCAAAGGGGAAGTTACGAAAGGTATTAGCAAATAAGGATTTTGTAGCATTAAAAGAATTAATAGCTAATGCAGATTTAACAGAGGTTCAGAAAGAGAGTATACTTGTATTACCTGAGTTAAGAGGTGGAAAAGAGATTTTAAATAAAGCTAGAAAGTTCATTAATAATCAGAAATCTGAAGCGGCTTTAGATAATCTAGATGATATATACCAAAACTTGGAAAATACAGGAGTGGCAGAATATATTCATCTAGACCTTAGTATAAATCGAGGTCTTGATTATTATACTGGAATGGTTTTTGAAGGATATACACAAGATTTAGGGTTTACTATCTGTGGCGGAGGACGTTATGATAACTTACTTGAACAGTTTGGAACTGAGAGTCCAGCTACTGGTTTTGCAGTAGGAATAGATAGGTTATTACTCTCATTAGAGAATCAAAATATTCAGCTGCCAATTCAAGAAGAAAGAATATTTCTCTGTTATGAAGAGAACAAAAAAGAAGAAACAATTAATCTTGCTACAAAACTAAGAGCAAATGAAAAAGCAGTAGTTTTAGAGGTAGAAGAATGTAGTATAGATGAGAGTATCAAGTATGCAAGAGAAAAGAACTTTAATCAAGTTCTTTACTTAGGTTCAGAAGATAAAGTAGATAATTATCAATACTCTGTTGAAGAGATATTAGGTATAGAAGTTATTAAAATCAGCTAGGAGGTTTTATAGATGGTTCCATTAAAGATTGCTTTACCGAAAGGAAGGCTCTTTGACCCAGTTGTTAATATTTTGCGAAAAGCTGGGGTAGTTAAAGAGGAGTTAAGTGATGATTCGAGAAAGTTAATATTAAATAGTAAAGATGGTAAATTTAAGTTTATATTATCTAAAGCAGTAGATGTACCTACATATGTAGAGTATGGAGCAGCCGATATCGGAGTTGCTGGAAAAGATGTCTTATTAGAAGCAGGCAAGAATGTTTGTGAAGTAGTCGATTTAGGATTAGGTGCTTGTCGTTTAGTGGTAGCAGTACCTAAGGAAAGAGGAATCACTACTTTAGAAGAGCTACCAGCTAAGGGAAGAGTAGCTAGTAAGTATCCTAAGACAGCAGAGAAGTTCTTTAATCAACATGGAATTCAAGTAGAAACCATTAAGCTAAATGGTTCTATTGAATTAGCGCCAGCCGTCGATTTGGCAGAAATGATTGTAGATATTACTTCTACTGGAACTACTTTGCGGGAAAATAATCTAATTGAGATTGCTGAAATTGCTAAATCTTCAGCAAGGTTAATAGTTAATAAGGTTAGCTATAAGACGCGATTTAATGAAGTACAGGAGATTATTAAAGGAATAGAAAGGGGTTTGGGAGAAAGAGATGATTAGATTAATTAAAGCTAATGCAAAAGGGGTAGAAAAGGAGTTAGAGAAGGTATTAAATCGTTCTTCGTTTGATGAACCAGAAAAGTTAGAAGCAGTGCAAGATATTTTAGATAATATCCAACAAAATGGAGATGAAGCCGTTTTAGATTATACAGCTAGGTTTGACCAAGCAGAATTCAGTGCTAAAGAACAGTTAGTTTCAGAAGCAGAGATTAAAGAAGCGTATACGAAAGTAGATGATGAATTCCTAGCTGCTTTAGAAACGGCAATTAATAATATAAAAGATTTTCATGAACGTCAGACGAGGGAAGGGTGGATGAAGACTGACGAAGATGGAGTCATTTTAGGTCAAGTCTTTCGACCATTAGAGAAGGTAGGACTATATGTACCTGGTGGTACAGCGGCTTATCCATCTTCGGTATTAATGAATGGGGTTCCAGCTAAAGTAGCAGGAGTTGAGGAAGTAGTGATGGTTTCGCCACCAAGTGAGACAGGAGAGATGAACCCTTATACTTTAGTAGCAGCAGATAAGGTAGGAGTAGATAAGATCTACAAAGTAGGTGGAGCGCAAGCAGTAGGAGCCTTGGCTTTTGGGACGAAGACTATTCCTAAGGTAGATAAGATAGTAGGACCTGGCAACATTTATGTTACTCTGGCTAAAAAGTTAGCTTATGGTTATGTAGATATTGATATGTTAGCTGGACCTAGTGAAGTATTAGTTTTAGCTGATAAAACCGCAGTTCCACGTCATGTAGCTGCTGATCTCTTATCACAGGCTGAACATGATCCAATGGCATCGTCAATCTTAGTGACCGATTCTAAGGAATTAGCTAATGAAGTTAAGGTAGAATTAGAAGAGCAGTTAGCTGAATTATCTAGAAAGGAGATTGCGGGACAAGCGATTGAAGATTACGGTGCTATTATCTTAACTAAAAATTTAGAAGAATCAATCGAAATTACTAATCGCTTTGCTGCTGAACACTTAGAAGTAGCAGTAGACAAACCATTCGAGGCGTTAGGCAAGATTAAGAATGCCGGTGCTATCTTCTTAGGACATTATACTGCAGAGCCAATAGGAGATTATATTGCTGGTCCTAATCATGTCTTGCCAACAGGAGGTTCAGCTAGATTTTATTCGCCATTAAATATAGATGACTTTGTTAAAAAGTCCAGTATTATTTCTTATTCGAAAGAAGGCTTAGCTAAAGTAAAAGATAAAGCTATTAAGTTGGCTGAAGTAGAAGGTTTAGATGCTCATGCTAACTCAGTCCGAGTTAGATTTGAAGAGTAGAAGTTGAGAAAGGAAGGATAGAATGAGAAGTGCAGAGATCAAACGCCAAACATCTGAAACGGATATTAAATTAAATTTGGACTTAGATGGGGAAGGGAGAAGCCAAATCAATACTGGCGTTCCTTTCTTAAACCATATGTTAGACTTATTTACTAAGCATGGACTATTTAATTTAGAATTAGAAGCTAGTGGTGACTTAGAAATTGATGCTCACCATACAGTCGAGGATATCGGAATCTGTTTAGGGAAAGCTATTAATGAAGCAGTAGGAGATAAAGCAGGAATTAAGCGTTATAGTACAGAATATGTTCCTATGGATGAAGCTTTAATTTCAGTTTCACTAGATCTAAGTGGTAGAGCATACTTAGCATATGGACTAGAATTAACTAAAGAGCGAGTAGGAGACTTCGATACAGAATTAGTAAGGGAATTTATGCGAGCTGTTAGTTATAATGGAGGTATTACTCTTCACTTACGTCAATTAGCGGGAGAGAATACTCATCATATCATTGAAGCAGCTTTTAAAGCATTAGGGAGAACACTAAGGCAAGCAGTAGAGAAGGATGACCGTATTGACGGAGTGATGTCAACGAAAGGGAAACTTTAATAGGCGATAGCGAGGTGAGATTGTGATTGCGATTATAGATTATGGCATGGGTAATCTGCGTAGTGTGCAGAAAGGATTTGAAAAAGTAGGAGTTGAAGCTCAAATCACTTCTGATGCTGATGAAATATTAGAGGCAGATGGGGTTGTTTTACCAGGTGTAGGTGCTTTTGGTGATGCTATGGATAATTTGGATTCTACTGGGTTGATTCCTGTGATTAAGAAAGTAGTAAACAAAGGAACGCCATTCTTAGGTATCTGCCTTGGACTTCATTTGCTCTTCTCTACTAGTGAGGAGTGGGGAACTCAAGAGGGTTTAGATATTATTTCGGGAAATGTAGTTAAGTTTCCTAGCGATTTGGATAAGAAGATACCGCATATGGGTTGGAATCAATTAGAGATAAAGAAAGAGACGGAGATATTTAAAGGATTGGAGTCAGGAACTTTCCAATACTTCGTTCATTCTTATTATGTTCTTCCTGATGATGAGGAAGTGGTAGCTACTACAACTGATTATGGTATTGAGTTTGTATCGAGTATACAAAAAGATAATATTTATGCTGTTCAATATCATCCAGAGAAGAGTAGTCAGAAAGGATTGCAGATTTTACGTAATTTTGGGGAGTTGATATAGTGGAGGTTATTCCAGCAATAGATATTCGTAATGGGAAATGTGTAAGGTTATATAAAGGAGATTTTGAGCAGGAGACAGTTTATGGTGAGCCATTAGAGATGGCTAAATTATGGGCTGATAAAGGAGCGACAAGACTACATATTGTTGATCTAGATGGCGCTTTAGATGGGAAACCACAGAATTTAGGCTTGATTTCTGAAATTACCGATGAAGTTGATTTGCCGGTACAGGTTGGCGGGGGAATTAGAGACTTAGAGACGATTAAGCAATACTTAGAGATTGGTGTAGAACGTGTGATTATTGGTACTGCAGCTATAGAGAATCCAGAATTAGTGGTAGATGCGATCGAAGAATTTGGCTCGAAGGCAATAGTAGTAGGTATTGATGCTAAGGATGGTTATGTAGCTACTGAAGGCTGGTTAGAAACTTCGGATACTACTGCTGTTGAACTAGGTAATGCGATGAAGGAAAGAGGAGTAGAGTGGGTAGTATTTACCGATATTAGTAAAGACGGTACTCTTAGTGGTCCTAATATAGAGAGCACTCAGGAGTTAGCACAAGAGACAGAATTAAAAGTAATCGCTTCTGGAGGAGTATCTAAGTTAGCTGATATTGAAGCATTGCAAAAGATAGAAGAGTTTGGCGTTAAAGGTGTAATTACAGGTAAAGCATTATATAGTGGTAATTTAGATTTAGAAGATGCAATCGAAGTTAGTAGCAAGTGAGGTGTAAAATATGTTAGCTAAACGAATAATTCCTTGTCTCGATGTCGATAAGGGTAGAGTGGTGAAGGGGATTAATTTTGTTGATATTAGGGACGCTGGTGACCCGGTAGAATTGGCTGCTTTTTATGATCAAGCAGGTGCCGACGAATTAGTGTTTTTAGATATTACTGCTTCATCAGAGAAACGGGAGACAATGGTTGATGTGGTTAAGCGAACCTCTGAGAAGGTCTTTATTCCTTTTACTATTGGAGGAGGAATTCGAACGGTAGATGATATGCGTGAACTTTTAAAAGCAGGTGCCGACAAGACGTCAATTAATTCGGCAGCTGTTAAGAATCCGGATTTAATTGCCCAAGGAGCAAAAAGATTTGGTAGTCAATGTATTGTCGTAGCAATTGATGCCAAAAGAAAAGAAGATAGTGCAGATGATAATCCAGAATGGGAAGTATACATCCATGGTGGACGCAAGGCTACTGGTTTAGATGCTGTAGAGTGGGCTAAAAAAGCTGAAGATTTGGGAGCCGGTGAGATTTTGTTGACTAGCATGGATGGAGATGGGACTAAAGATGGATATGATAACGAGTTAAATTGTGCTATTTCAAGTAGTGTAGATATTCCAGTAATAGCATCTGGAGGGGCAGGTAGCCCTGATGATATCCTAGATGCTTTTGTAGATGGAGAAGCGGATGCTGCATTAGCAGCTTCAATCTTTCACTTTGATGAATATTCAATTCAAGAAGTTAAAGAATATCTACAAAAAGAGGGGGTAGTAGTTAGGATATGAGTTACTTAACAAGTTTAAATTTTAATGATAAGGGATTAATCCCAGCAATTATTCAGGATGTCGAAAGTGATAAAGTATTGATGATGGCCTATATGAATGAAGAGGCTGTCAAGAGAACTATTGAAACCGGTTATACTTGGTTTTGGAGTCGTAGCCGACAGAAATTATGGAGAAAAGGAGAATCTTCTGGACATTTACAGCAAGTAGAAGATATCTCTATCGATTGTGATGGCGATACTTTATTGGTTAAAGTAAAGCAGACTGGTGGTGCTTGTCATACTGGTTATTATTCTTGTTTCTATCAACACTTAAATTCTGATTTAGAGTTTGAGGAAGAGGGTGAGAAAGTATTTGACCCAGGAGAAGTTTATGAAGAGAAGACAGATGAAACTTCAACTGGCGAAGCACAGAATAAGAATCAATTGGTACCACAAGGACAGTTACCTCTAATCTTACAAGAAATTTATCAAGTAGTACTAGATCGTAAGAAGAATCCAGTAGAAGGTTCTTATACTTGTTATTTATTCGATGAAGGATTGGACAAGATTCTTAAGAAGATAGGTGAAGAAGCAGCAGAAGTGATTATTGCTTCTAAGAATGATGAAGATGATGAGATTATTTATGAGGTTTCAGACCTATTATATCATTTGCTGGTCTTGCTTAATTATCATCAGATTAATTTAAATCAGATTTATAATGAGTTAGCTGATAGATTTGGCAAGTAAGGTTGTAAAGAGAGTAGTTTTTAATGAAGATATTTGATCAGGAGATAGTTCCTATATTTAGGAGCTATCTCTTTCGCATATAAAATATATAGATGCAGAATAAACTTTCAAATTCAATTGAATAACATTATTCAAAATCTAAATGAAATAGGAGTGGAAAAAAGATGTCAGCGTTTAAATTAATTCTAATTTTGTTAGCAGGAACTGCAGCGGGGTTTTTAAATACTTTAGCTGGTGGAGGTTCTTTAATTGCAATTCCGGCTTTAATTTTTTTAGGATTACCTTCTGCAGTTGCGAATGGAACTAATCGAATTGCAATCTTAGTGCAGAATATTGTAGCAGTTACCAACTTTAAACGAAAAGGATATTCTGATTTCAAATTTAGCTTAAAGTTGAGTATTCCAGCATTTGCAGGTGCGATCATTGGTTCAAGTATTGCTGTTAACTTGCCAGAAGAACTCTTTAATAAAATTTTAGGGATAGTAATGATTGTAGTATTAGCTCTTATCCTTTATAATCCGAAGAAGAGATTAGAGTCTACTATAGAAAAGTTAAGCTCTAGACGACAGTTAGGTGCAATGGTTGCTTTCTTTTTTGTAGGAATTTATGGTGGATTCATTCAAGCAGGAGTAGGTTTCTTATTTATTGTTACATTATCTTTAATTACAGGACTTTCTTTAGTAAGAATTAATAGTATTAAAGTCTTTGTTATTGCAGTATATACGATATCTTCATTAGCAGTATTTATTAGTAATGGCAAAATTGATTGGATGTTAGGTTTAGTTTTGGCTGTAGGAAATAGCTTAGGTGCCTATTTAGGTAGTAATTTTGCAGTTAATAAAGGAGATAAATGGATTCGTGTTATACTTACAATTGCAGTATTAATCATGGCTGGAAAGTTGTTATTAGGTATTTAAATCATCATAATACTAATAAATTTTAATTGATAACCTCCTTAGTATTTTAAATAATTTACATACACAAAGATACGATTATTACATATATATGTACTACAGATGAATAAAAGGAGGTTGAAAAATGCCAGGTTTAGAAACAGCACGTGAAATTTTAAGTAGAGAAAGGGAATTACTTTCCTTATATAGACGGTTAGACAGTCAAGTAACAGATAGGGATTTAAATGAAATAGTTGATCAATTAATTAGATGTCAAGGAAATCAAATTGACATGTTAAATGAATTAATTGATGAATTAGAACCAGTACCACCACCGCCAACTGTTAATTTAGCACAGCATGTTGTGCAACCAGGAGAAACTTTATTCTTGATTGCACAAAAGTATGGCACCACTGTAGCTAATCTATTACGAGTTAATCCGGATATTGAAGACCCTGATGAAATCGAAGCAGGAATGATAATTAATTTGCCTATTCTGCTTCCATCACCACCTGATTGCTTCTTCAGGTATACAGTAGAAGAAGGGGATACATTATTTGAATTAGCGCAAAGGTTTAATACAACTGTTAATGAATTAGTCTTCTATAATAGTATTAGAAATCCTGATTTAATCTTCCCAGGAAGGATATTGATTATCCCTTGTCCAGAACCAGGAGAAGGAGACTTAGATTTTGAAACTATAGCGCAAGATAATACTATTAACTTTACAGGCTCAGTTGAAGATAGGCTCTTTGGAGCTGTCAGCAGAAGACAATTAAGAAGAAGATTAGACTCATTTGATATTCCAGTACCGAGAGGTATTGACTTTAATGACAATATAGTTATTGGTGGTATTGAATATGATATTGATGAATTGAGTCTTGCTGATGATATGGTTATTAGGGCAGAAGTAGAACGAAAAAGAAGAGGTTACCATTTGATTGAAGTACCAAAAGAACAATTACCTGAAGAAGGAACTTATATGTTAGAATTTGCATCAGATGGAGTAACTTTAGATGAAGATAGAATAAGGATTAGATTTTAAAAATTAAAAAACTTATCTAAAAGATGGCTGCTGATTCAGTAGCCATCTTTAGCTAATTTATTAAAATTTAGTTTAGCACTTATAAAAGAATCATATATATTTTACTAATAATTATTAAATTCAGAAAATAGAATCTTTAGACATAAATTAGCATAAAACAAGGAAACTATATATATAGTGTAGTATTGTATTAAGGTAGTACAAATCATCATAATTTAAATAATTATTCAATATAGGAAGAAGGAGGATATATTAATGGGATTTGTAGCAGAAATTAAAGAAAAAGCTAAAGCAGCAGGTAAGACTATTGTGTTACCAGAGGGAATAGAACCAAGAATGATTAAAGCTACTCCTGAAATTTTAAAAGAGGGATTGGCTGAAGTTATTTTATTAGGTGATGAGGATGAATTAAATGGTATAGCTAAACAAGAAGGAGTAGATATTTCTGGAGCAGAGATAATTAATCCAGAAACAGCTGAAAAATTAGATGAATTTGGTCAATCCTATTATGAATTAAGGAAGCATAAGGGGATTTCGAAGGAAGAAGCAAAAAAACAAATGACAGATTCACTCTATTTTGGAGCTATGCTAGTTAAGAAAGGGATAGCGGACGGGATGGTAGCAGGTGCATTAAATACTACGGCTAATGTCTTGCGTCCAGTAATCAGAATAATTGGTACAGCCGATGATGTTTCTATAGTTTCTGGTTCTTTCTTAATGATTGTGCCAGATTGTGAATATGGTGTTAATGGTAAGATGTTATTTGCTGATAGTGGTGTCTTTCCCGAGGGGTCTCCAGAAGAATTAGCAGAATTAGCTATTTCCTCAGCGGAAACTTTTGAAGCATTAACGGGGGAAGAGCCAGTAGTTGCTATGTTATCTTTTTCTACTAAAGGAAGTGCTGAACATCCATTGGTAGATAAGATGAAAAAAGCAGCTGAAATTTGTAAAGAAAAAGCACCAGAATTACAAGTTGATGGAGAGATGCAAGCTGATGCTGCTTTAGTGCCGGAGATTGGAGCTAAGAAGGCACCAGATAGTGATGTGGCTGGTAAAGCTAACGTTCTAATCTTTCCTGATTTAAATGGAGGAAATATTGCTTATAAGCTAGTGCAGAGATTAGCTAAAGCTGATGCCTTTGGTCCATTAATTCAAGGGACTGCTTTACCTGCTAATGATTTATCACGAGGATGTAGTGTAGATGATATAGTAACAGTAGCGGCAATTACAGCTGTACAAGCTGTCTTTAAAGATAACTAAAATTAAATTACTAAGAGATAACCTAGAGGGAGGATATTAATTTATGAGAGTTTTAGTACTTAATTGTGGAAGTTCTTCATTAAAGTATCAACTAATTAATATGGAAGATGAATCTGTGTTAGCTAAAGGTTTAGTAGAGAGAATCGGTATTGATGGTGCTTTTCTAGAGCATGAACCTACTAGCGGTGAAGAGGTTAAGATTGAAAATAAGATTGCTGACCATAGTGTAGCTATTAAGATGGTGATTGATGCTCTTTTAGATGATAAGCATGGTGTAATTGAAAGTATGGATGAAATTAATGCTGTCGGACACCGAGTTGTACATGGTGGTGAGAAGTTTGCTGATTCAGTTTTAATTGATGATGAGGTTTATAATGCTATTGATGCAGTTAAAGATTTGGCTCCGTTACATAATCCACCTAACTTATTAGGAATTGAAGTTAGCCAAGAGATGATGCCTGAAACACCAGATGTAGCTGTCTTTGATACGGCATTTCACCAGACGATGCCGGCTAAATCTTATATATATGCTTTACCTCATGAATTGTATAAAGAGCATGGAATTCGTCGTTATGGTTTCCATGGTACTTCTCATAAATACGTTTCTCAAAGGGTAGCAGAAATACTTAATAAACCGATTGAAGAACTGAAGATAATTACTTGTCATTTAGGGAATGGTGCTAGTATGGCTGCTGTTGATGGTGGCAAAGTAATTGATACTAGTATGGGTTTAACACCGTTAGAGGGTTTGGTAATGGGAACTCGTTGCGGGGATATTGACCCGGCAATAATTCCATTTGTGATGGATAAAAAAGATTTAGATATTAATGAAGTAGATAATCTAATGAATAAAGAGAGCGGCGTAGCGGGAGTGTCTGGAATTAGTAATGACTTTAGAGATTTAGAGGAAGCAGCTAAAGAAGGTAACGAACGGGCTCAACTAGCTATTGATCTTTTCTGCCAGCGGGTGAAGAAGTATATTGGTTCTTATTCTGCTGTCTTAGGTGGGGTAGATGTTATTGTCTTTACTGCTGGGATAGGTGAAAATGGAATTGAAATTAGGGAAGATATTTTGGAAGGATTGAATTATTTAGGTGTTAAGTTAGATAAAGAGAAGAATGATATTCGAGGAGAAGAACAGATAATTACAACTGACGACTCAGATACTATAGCCATGGTAGTGCCGACTAACGAGGAATTAATGATTGCTCGCGATACTAAACGACTAGTAGAAGAAGAATAAATAATTTAAGTTTAAATTTAAGTAAAAATTATGGCTTCTAGCTCAAGTTTATGTGTGCTAGAAGCTATTTTTAATAATAAATATACCTAATATTAGATAAACTAATTAAGAAGCTTATTGCAAAAATTTTTTTTAAACCTTGACAAGATAATAATCTCTGTATTATAATTAACAGTGGTAAACATGAGGTGAGTTATAATGAAAATTGATATTAGTGATATTAGAGGAGATATTGGCGCTTTTAAAGAAGTGCATTTGACAAAAGAAGATGTTGATGTTCAATTAAAAGGACGGGATATTGAGATAGAGAATCCGGTAGAGATGGATCTTCAGGTGATTAATACTGATGAATCATTCTTGGTTACTGGTACTATTGATCTGTACTTAGCGGTCAAATGTAGTCGTTGCTTAAAGCCATTTGAAATGGCGGTGGAAGCTAAAGTTGAAGAGGAAGTATCAAAGGACAGGGTTGAAGTTGGGCAACTGACTACTATTGATATTGAAGATGAAGTAATCGATAGTATAATGTTAGCAGTTCCGATGAAACCGGTCTGTGATGATGAATGTGCTGGTTTGTGTCCAAGCTGTGGTATAAATTTAAATTTTGAAGACTGTGATTGCTTTATGCATACGGTAGATCCGAGATTAGCTAAATTAGAAGAATTATTAGATAATGATTAATCTATTTATATATATTATGACTGCAAGCGAATCTATAAGGAGGTGTTAGGAATGGCAGTACCTAAGCGACGTACTTCAAAGACTAGAAAGCGAAAGAGAAGAACACACTGGAAGTTGAATGCACCTAATTTAGTAGAATGCCCACAATGTGGTGAAGCTAAATTATCGCATAGAGTATGTAAGGAATGTGGACACTATAAAGGTAAAGCTGTTAAGTAAATAGATTGAGATAAAAGTTCAGGGGATATATCCTTCTGAACTTTTTCTTATTTTTGCTTGAATCTTTAATTTCTTTAATATATAATAATCAATGATGGTTAAGTTAGTACTAGGTCTTAATACTAGGTCATAGAGTTAGGTGGTAATATGGTTAAAAATTTGTCTAAAAAAGAAAGACAGAAAGTTTTACAAAAGAAAATAAGAGAGAATCCCTTTCTAATTGACCGAGAACTAGCAGAAATATTTGATGTTAGCATTCAAACTATTCGTTTAGATAGATTAGAGCTTAATATTCCTGAAGTTAGAAAGCGAACTAAGAATTTGGCTAAACAAGCATATTCCAAAGTTAAATCTATTAGTGGTTGTGAGATTATTGGTAAATTAGTCGATATAGAGTTAAATAATTCAGGAATATCTATATTAGAAACGAATGAAGATATGGTTTTAGAGAAGACTAAAATTGTTAGAGGGCATCATATCTTTGCTCAAGCTAATTCATTAGCAGTAGCTATACTTGATATTGACGCCGCTTTAACTGGTTCAGCTAAGACTAAATTTAAACGACCAGTTTATGTAGGAGAGAGATTAATTGCCGAGGCAACTGTTAATAATATAAGAGGAGATAAGTTTCGAGTTAAAGTTAAGACTAGAGTAAATCAAGAGGAAGTCTTTAGTGGAAAATTTCTTGTTTTTTCTGGTGAAAAGTTAAGCAAGGAGGGGCACTAAATTGCAAATTGCGGTTGATGTTATGGGGGGAGACCATGCTCCAACTGAAATTATAAAAGGTGTAATTGAGGCGATACCAGAAGTTAAAGGAAGAATAATTTTAGTTGGACCAACGGAAATTATTAAGAATGAGTTAGCCAATTATGATTATAATAATGATAAATTAGAGGTAGTAGAAGCACCGGATATAATCGAAATGGAAGAAGAACCAGCACGTGCTGTTCGAAAAAAGAAAGATTCTTCAATTGTAGTAGGAGCTAATTTAGTTAGGAGAGGTAAAGCAGATGCGTTAGTTTCAGCAGGAAGTACAGGTGCAATGATGGCAGCAGGATTACTGAAGATAGGTAGAGTTAAAGGAGTAAAAAGACCAGCCATTGCTACAGTTATGCCTGCTTTAGAGGGAGAAACTTTAGTTTTAGATGTAGGAGCTAATGTAGATAGCAAACCAATAAATTTAGCTCAATATGCTTTAATGGGTAGTATTTATGCTGAACAGATATTACATAAAAAAGAACCAAAAGTTGGACTGTTAAGTGTAGGAGAAGAAGAGAAAAAAGGAAATGACTTAACTAAAGAAGCACACCAATTACTTAAAGAATTAGATATTAATTTTATTGGAAATGTAGAGGGAAGAGATATATTTTCTGGTGATTGTGATCTGATTGTTTGTGATGGGTTCATAGGCAATATAGTTTTGAAGACAGCAGAAGGTTTAGGTAATGCTTTATTTACAATGTTAAAGTCTGAATTAGAAGAAAGTGTAATTGCTAAGGCAGGAGCTTTTTTAATGAAGTCTGGTTTAAAAAATTTGAAAAAGAAGATGGATTATGCTGAATATGGTGGAGCTCCTTTATTAGGAGTTAATGGGGTAGTTATTATCAGTCATGGGAGTTCAAAAGGTAAAGCAATCAAGAATGCAATTAATGTAGCTCAAGAAGCAATAGAGAAGCAAGTTGTGCAGCGAATAAAAGAAAACATTAAACGAAAGGAATGATAGAGCAGATGGGTAAAGAATTAAGAAATGCGGGAATTACGGGTGTTGGCTCTTATGTTCCGGAGAAAGTCTTGACTAATCACGATTTAGAGAAGATAGTAGATACTAGTGATGAATGGATTCGGAGTAGGACAGGAATTGAGGAACGTAGAGTTGCTGATGATGATACAGCAACATCAGACTTAGCTTATGAAGCGGCAAAAGTTGCTTTAGACGATGCTGGATTAGATGCTGAAGATTTAGATTTAATTATAGTTGCAACAATAACGCCAGATATGCAATTTCCAGCGACAGCCTGCTTATTACAAGACAAGTTGAATGCAGAAGGAGCTGCTGCCTTTGATTTAGGTGCTGGGTGTTCAGGGTTTGTTTATGCATTATCAGCAGCTACTCAGTTTGTTGAAACTGGTGCTTATGATAATGTATTAATTGTAGGAGCAGAAACATTATCTAAGATTGTTAATTGGGAAGATAGGAATACTTGTGTATTATTTGGTGATGGTGCCGGGGCTGCTGTGGTACAGCCGGTAGAGTCAGGTGGAGTTTTGTCCAATGTATTAGGAGCCGATGGTTCCGGTGGTGAATTACTACAACTACCTGCTGGGGGTTCTAGACAACCTACTTGTTTAGATACAGTTGAAAATAATCTTCATTATATAGAGATGGAAGGTAACTCAGTATTTAAATTTGCGGTTAGAATTATGGGAAAAGCAGCTTTAAGAGCATTGAAGGAAGCTGATTTAGACCGGGAAGATGTTGATTTCTTCATTCCGCACCAAGCAAATACAAGAATTATAGATGCAGCTGCTAAGAGGCTAAAGTTAGATTCTGATGATGTCTTCGTTAATCTTAATAAATACGGAAATACTTCGGCTGCTTCTATTCCAATAGCTTTAGCGGAGGCAATAGAGGCCGGTGAAATTAATAAAGGAGACAATATTGTTTTAGTCGGATTTGGTGCTGGTCTGACTTGGGCAGCAAGTGTTATAAAATGGTCGTAAGGGGGAAAACTATGTTTAAAACTGAACTTTGTGATAAACTAGGGATTGAATATCCGATTATTCAAGGGGGTATGGCTTGGATTGCTACTGGGGAATTAGCAGCGGCTGTTTCTAACGCTGGTGGATTAGGTGTAATTGGTGCTGGTAATGCACCTGGTGAAGTAGTTCAAGAAGAGATTCGTAAAGCAAAAGAATTAACAGATAAGCCTTATGGTGTTAATGTTATGTTATTATCACCTCATGTTGATGATGTGGTAGATGTTATTTATGAAGAAGAAGTTCCTGTGATTACTACTGGAGCAGGGAATCCTGGTAAGTATATAGAGAGATTAAAGGAAGTAGGGACTAAAGTTATTCCAGTGGTACCCTCGGTAGCATTGGCTAAACGAATGGCTAGATTTGATGTTGAAGCGATTATTGCTGAAGGAACTGAGGCTGGAGGACATATTGGAGAATTAGCAACTATGGCTTTAATTCCACAGATAGCGGATGCGGTAGATTTACCGGTTATTGCGGCTGGAGGTATTGCAGATGGACGTGGCTTAGCAGCGGCTTTGGCTTTAGGAGCAGTAGGTGTACAGATTGGAACTAGATTTGTCTGTGCTGAAGAATGTACGGTACATCCAAATTATAAAGAGGCTATTATTAATGCTAGAGATAGAGATGCAATTGTGACTGCTCGTTCTACCGGTCATCCTGTTCGGAATTTAAAGAATAAATTAACTCGTCAAATCGAAAAGTTAGAGCGAGAAGGAGCCGATAAAGAGAAGATTGAGGAGTTAGGTGTCGATAGATTGAGAGTAGCAGCTGAAGAAGGCGATGTAGAAGAAGGTAGTGTTATGGCAGGGCAGGTAGCTGGAATGGTAAATAAAGAAGAATCTGCAGAAGAAATTATTAAGAGTTTTATTGAAGAAGCGGAAGAAGTCTTTAAAGAGAAATATCAATTAATTAATATATAAGATAATAATTATTCTGATTTAGGAGGATTAATATGACAGAGAAGATTGCTTTTTTATTTCCAGGGCAAGGAGCCCAAAAAGTAGGAATGGGAGAAGAGTTAAGTAATGAATATTCCGAAGCAAAAGAGATATTTACTAAAGCAGATGAAGCCTTAGGATTTGAAGTGTCTGAACTCTGTTTTAAAGGACCTAAAAGTGAATTAAAGAAGACTGAAAATACACAACCAGCTATCTTAACAATGAGCATAGCAGCTTGTGAAGTATTGAAAGCAAAAGGAGTGAAGCCAGCAGTAGTAGCTGGACATAGTTTAGGTGAGTATTCAGCTTTAGTAGCTGGTGGGGTATTAGATTTTGAAACAGCGGTTCAATTAGTACATAAACGAGGTAAGTTCATGGAAGAAGCAGTACCAGAGGGGAAAGGTGCTATGGGAGCAGTTATTGGCTTAAAGCGTCAACAAATCGAAGAGGTAGTTGAAGAAGGTAGTAAATTTGGAATTGTAGAGCTAGCTAATTATAATACACCGATACAGACTGTAATTTCAGGGGCAAAAGATGCTGTACTTAAGACTCTTGAATTAGCTAAAGAAGAAGGTGCTAAAAAGGCAGTACAATTGCGAGTTAGTGGTCCATTTCATTCAAGCTTAATGAAACCTGCTGGAGAAAAATTAGCAACTGAATTAGAGAAAGCAGAGTTTAACAAGCCTGAAATTCCAATTATCGCTAATGTAACTGCTGACTATGTTAAAGAGCCAGAAGAGATTAGAGACACTTTAATTAAGCAATTAGATGGTTCAGTATATTGGGTAGATACGATTAGACAGATGATAGATGATGGAGTTGACACAGTAATTGAAGTTGGTCCAGGCAGAACTCTTAAGAAATTTATGAAGCGAATTGATCGTAGTGTAACAGCTTTAAATGTAAAAGATCTTTCTTCTTTAGAAAAGACATTACAAAAATTATAGGTTTTAGAATAAATTCTAATTATATTTATGATAATAGGTAAGGAAGGTGAAAATATGCAACTGACAGATAAGGTAGCGGTAGTTACTGGAAGCTCAAGAGGGATTGGTAAAGCAATAGCTCTAGGTTTAGCTAAACAAGGAGCAAATATAGTAGTTAATTATCCAGTAGAAGCTGAAAAAGATAGTGCTACAGAAGTTGTGAGTGAAATTAAAGAATTAGGAAGTGAAGCAGTTGCTATGAAAGCAGATGTTTCTAATTTAGATGAAGTAAAATCAATGATGAAGAAAGTAAAAAATGAATGTGGCTCTATAGATATTTTAGTTAATAATGCTGGCATCACTAGAGATGGTCTATTAATGAGAATGAAAGAGACGGATTGGGATGCGGTACTTAACGTCAACTTAAAAGGAGTATTTAACTGCACTAAAGCAGTAACAAGAACGATGATGAAACAGCGTAGTGGAAAGATTATTAACATTTCTTCGGTAGTAGGAGTAATGGGTAATGCTGGGCAGGCTAACTACTCTGCATCTAAAGCAGGAGTAATCGGTTTTACTAAGTCGACTGCTAAAGAGTTAGCAAGTAGAGGCATTAATGCTAATGCTATTGCTCCTGGATTCATTAAATCAAAGATGACTGAAGAATTATCAGATGATGTAAAGGAACAGATGCTAAGTTCGATACCAGCAGCTGAATTTGGAGAACCAGAAGATGTAGCTAATTTAGTTACATTCTTAGCTTCAGATGCTGCTAATTATATTACAGGGCAAGTGGTTCATGTTGATGGAGGAATGGTTATGTAACTGTCAATTATCACTGAAGGGAGGTGAAGGAATAATGTCAGTTTTAGAAACAGTTAAAGAGATTGTTGTTGAAGAGTTAGCCGTTGATCCTGATGAGGTGACAGAAAATGCTTCTTTCATTGATGATTTAGGAGCTGATTCTTTAGATATTGTTGAGCTAGTAATGGCTTTTGAAGAAGAGTTTGATATTGAAATTCCTGATGAGGATGCTGAAGATATTGCAACAGTAAATGATGCTGTTGAGTATATTGAAAATAATGCTTAATTATTAATTTGTGTTTTTGGGAAGCCTCTTTTGAGGCTTTCCTCATAAATAATAGTTTGGGCTTGGCTAGGGAGAGGCTAAATTATCTAAATATATGGGGGAATTATTTTGAATTTGCCAGAATTAAGGATAGGAGATTTAGTAGCTAAAGTTCCTATTGTCCAGGGTGGAATGGCTGTTAAAGTATCTACAGCACCTTTAGTTGCTGCGGTAGCAGATGAAGGTGGTATAGGTTTAATAGCAGGCTCTGGTATCTCAGTTGATGAACTAAGAAATGAAATCAAAAGAGCACAAGAATTAACCGAAGGTATTATTGGTGTTAATATTATGGTGGCAGCTAGTGAATTTAAAGATTTAGTTAAGGCTTCGATCAATGAAGGAATAGACCTAATAGTTGCTGGGGCAGGGTTCTCTAGAGATCTATTTACACTAGGTAAAGAAAATAATGTACCAGTAGTACCAATAGTATCCTCAGTTAGACTAGCTAAGATTTCAGAGAAATTGGGAGCTTCAGCTATAGTTGTGGAAGGTAAAGAGGCTGGTGGTCATTTAGGTACTGATAAGCCAATGAAGTCTTTGATTAAAAAGATTGTAGATAAAGTAAAGATTCCTGTAATTGCTGCTGGTGGAATTATTGATGGTGAAGATATTGCAGAAGTTTTGAGGATGGGAGCCGATGGTGTTCAGATGGGGTCGCGTTTTGTAGCGACTGATGAATGTGAGGTTGTGCAAGAGTTTAAAGATTTATATATAAATTCTACTAAAGAGGATAGTATCTTAATTGAGAGTCCAGTTGGGTTACCAGGTCAAGCATTAAGTAATGAATTTACTGATAAATTAGATGCTGATGAGGTAGACACTGGTAATAGTTGTGACTATTTATGTTTAAAGAAGTGTTCTCGTTACTTCTGTATCGTTAAGTCACTTGTTAAAGCTAAAGAAGGCGATATGGCTAATGGGTTAGTCTTTGCCGGTGAAGAAGCTCATAGAGTTAATGAAATTTTACCGGTTAAAGAGGTTATTAAAAATCTAGTTACGGAAGCAAAGAATTATTTGAATAGGGAGGAAGCTAAGGATGAGTAATCGAGTTGTAGTAACCGGAATGGGAGTGATTTCACCTGTAGGAAGTGGATTGGATAATTATTGGTCTTCTTTAATAGCAGGTGAGTCTGGAATAGATAAGATTACACATTTTAATGCTGATGAGTATGACTCGCAGATTGCCGGTGAGGTTAAAGATTTTGATGCTAAAGATTATATGGACCGCAAAGAAGCAAAGCGAATGGATAAGTTTGCTCAATTTGCTGTAGGCGCAGCTAAGATGGCGGTTGATGATGCTGAATTAGAGATAGATGAAGGTAATTCTGAACGCATAGGAGTACTGATTGGTAGTGGAATTGGTGGAATGGAGACTTTTGAAGCTCAAGCTAAAAGGTTAGTAAAAAGAGGGCCAGGACGAATTAGTCCTTTCTTCATTCCGATGATGATTGCTAATATGGCTTCAGGACAGGTTTCAATTCATACCGGAGCAAAAGGTCCTAATACAACAACAGTTTCTGCATGTGCATCTGGAACTAATGCTATTGGTGATGCTTTTGAGATTATTCAACGAGGCGATGCAGATATCATGATTACTGGGGGAGCAGAAGCATCAGTAACTCCTCTATCTTATGCTGGGTTCTGTGCTATGAAGGCAATGTCTACTCGTAATGATGACCCACAAAGGGCTAGTAGACCTTTCGATGCTGAAAGAGATGGGTTTGTTATGGGTGAAGGTTCTGGAGTTTTAATCTTGGAAAAACTTGAGAGTGCTTTAGAGCGAGGAGCTAAGATTTATGGTGAGGTAGCTGGTTATGGTATGTCTGGTGATGCTTATCATGTAACTGCTCCTGACCCTAATGGAGAAGGTGCAGCACGTTCAATGCAGATGGCTATTGATAATTCTAATTTGAACCTAACAGATATTGATTACATTAATGCTCATGGAACCTCTACTCCACAGAATGATAAGCTAGAGACAATGGCTATTAAATCAGTCTTTGAAGAGCATGCTAATAAATTGGTTATCAGTTCCACAAAGTCAATGACTGGACACTTGTTAGGAGCAGCTGGTGGTATTGAAGCTATTGCTTCTATATTAGCTATTAAAGAAGGGGTAGTACCGCCGACAATTAACTATGAAAATGAAGATGAAGATTGTGATTTAGACTATATTCCTAATGAAAAACGGGAAATGGAAGTTAATGCTTCGCTATCGAATTCATTAGGTTTTGGAGGTCATAATGCAACTTTGATCTTTAAAAAATATCAAGAGTAATTAAGGTGTGAGAATTATGGTTGATTCCAAATATCAAGATAAATTAACGGAATTACAGAATAAGATAGGTATTCATTTTAATGATTTAGATTTACTTCGTAAATCTTTAACACATAAGTCATTTGCTAATGAAAATAGAAATTTAGGTTTAAAGGATAATGAACGATTAGAATTTTTAGGTGATTCAGTACTTGATATCGTCATTAGTGAGTATATGTTTAATCGTTATCCAGATTACCAAGAAGGCGAGTTAGCTAAGATGAGAGCAGTACTTGTTAGTGCTCCGATCTTAGCTGATAAGGCGAAAGAGTTGAATTTAGGCAAATACTTATTATTAGGCAAAGGTGAAGTAATGACTGGAGGTCGCAATAGAAGTTCTATTCTTGCTGATGCTTTTGAGGCTTTAGTTGGTAGTATTTACTTAGATAGTAGCTTAGATACGGCACGTAGTTTTATTCTAAGATTAATGAAAGAAGATATTGAAACTGTAGAAGCCGGGGAACATATTCAAGATTATAAGACTGCTTTACAAGAGAAGATTCAAAAGGCTTCTAATTCAAGACCAGAATATTATGTAATTAACGAAGAAGGTCCTGATCATAGTAAAGAATTTACTATTCAAGTTAAATTTAACGATAAGTCGTTAGGTCAAGGTTCTGGTTCTAGTAAGAAAGAAGCACAACAAGAGGCAGCTAAAAATGCGTTGAAGAAATTAAAGTAGCTTGCATATCAATATGTGAGCTGCTTTTTTCATTAGGAAGGGAGAGATAATATGGCAGACATAATAGTAGTAGGCGGCGGTGCTGCTGGAATGATGGCGGCTGGTGTTGCTGCTAACCAAGGCGCTGAAGTCTTATTGTTAGAGAAGAATGAACAGTTAGGTAAGAAGATATTAATCACTGGTAAAGGTAGATGTAATTTGACTAATAACTGTGGAATCGAAGAAATTATTGCAAACTTTCCTAAGAACGGTTCTTTTCTGTATAGTGCTCTTTATACATTTACAAACCAACAGTTACGTGATTTTTTTGCTGAATTAGGAGTACCAACGAAAGTGGAACGAGGTGGTCGTGTCTTTCCGGAGTCTGATTCAGCCCGGGATATAGTTGCTGCTTTAAAGAGATATTTAGAGGAGAATGGAGTTAAGATTAAGTTAAATACTGCAGTTGCTAAAGTATTAGTTGAAGAGAAGCAGGTTACTGGAGTTGAAGATAGAGATGGTAATTGTTACTTAGCTAAGAGAGTAATTCTAACACCTGGGGGCGCTGTCTATCCTAGCACCGGTTCTTCTGGTGATGGTTATCAGATGTTAGAAAGAATTGGACATACTATTACTTCAATTAAGCCTTCTTTAGTCCCCTTAAAGGTTAAAGAAGAATGGGCTAGTGAAGCCCAAGGCCTAACGCTTAAGAATGTAGAAGCATCGTTATACTTTAATGATGAGATGATTAGGACTGAATTTGGTGAACTCTTATTTACTCATTTTGGTGTTTCAGGGCCAATAGTATTAACTTTGAGTCGTAATGTAGTCAACAATTTAGGTAAAGGTAGTCTAAAGTTAGAGATTGATCTAAAGCCTGTTTTAACAGAGCAACAACTAGATGATAGAGTACAAAGAGATTTTGAGCAGTATAGTCGTAAACAGTTCAAGAATAGTCTTAGTGATCTCTTGCCTAGTAAATTAATCCCAATAGTAATCGAACTGTCATCTATTCCCGAAGATAAGTTTGTAAACCAAATTACGAAAGAAGAGAGAGCTGAATTAGTAAGAATCTTAAAAGGATTGACTTTGACTATTATTGGGACTAAAGGATTAAAACAAGCAATTGTTACTAAAGGTGGGGTTAGCACCGATGAAATTGATTCTAGTACTATGGAATCAAAATTAATTTCTGGTCTTTATTTAGCTGGAGAAGTGGTTGATATTGATGCTTATACAGGCGGTTTTAATTTGCAGGCAGCTTTTTCTACTGGTTATTTAAGTGGGATTAATAGTATTAATTAATTATAATTGGGATATTTTTGTTATTGAGGACATAATATTATAAATAGAAATGACTATTATGAGGTGATATTATGTCCCGGGGGTTTTATGATTTTGTAATAAGATTAATTGAAAGGATAGAGAGTCTTTTAATTAAAGGCACAATAGCATTAATTATCCTATTAATTACTGTACAAGTTGCTTTAAATGACCCACTAAATGTTAATTTGAAGCTAAGCGAGTTACCAGTAGTAGAAAAAGTATTAACCTATTTGCCACTGGAGAAATTGGATCTAGAATATCAGCAAACTCAGCAAGGAGTTGCTAAACATAAAGAAGCCAGTAGAATATCTAGTCAAGTAATGGGGGAAAAGAAGGGATTAATTGAGTTAACAGTCTTAAATTTAGACCAAGTTAATCAGAATAATATTAGAATTATAGTTAATGGGAAGCGAATAGATAATTTTATAGGTAATCAAATACAAATTTTTGTTTCAGATGGTGATAGAGTCATAGTAGATACTCGTGGTGTGCAAAGAGGACTATGGTTTAAGGTTACAGATATTTCTGGTGGTATTCAGAACTTTAGAGTTGGAGAGCAGATCTGGATTCAGGATAATTTAAAGAGTTTAGGTCGGGTAGAGTTTCAAAAAAGATATTAAAATATGGTTGTAAAACTTAAAGCTTTATGTTAATATAGTAGAAAGGTTTATGGTATTATGGTAGTACGGTAGGTTGGTAGATATGGTATTTAACTAATTTTTCATTTAAAAAATTTAATATTTTAGGTAACTTGGTTTGCTAGGATGGTTATATTAAAAGGTAGGAGTGCCAAGTTAATTCTATTAGTCATTGGTATTGTAATGCTAATAGTAATTTATAATATTAATCTTTATTAATACACACTCCTATTGGGAGTGTTTTTTTATTTCAAAGAGGGAGGAATTAAATAATGAAAGATGATCAAGCAAGTAAAGATGTGGCGGCAGCAGCAATTAAGATGGCGTTAACTGATAGGAAAGAAGAGGATATATTAAAAAAAGATTATGCTAAGGAAGGTTTAAAAGTAGCGGCTGTAGATTTTGGGGGAGAGTTTACTTCTTCAGTAAAGAAGATTATAGAACGAGCAGTAGTTGCTGCTAAGCGGGAGTCAGTGATTAAAGAGACTCATACCGACCAAGGAGCAGTTGCAGGTGCTGCTCGTGAAGCTCTATCACAGATTACTCCTAAAGCGATTGGCTTTAATGTAGGAGGGAAGATCGGTATTGCGAGGAGAGGCGATCACATTAGTGTTTCGGTCTTCTTTGCAATTGGTCTATTACATCTTAATGAAATAGCAATTGGATTAGGTCATCGCGCAGTGCCTTAAAGTTAATATTTTGAAGGGAAGGGGTTTAGAGAATGAGTGTTAATGTTTATGCAATTAGAGGAGCCACTACAGTAAAGGAGAATAATAAAGAGGAGATTTTAACTAGTACGCAAGAATTATTACTAGAAATTATTGAGCAAAATAGATTAGCAGAAGATGAGATAGTATCTATATTTTTTACTATGACTCAGGATCTAAATGCTGTCTTTCCAGCGCAAGCAGCTCGGCGACTAGGGTGGAAATTTATTCCTCTGATGTGTGCTACCGAGGTTGATGTACCAGGTTCTCTTTCCAAATGTGTTAGAGTATTAGTACATATTAATCCTGATCACGAAATGTCAAAGATAGAACATGTCTATTTGAGAGAAGCAGAGAAGTTAAGACCAGATTTAGTGAACTAAGGAGGAGAAGGATAATGATTAGAGAAGAAATCTTAGATATTAAACCATATGTACCAGGAAAGCCAATTGAAGAGGTGAAGAGGGAATTAGGATTAGATGATGTAATTAAGATGGCTTCTAATGAAAATCCAGTTGGACCATCTAAAGAAGCAATTAAGACTATGCAAGAAGTTGCTAAACAAGTACATATCTATCCTGACGGCAACTGTCACGTTCTTAGAAGGAGTTTAAGTGATAAGTTAGGAGTAGAAGAGGAGCAGTTAATCTTCGGTAATGGTTCAGACGGTCTATTAAGTTTAGTAGCAGAAGCTTTTTTAACTTCTAATGATGAGGTAATTATGGCTGAACCATCATTTAGTCAATATGAGTTTGTAACTAATGTAATGGGTGGCGAGATAGTAACAGTTCCATTAGATAACTATACTCATGATTTATCAGCAATGTTAGAAGCAATTACAGATAAGACTAAATTAATCTTTGTCTGTAATCCTAATAATCCAACAGGAACTATTGTAGATAGAACAGAGATAGAGGAATTTTTAACTAAAGTACCAGAAGATATAGTTGTTATTTTTGATGAAGCTTACAAAGAATATGTAGATACAGGAGAATATCCAGAGAGCCTTAATTATTTAGATGAATATAATAATATAATCGTTTTAAGAACATTTTCGAAAGCATATGCTTTAGCAGGGTTAAGGATTGGTTATGGAATTGCTAATGAAGAGTTAATAGGCTACATGAATCGAGTTCGGCATCCGTTTAATGTTAACTTAATGGCCCAAAGAGCAGCAGAAGCAGCATTAAAAGATGAAGAGCATTTAAATAAAAGTAAGCAAGTGAATGAAACAGGTAAAGAATATTTATATCAAGAATTTAAAAGACTAGGTTTAGATTATGTGCCTACACAGACTAATTTTATTTTGGTCGACATTGAAGAAGATGCCGGTAAAGTATTTGAAAATATGCTAAAAGAAGGAGTAATTATTCGTAATGCTCAAGCTTTTGGCTATGAAACTAAGATTAGAGTAACAGTTGGAACTGAGGAGCAGAATAAAAGGTTTATTGAGACTTTAGAAAAAGTGTTAAATAAATCTTAATTATTAATTCAATTTTAAATAGTTGAATTTATAGGAGGTTATGAAAGTGGTAATTGTAATGGAGAATGATGCTACTGAAGCACAAATTAATAATGTAGTTAATCGAGTAGAAGATTTAGGATTAAAAGTTCATCTTTCAAGAGGCAAAGTTAAGACAATCATTGGCGTAATAGGTGAAGATAAAAGAGAAAAAATACAATCTATAGCATCTTTGCGAGGGATCGAAAAAGTTGTGGAAATTACAAAACCGTATAAATTAGCTGGAAAGCAGTTTAAAGAAGAAACAGTTGTTGATATTGATGGTGTTAAGATAGGTGGAGGTTCATTTGCAGTTATGGCTGGCCCTTGTGCTGTTGAAAGTAAGGAGCAATTGTTTGAGGCAGCAGAGATAGTTAAGGATAAAGGTGGGCATATTTTAAGAGGAGGTGCTTTTAAACCCCGAACTTCGCCATACAGTTTTCAAGGATTAGCTGAAGAAGGATTAAAAATGTTAGCTGAGGCTAGAGAGAGAACCGGCCTTAAAATAGTGACTGAAGTTATGGATACTCGTAGTGTAGACTTGGTTAGTAATTATGCAGATGTCTTACAGATTGGTGCGCGTAATATGCAGAACTATCCTTTATTGAAGGAGGCCGGGAAACAGGACAACCCGGTACTGTTAAAGAGAGCAATGACAGCAACTTATAAAGAGTTGTTGATGGCAGCAGAGTATATAATGGCTGGAGGAAACTATAATGTTATCCTCTGTGAAAGAGGGATTAGAACTTTTGTTGAGCATACAAGAAATACAGTAGATATCTCAACTGTACCAGTCATTAAAGAATTAAGCCATTTACCGGTTATTGTTGATCCTAGTCATGGTACTGGCAAGTGGAATTTAGTTAATCCAATGGCTAAGGCTGCTTTAGCTGCTGGAGCCGATGGTTTAATGGTAGAAGTCCATCCAGACCCTGCTACTGCTTTATGTGATGGACCTCAGTCTTTAACTCCTACTAACTTTACTAAGTTGATGGATGAGTTAAGACCGCTAGGTGAAGTAGTAGGGAAGAAGTTATAACGTGGATAGTGGAGTTGAAAAGAGAATGCAAGAGATTAAAGAGGTAGCGATTATCGGGGTAGGACTGCTAGGTAGTTCATTGGGGCTTGCTTTACGGAATTTGACTCCAGTCAAAAAGGTAATCGGATATGATAACCATGAAGAACATATAAAGACAGCGCTAGAGATAGGTAGCATTGACCAAGGTATTAGTAGTCTTGATCTTGATAGTTTTGATGGTAACCAAGGATTTAAGGAAGTAGATTTAGTCTTTTTAGCTACACCTGTAGGAGTGATTCCGGAGCTAATTGAAAAGATTCAGCCTCAATTAAAATCTGGGGCGATTATTACTGATGTAGGGAGTACTAAAAGACAGTTAGTAAAAGAAATTGATTCAGTATTAAGGGATGACTTGGTATACATTCCAGGTCATCCTATGACTGGATCTGAGATTAGTGGCCCTGAAGGAGCTGATTTGTATCTTTTTGAAAATGCAGTCTATGTTTTAACTCCTTCAGAAGATATAGAAGAAGAAAAGATAGAATTATTAAGGGACTTGCTACAGATAATAGGAGCTAAATTACTCTTTATGTCGCCTAAGCAACATGACCAAATTGTTGCTGCTGTTAGCCATTTACCTCATATTATGGCGTGTACTTTAGTTGATACAGTTGGCGAGGTTGCTAAAGAAGAGGAACGAGTATTTTCTTTAGCAGCTGGTGGTTTTAGAGATACAACTAGAATTGCCAGCGGAAGTTCTAAAATGTGGACTGATATCTGTCTTCATAATAAAGAGGCAATTCAAATAATGATTAAAGTTTTTAAAGAGCGATTAACTGAATTTGAAGATTTATTAACTGCTACAAATACTAATGAGTTATTAAAAAAATTTGATCATATTAGAAATCTGCGTCGTCAGATTCCTAAAAAGAAAAGAGGATTAATTTCTCCTAATTATGAAATAATATTAACTCTACCTGACCGTCCAAAAGCTATCGGTGAGGCAACATCACTTTTAGGAGAAGCAGGAATTAATATTGTTGATATTGAGATTTTAAGAGTAAGGGAACAAGGTGGAACTTTACGATTAGTCGTTGCTACAGAAGAAGAGTTAAAAACAGCAGAAAATTTATTGATTAAAGCAGGATATAAGTTACAGATAAAGTAGTCTGAGGAGTGAGTATTATGGAACTAAAAATTAAACCTAAAGGTAATTTACAAGGAAATATTAAAGTGCCAGGTGACAAATCAATCTCTCATCGGTCAGTAATGTTAGGAGCATTATCTAATGGGGAGACTGAGATAGAGGGATTTTTAACTGGTGAAGACTGTTTGAATACTGCCCGTGCGTTCCAAAGTATGGGGGTTAAGATTGAAGGCTTAGGTTCAGAGAAGATGATTATTCATGGCGTAGGTTTAGATGGGCTGCAAGAACCGACTTCTATTTTAGATGTAGGTAATTCTGGAACTTCCATGCGATTAATGCTAGGTATTTTAGCAGGTCAAAACTTCTACTCAGTAATTACAGGTGATGAATCTTTATCTCAACGACCAATGGCGCGAGTAACCAAGCCTTTAAGTGATATGGGAGCTAAGATTTATGGAAGAGATAATGGTAATCTGGCTCCATTAACAGTAATAGGACAAGAACTTACTAATCAAGAGTATCATTCACCTATTGCTAGTGCACAAGTTAAATCATGCATTCTATTAGCTGGATTATATGCAGATGGAACGACAACAGTTATAGAACCAGAAAAATCCCGAGACCATACAGAAAGAATGTTAGAATACTTTGGAGCCGAAATAGAAGTTGAAGGGTTAAAGGTCAAAGTAAAAGGGAAGCCTAATTTACAGGGTAAGAGGATTAAAGTACCTAGCGATATATCTTCGGCTGCTTTCTTTATTGTAGCCGCATTAATTAATCAAAATTCAGAACTGGTTCTAAAAGATGTAGGTTTAAATCCAACGAGAGATGGAATTTTAGAAGTGTTACAGGACATGAAAGCTGACTATGAATTATTAGATAAAAGATTAGAGAATAAAGAGCCAATAGCAGATATCAAAGTTAAGAGTAGTAATTTACAGGCAACAACTATCGGCGGAGAAGTAATTCCTAAGCTAATAGATGAGATTCCAATATTAGCTATAGCTGCCACTCAAGCTGAAGGCGAAACGATAATTAAAGATGCTGAAGAACTAAGAGTTAAAGAAACAGACCGTATTAAAGCTATGGTTACAGAAATGAAAAGGTTAGGTATTGAAGTTGAAGAACGAGAAGACGGCATGGTCATTCCCGGGTCACAGACGATTAAAGGCGGGTGTCGTTGCCAAAGCTACGGTGATCACAGGATAGCAATGTCTTTAGCCATCGCCGGTTTAATTGCTGAAGAGGAAGTAATCATTCAAAATACGGAATGTATTAATACTTCTTTTCCTAGTTTTAGTGATTTGATAGCTCAAATTTAATTTAAGTAAATTTCCTAATTATGCAGGAAGTCAATTTAACAATTTAAGCAGGATTTATGCTTTCTTTCACGAAATAGTTATTTGATATAGGTAGAGAACAGTTGTGAAAGGAATTGATAGATATGAAATCAGATTTAGTAATTGCAATTGATGGACCAGCGGGAGCAGGAAAGAGTACTATAGCTAAGCAGGTAGCCGAGGAGTTAGGTAGCATTTATATAGATACCGGTGCTATGTATCGTGCTTTAACTCTTAAGGCTCTGCGTTTAGAGATTGATATAGGTTCTGAACAAGAACTAGCGAATTTAGCTAAGAATACAGAGATTCGTTTCCGAAAGGTGGATAATCAAGACCGGATATTATTAGATAATGAAGATGTAAGTGAAGAGATTAGAAGCCAAGCAGTTAGTAATCATGTTTCTTTAGTTGCTAAAGTACCAGCAGTTAGAAAAGAGTTAGTTAATTTGCAACGAAAGATGGCGAAAGATACTAGTGTAGTAATGGATGGACGTGATATTGGTACTGTTGTTTTACCTAATGCAGATGTTAAAATATTTTTGACCGCGTCTGTAGAAGAGAGAACAAAGAGAAGGTATGAGGAGTTGAAGCTCAAAGGTGAAGAGATAGATTTTTTTCAGTTAAAGTCAGAAATTATAAGAAGAGATAAGTTAGACAGGGAACGAGTAGTGGCTCCTTTAAAGAAAGCAGATGATGCCATTGAATTGGATTCGACAAAGCTAACGATTCGAGAGGTTGTTGAAGAAGTATTAAGATTATGCTAGGAGGAGTTAGTATGAAGGAAGGAAACTTAACCTATAAGTTTGGTCATTTTGCTTTTAATACTTTCTTTAGATTTGGGACTGGTTGGCAGATAGATGGTAGGGAGAATATTCCTCAGCAGGGACCATTAATTGTAGTTGCTAATCATATTAGTAATTGGGACCCACCAATTGTAGGAAGTGCTTTGAACAGGCCTGTACATTTTATGGCTAAAAAAGAACTATTTGAGGCTCCTGTTATAGGTGGGGTTTTAAATCATATAGGTATGATTCCTGTAAATCGAAGTAAGTCTGCTCGGGGAGCGATTCGTTCGGCATTAAAGATATTGAACGAAGGTAAAGTTTTAGGTGCTTTTCCCGAAGGTACTAGAAGTAAGACAGGTAAATTAAAAAGAGCTAAGTTAGGAATCGTTATGATTGCTTTAAAGGCGGAGGTTCCATTATTACCTATTGGTTTATCTAATACTAAGCAGCCTTTTAGTGAAGATGTTAAAGTAAGGATAGGAGAGCCATTTACTTTAGATAAATATTATGGTAAGAAATTAGATAAGAAGGAAATGAAAGCAGTCGGTAGAGAGATTATGAGTGAGATTAAGACTTTAATTGAATAATATACTAATTTTAGAATTAATTTTGTAATTAAATTATAGATGAACTTTTAGTTAAGTATAGATTAGAAAGTAGGTATAGTAATGATATTTGATCTATTAATTACTTTACTACAGAATATGTCAGTGATTGCTGTATTTGCTTATTTATTAAGTCGGACTGAAATATTTAAGAAGGTAGTTTATGAACAGTCTAGTCCTAGAATTAAGATATTTCTAATTATATTCTTTGGGCTTCTTTCGGCCTTAGGAACTTACTTAGGAGTTTATATCTTTGGTGCTTATGCAAACATTAGGGCTATTGGTGCGGTGGTAGCTGGCTTATTAGGTGGTCCAATAGTTGGTTTAACTACTGGTTTAATTGGAGGTTTGCATCGTTATACTTTAGGTGGCTTTACAGCTTTTGCTTGTGCAGTGGGGACTACTTCGTCTGGTTTAACGGCTGGTTTAGTCCGTAAGTATCGTTCATTTAAGCAGATTAATGCCAAATTTGCTTTTGGATTAGGAATCTTAATTATGGTTATTGAAATGATATATGTTTTATTTTTAAGTGAATCTTTTGTAGACGCTCAAAGACTAGTGAAAGTAATCGCTTTACCTATGATTTTGAATAATGCTTTAGGTATTGCTATCTTTATTAACATTTTGAAAACTACCAAAAATGAAGAAGAAAAAGTAAGAGCTTTACAATCACAGAAAGCCTTAGAGATTGCTAATCGGACCCTTCCTCATCTGCGAGAGGGTCTTAATTATGATTCAGCAGCTAAAGCTGCGGCAACGATCTTAAGTATGACGGATATAAAAGCAGTCTCTATTACTAATCGTAATGAAGTTTTGGCCCATAAAGGCTTAGCAGAGGATCATCATCAACCAGGAGAGAAGATTATAACTGAGGCTACTAAGCGGGCTATTGCAGATAGAGAATTAGCTGTTATTGATAAGCGTACGGATATTGGTTGTCCAGTTAAAGGTTGTGAATTGGCATCAGCAGTAGTAGTTCCTTTGAAATTTGATGAAGAGTTAATTGGAACTTTAAAATTTTATAAAGATAATGAAAGTAGTATTAATGATGTGGATATAGAGTTAGCTACTGGTGTAGCTAATCTATTATCGACTCAAATCAAGATTGCTCATTTAGAACAAGCGGCTCAGTTAACTACTCAGGCTGAGTTAAAAGCATTACAGGCACAGATTCATCCTCATTTCTTATTTAATGCTTTAAATACAATCATTTCTTTCTGTCGAACTAACCCTTCCGAAGCCCGAAGATTATTAATTAAGCTCTCTCATTTCTTTAGAAAGACTTTAAAAGAAGGTAAAAAGATGGTCAGTTTAGCTGAAGAGTTAGAGCATGTAAAAAACTATATAGCGATTGAAAAGGCTAGATTTGGTGATGATTTACAAATGAAGATAAAGGTTAAAGATGAACTATTAAACTTACATCTACCTAGCTTTATATTACAACCGTTGGTTGAGAATGCAGTTCGGCACGGGATCTCTCCTAAGTCTGGTATTGGAATAGTAGAGATAATAGCAAAGGAAAAGAATAATGAGGTAGAGATTATTATTAAGGACAATGGCATGGGGATTGAAGAAGGTCAATTGACAGAAATTTTAAAGGAAGGAAGAGGTAAAGGAACAGGGATCGGTTTAACTAATGTCAATTCACGTTTACAAAAGATTTATGGTAACGATTATGGTTTAAAAATAGATAGTCAGTTAGGTATAGAAACTAAGATATTAGTTACAATTCCTCAACAAGATATAGAAGGAGGGAAAGCATGAGTTTAGCAGCGGTTATAGCAGATGATGAAGCACCGGCTAGAGATGAATTGAAATTTTTATTGTCTAAATTTGATTTAATTGAAATAGTAGCCGAAGTAAGTGATGGTGGTAAGGTGTTAGATATTTGTAAGAGTAATGAACCAGATTTGCTCTTTTTAGATATTCAAATGCCAGGAAAGACAGGAATAGAAGTAGCAGAAGAGATTCTCAAATGGGAGGTTCAACCTTTAATTATCTTCATTACCGCTTATGATGAGTATGCAATTAAGGCGTTTGAACTAAATGCTATCGACTATCTCTTGAAGCCTTTTACTGAAGAGAGATTTAATAAGACAATAGAACGGGTGTTAATGAAGAAGGATAAGCAAAAGAAGCAAGGGATTAATGACAAATTAGGTCAAATATTAGCTTCAGTTGAAGATAAAAAGAATTCAGTCCTTAAGATTCCGGTTCATTCGAAACAAGGAAGAATTAAATTATTAAATCAAGATGAGGTTATTGCTGCTTATACTAAGAATAAAGATATTTATATTAAGACTTATGATAATGAATATAAGACTGATGCAACTTTATCTGACCTTGAAGAAAGATTGCCGATGCCTAAGTTCTTTCGAGTACATCGTAGTTACTTAGTTAATCTAGAAAGAGTAAAGGAAATCTTACCTTGGTTTAAAGGGAAATATCGTTTAATTATGAATGATAAATTAGAATTAGAAGTACCGGTTAGTAGAATGAAAGTTAAAGAGTTAAAAAGAATAATGAAATTATAAATGATAATGAAGCTATAATAGTTATACAAGATTCTTAATTATGTAAAGATTTTAATTAGTTTAATTCACTCAGGTTAATATAATGTATTTCAGGTGTCGATTTATGTAGTTTAAAGCGAAAGTATTCCTTTATTCCTCCTAATTTATTATAATTTGATTACACAATATTTTTAAAATTAGGAGGGGAAATATTTATGGTATCATTTATAGGTTCATTAATTGCATTAATAGTAGGGTATATGGTTTATGGAAAGATTGTAGATAATATTTTTGGGTCGGATGAAACTAGAGAGACTCCGGCTCATGCTAAAGAAGATGGTGTGGACTATATGCCGCTTAGTTGGCCGCGGGTATTCTTAATTCAACTTTTAAATATTGCTGGATTAGGTCCTATCTTTGGTGCGATAGCTGGAGCATTATTTGGGCCAGCTGCATTTCTTTGGATTGTATTTGGATCGATCTTTGCGGGGGCAGTTCACGACTATTTATCAGGGATGATTTCTGTAAGGCATGATGGAGCAAGTATTGCTGAAATTGTTGGGGAATACTTAGGAGAGGGAGCACGCAAATTTATGCGAGTATTCTCAATTATTTTATTAGTCTTAGTTGGAACTGTATTTATGACTGGACCGGCGGGATTATTGGCTAATATGACTAGTTTAAATCTTAATATGTGGTTAGGAATTATTATTATCTATTACTTCTTAGCTACTGTATTGCCAGTAGATAAGGTTATTGCTAAATTATATCCAATTTTAGGTGGTTCGTTATTGGTTATGGCGTTAGGGATTGCTGGTGGATTAGTATTTGGTGATTACAAGATTCCAGAGATTGCTTTAACTAATTTACACCCGGATTCATTGCCGATGTGGCCAATGTTATTTGTAACGATTGCTTGTGGGGCAATTAGTGGTTTCCACGCAACTCAGTCTCCATTAATGGCTCGTTGTTTAGACCAAGAAAGAACAGATGGTAGAAAAGTGTTCTATGGAGCTATGATTGCTGAAGGTGTAATTGCTTTAATTTGGGCGGCAGCAGCAATGACTTTCTTTGGAGGCACAGAAGGCTTAGCAACAGCTATGGCTGAAAATGGTGGACCAGCAGGAATCGTTAAGATAATCAGCGATAATATGCTAGGTGCATTCGGTGGTATTTTAGCTATGTTAGGCGTTGTAGCATTGCCAATTAGTTCAGGAGATACTGCATTTAGAAGTGCTAGATTAACATTAGCAGATATCTTTGATTTAGACCAGACTGAAACTACTAATAGATTTAAGTTAGCTATTCCTTTATTTGCAATCGGAGTCGTCTTATCACAGATGGACTTTAGTATTATTTGGCGTTACTTTGCTTGGTCTAACCAGACTTTAGCAATGGTCGCTTTATGGGCAGGTGCTGCTTATTTAGCTAAGCATGGTAGATTTCATTGGATTGCTACGTTACCTGCTACTTTTATGACTGCGGTTTCTATTTCGTATATCATTATGGCTCCAGAGGGTTTCGGTATTCAAGGGCCATTGGCTACAATAGTTGGAGTTTTAGTAGCAATTGGAGCTTTTGTATGGTTCCTAAGAACCCATCAAAAACAAGAAATTAGAGGCGAAATGGAGAATGCTGCGTAATTGTCAATAATGGGGATGAAATAACATTTAATTATATATAATGTCAAATAATGTGTTTTTTGAATAAAAAGTATACCTTAATTTGAATTAAGGTATACTTTTTTTCTAATATAAGAAGGAATTATTTTATTGACGACGAAAAAATATAAAGGGTTCTTTTTTAATTTCTATAATATTCCGGATTAGAATGGGAATACTACCTTGTAAGGATTATCTTGGTATTGTTGTGTTGGAAGGAGGAATTGGTTCTGGAGATTATTTTAGCAGATCATGCTGGTTTCTGTTTTGGAGTTACTAGAGCAATGGATTTAACAATGGATGCTGGAAAGAATAAAGAAGGTGAAATCTTTACTTTAGGTCCTCTAATTCACAATCCACAGGCAGTAAATAAGTTAGAGGAACTAGATGTGAATATAGCAAATAATGTAGATGATGTAGATGAAGGAACTATAATCATTAGGTCACATGGTGTTCCTCCTAGCATACTAGCTGAAGCTAAAGAGAAAGATTTAGAAGTATTGGATGCTACTTGTCCTTTTGTTAAGAAGGCACAAAAGAGTGCTGCCCGCTTACAAGAGGAAGGCTATCAAGTAATAATTAGCGGGGATAAAGAACATCCAGAAGTAATTGCAATTTTAGGTTCTACTAATAACCAAGCAATTGTAATTGAAGATGAAGGTGATTTTGAAAAATTACCAAATAAATTAAAAAAAGCTGGTGTAATTGCTCAGACTACACAATCTATTGATAAGTTAAAAGCGGTTGTTAGTCAATTAATGGATGTTACAGAGGTTTTAAAGGTATTTAATACTATCTGCACTACCACTAATGAAAGACAAGCATCAGCAGCAAAATTAGCTGATAAAGTAGATTTAATGATTGTAATTGGTGGTTATAATAGTGCGAATACCAATCGCCTGGCTCAAATCTGTCAAGAGGTTGGCACTCAGACTTATCATATTGAAACTGCAGATGACCTAAGTCGGGATTGGTTTCATAATATTAAAAGAGTAGGTGTTACTGCTGGGGCATCGACCCCAAATTGGATTATTAAGGAGGTTGTCAGTCGAATGGAAGAGATTAAGAATGAGGAGAATTTAACTGAGGAAGAAACGAGTGAAAATGAAGAGGTTGAAGAGGTTGAAGAGGTTGAAGAGGTTGATGAAGAAGTAGGTGAAACAGAAGAGGTAGCAGAGGAAAATTATGAGGAAGTTGCTGACTTCACAAAGGGTGAAGTCTTAACAGGAACTGTAGAACAGGTCACTGATGAAGGAGTATATGTTAATATCGGTGCTAAATCTGAAGGTTTTATTCCTCGTAATGAGGTTAGCTCAAATCGTTCTGATGCACCAGAAGATGTAGTAAGCGAAGGCGATGAAATTGAAGTTGAAGTATTGAAGCTTGAAAGTGACAGTGGAGAGGTTATTTTATCTAAGAAACGACTTGAGCATGAAAAGGCCTGGGAAAGAGTACAAGAAGTACATGAGAATGATGAAATTATTGAAGCTGAGGTTACTAAGGAAGTAAAAGGTGGTTTAGTAGTTGATATTGGACTAAGAGGGTTTATCCCTGCTTCTCATGTAGCGATCGAATATGTTGAAGATTTAAGTCAATATATTGGTGAAACATTACAATTAAAGGTGATCGAAGTTGAAAGAGAGAATAATAATGTAGTACTTTCACGTAAGAAAGTATTAGAAAAAGAGCTTGAGAAGAAGAAAGAGGAAATCTTTAGTTCTTTAGAAGAAGGAGAAGTAGTTGAAGGAACAGTAACTAAGTTAGTAGACTTTGGTGCTTTTGTTGATATAGGTGGAGTAGAAGGTCTATTACATATTTCTGAAATGTCATGGGGAAGAATCGACCATCCATCTGATGTATTAGAAGAAGGAGAAGAGATTAAAGTTAAAGTTTTAGGTGTTAATCCAGAAGAAGAGAGAATCTCTTTAGGGTTAAAACAGACTCTGCCAGACCCATGGGAACAGTTTGTTAGTAAGTATAATGAAGGTGAAGTAGTTGAAGGTAAGATTACTAAGACTGTTGACTTTGGTGCCTTCATGGAGATTGAACCTGGAGTTGAAGGTTTAATTCATATTTCTCAATTATCTCAACGTCATGTTGCTACTCCTAATGAAGTAGTAAATGCTGGTGATGAAGTTGAAGCTAAGATTATTAATATTGAATCTAATGAAAGAAGAGTAGGATTAAGCATGAAAGAGTTAGAAGATGATAATGACCAGCCACAAAAGCAACAGAAAGATGTTGAGGACTTTATTGATGATGACGAAGGTAGTGGAGTTACTATTGGTGATATGTTTGGAGAATTATTTGAAGAGTAATATCAAAATTTAGATAAATCTTTAAATTTAGTTTTATAATTAAAATTAAATTAAATTAAACTAAACTAAACTATTAAGAAGCCTCTGGTATGATTTTCATACCAGAGGCTTCTTTTTTTAATGAATATTTTAGTGCCTTCAGGGAAAGAATAGCTAGCGATAAGAAAAAATTTGGAGGTGGGAAAATGCCATTTGGAGTAATTGTATTAGTTGTTATGGCGGTCTTAATTTATCTAGGTTTTGCACAAAGGATTTTGGACAGGATGTATCTTACTGATAAACAGGCATTAGTATTTCTTGCTTTGATGTTAGTGGGTAGTTTTATTGATATCCCGATTACTACTGCGCCAGCAATTAGTGTTAATGTAGGAGGTGCGATTTTACCAGTTCTTTTGGCTATCTATGTTTTAGCTAAAGCAGATTCCACTAAAGAATGGTTAAGAGCTATCTTTTCCATAGTGGTAACCGGTGGGGTGATCTATTCTTTGACTAAGATCTATCAATTTGAAGAGGGTCATACTTTATTAGATCCATCGTATATCTTCGCTATTGTTGCTGGTGTAACGGCTTACTTAACTAGTCGTTCACGGAGAAATGCTTTTATTTCTGGTACTGTAGGATTTTTACTATATGATTTAATTCATGTATGGCAGATCACCTATGGAGGTGTACCAGGACAAGCAGATATTGGAGGAGCAGGAGCCTTAGATACAATCGTTACTTCTGGTTTTATTGCTGTCTTATTAGCTGAAATAGTTGGTGAATCTAGAGAACGGCTCCAAGGTGGATCAAACCATGATGATACAGATGGAGATGACTCTGGAGAAGAAGAAAAACTAGATAATGTTAAGTATGCTGATTTCTTGTCAGGAAAGCTTAAAGATAATACAGATGAGGGGAAAAGAGGTGATAGAGATGAATAAAAAGGTAACTAAAACTTTAATTTTAAGTTTAGTATTCTTAATGATCTTCAGTACACTTGCTTATGCTGAACAAGAAAAGAAGGATGGTTATTTTACAGTAGTAGATGAAAACGGGAAAGTCATCTTTCAAACTGCTATGATGGTACACAAAGGTGACTGGTATATTAATCAGAATAATAAGAAGTACGTTGTGACTAAAGTTAATGGTGATCAAGCTATTGTTAAGTATGAAGGTACTGTTGACCTAACTACGAGCGATGATTTATCTTCTTCTATCTCACAGCCGGAAGCCTTATTATCTAAAGAAGAGGCTAAAAAGGAGATTACAATCTATAATACTCATAGTGATGAGTCCTATGTACCTACTAGTGGAACTCATACTGAACCGGGTAACGGAGATGTTTATAATGTCGCTGATGTATTTGCTAAGCAGTTAAGCAAGAAAGGGATTAAAGTAATTGCATCTAATGCTAAACATGACCCTCATGACGGAGGTGCTTATGAAAGATCAAGGAGAACTGCGAAAAAATTAGCTCAAAAGAGACCCGATGCTATCTTTGATATCCATCGTGATGGAGTACCAGATCCTTCACAATATGTTACTACTATTGATGGTAAGAAAGTTAGTCAGGTGAGATTAGTAGTAGGTAGACAGAATCCTAACATGAAAGTAAATGATAAATTTGCTAAACAGCTAAAGGCAACTGCAGATAAGGTCCATCCAGGGTTAATTAAAGGAATCTTTTATGCTAAAGGTAAATATAATCAAGATCTCTCTCCTAGGGCAATGTTGTTAGAAATGGGTACTCATGTTATCCCTCGAGAGCAAGCGAAGAGAGGGGCAGTGATGTTTGCTGATGCGGTGAATCAATTGCTCTATGGAGGAGGAAAACAACAAGCGCAGGGTGCTGGGCAGGTTAATGCTGAACAGGATTTAGGTGCTTTTACTTCATTATTAATTATTTTAGCAGTAGTAACTGCGGGAATCTTTGGTTATCTATTTATTAATGAAGGGAGTTGGGAAGGAGTAATGAATCGAATTAGACGTTTCTTTGGTCAAGAGATGGTCAACTTCTTAGGATTTGAAGATGGTATTAAAAGGTCAAATGAGGACAAGGATGGAGATAAGAATAAGGATGAATAAGAAAGAAAATAATAACAAGCTAAGAATTAGATAGTGTTGTTAGAGCTGACTAAAAAGGCTATCCCTATTGTAAAAACAATAGGGGCTACAAGTCACCTTGTATGCTGTTCATACAGCGTATACCTTGAATATTTCACACATTGAAGGTATTAGTCAATGTAACTCCATATATTCACTTAAGTTTATTATATCATGATATGGATTAATTTACCATGTTAAATATTACACACAAAGGAGGGAAGGCAATTCCTCCCCGCCTAAATTTTAGATGGGGTTTCCTTGCCGAATATTAGATGAAATACCCAGTAATGATTATAGGTAGTATTCTATTAGGGACCTTAGCTCGGCTTTGGATGCTGAAGATCGATTATCGTCAGTACCCTGGTTATCCTCACGGATATGCTGTGCATCTAACCTTAGGAATGATTGCTGCTGGGTTAGGTGCTATGGTCCTACCAGCATTGTTAGAGAAGGATTATGTAGCGATAACATTTCTTGCTTTGGCTGCTCAACAGTTTAGTAATATTCGTGGAGTAGAAAGAGAGTTTTTAAATCATTTAGAAGAGACTGAATTAGTTCCGCGAGGGACTGCCTATATAGAAGGAATAGCTAAAGTGTTTGAGACTAGAAATTATCTTGCTTTATTAGTAGCTTTAATTAGTACCATTGGCTTTAAGTTATTTGAATGGTACGGAGGCATTATTTTTGGAGTACTAACAGCATTAATTTTACAGAATGCTATGAGAGAAAAAGTAGTTAAAGATATTGCTGATGTAAAGGTGGTGGACTTGGAGTTTAAAGGTGATGAAGGAGAGAATATTGCTATTGGTGATGTAATAATTATGAACGTAGGAGTAAAAGAATCTTTAGAGTATTGGCAAAAAAATGGAATAGGAATTGTGCTCGACCCAAAAGATGATAATGCAAGAGCCACTTTGGCTAATACTGGCCAAAGACAAGCAATCTTACATGATGTTGCTACTCAATTGGGAGTTAGATTAGATGTTGGAGTACAAGATTATACTCCACTAGCTAGATTAAATTTAGATACAGGAAGAGTCGTTATTATTATAATTCCTATTGAACCGGATGAGAAATGGATTAAGAAGGCTGTAGAGAAGACTCCTGTATTAGAAGGGTCTAAACGGAGACCTTTAGCATCAGAAGCAGGTCATGCAGCGGCTGATTAAGGAGGCTTGAAGATGGAAGTTAGTTTAACTAATAATATATTGGCAATCGTCACTTTAGAGTCTAATAAGGATAAGGTTGAAGGTGGAGGGGCGCCAGTATTTTATGTAGAAGATGAAGAGGAGTTAGAGTATGTAGCAATGTTAATTTCGCGATTAACATTATCTATGGCTCATAATTTAGGAAATGGTGTATATATTTTAGTTAAACATTAATTGGTTAAGCATTAACTAGAGGAGTAAAAGATGAAGATAATCTATTATGACAGTACTGGGCAGTACTTAGCAGTTATTGCTGCTGCTTTTCATTTGAATATGGTATCTGTAGATAATAAAGTAGAGGATAATCAACTTCCTAAACGGGATACATTAGAGAAGTTGCCGTACTTCGGCAATCAAGAGCAAGTTAAATTAGGACAGATTATCTTTGTTGGCACCGACCAATTAGGTAATGATATTTATATTTTAGGTAGTGACAAGGTTGGTGACGTAATTGAGCGGGTAGCAGAAGGTTTAAGTAGGATATTTCAGTTAGAAGCAGAGAATCTATTTATAGATTTAACAGATTATGAAGATAGAAGACTAAAGTGGGGATTAAAGTTGAAAAGAATATTTCCCAGTCTTTCTGTAGCTAATAGATTAATTAATCATAGTCTAAGAGATTCATTTCCTGAATTACTTGATAAAGTTAATAAAATAAAGAAAAGTTTAAAATAAGAAGATTTAGATTATAAAGGTGGCAAATGAATGAAAGTAATATATAATTGTTATGGTAGTGCTCATTCTTCTGTTTTGGCAGCTGCAATTCATACTGGAGTTTTGCCTCATGAGCGGATTCCAACTAAAGAAGAAATCTTAAATGTACCCCATTATGACAAGACGGATACTGAAGAGATAGGAACTATCTATTATTTTGGTGAGGATGAATTAGGGTTTAAGGTCTATATAGTTGGTATGAAAGGATCACGGAAGATTGTGAAGCGAGCTATTTTCAGCACTTTAAAACATCTCGGTATTGCTAGAACAGAATTAATCTTAGTTGATACTTTGCCATATGTTAATAATATGACCCGAATAGGTGGTTTTTTATCAAGGGGATTGGGCTTGATTAGCATTGGGAGGCCTTTAACAGTTTACGGGTTGCAGAGGTCATACAATCGTTTTGTTAACTTAGTTGGGGATGTAAAGGAGAGGCTAGCTAATCTTCAGTAATTAACTCGATTTTAACTGCTCATCACTTGTTGGTGAGCTTTTTTGTTGTTAAAATAATGATATAGCTTGACTAATTTAGTTTGATATAAGATAATATAAGATAGGTTGCAAAATTGAGGTGGTTAATCATGGAAAAAAGGAACTGTATAGAAATAGAAGCAGTTAGTCCAAATAGTATAGCGGCAGATTTAGATATAGAGTCTGGAGATAAGTTAATGAGTATTAATGGAATGCCAATTCGTGATTATATTGATTATAAATTTTTAGTTACCGATTTATATTTAGAGGTTCTGATTAAAAAGAGTAATGGAGAAGAGTGGTTATTAGAGATTGAAAAGGATTATGATGAAGATTTAGGTTTGGAGTTTTCAGATATTATATATGATGGATTGAAAAAATGTAATAATAATTGTCTTTTCTGTTTTGTTAATCAATCACCGCCAGGACTAAGAAGAACTTTAAATTTAAAAGATGATGATTATAGATTCTCGTTTTTACAAGGAAGCTATATAACGTTAACTAATTTAAGAGCTAAAGACTTTGAACGAATCAAAAGAATGCATTTAAGTCCTTTGTATATATCAATACATACAACTAATCCTAAATTAAGAGTGAAGATGTTAAGAAATAAGAAGGCCGGAAAGGTCTTAGATAGATTAAAAGATTTAGCCGAGTTCGGTATTGAGTTTCACACTCAAATTGTACTATGTCCTAATTTAAATGATGGTGAGGAATTAGATAGAACGGTTCAAGATTTAGATGAGTTAGCATCTGCTGTCAAAAGTTTAGCGGTGGTTCCAGTTGGTTTGACTAAATTTAGAGATGAATTATATGATTTACGAAGTTTTACTAAAGACGAAGCTAAACAGGTAGTAGCTCAGGTAGAAGACTGGCAGCAGAAATTAGGTCAGCAGCAAGGCGGAAATTACCTATATTTAGCAGATGAATTCTATTTGTTAGCTGAGCAACCGCTTCCAGAAGCAGAAGCTTATGACGGTTTTCCACAATTAGAGAATGGGGTAGGGATGGTGCGTCTTTTTTGGGACCAGTTTGCAGAAGTAGAAGATGAGCTTCCGGATACTATAGAAGAAGAGAAGAAATTTACGTTAGTTACTGGTGAATTAGGGGAAAAAGCTTTAAGGCCAGTAGTGGCTAGGTTGAATGAGATTAGAAATTTATTAGTAGAATTATTAGTAGTGCCTAATAATTTTTTTGGTAGAGAAGTTACGGTTACTGGACTCTTAACTGGAAAAGATATAATTAAGAAGATTAGGGAAGAAGAAGTAACAGGTAGAGTAATCTTACCAGAGATTCTTTTAAATGATGATGGATTATTTATTGATGATTTAAAGCTAGAAGAATTAGAAGCAGAATTTGATTATTTAGAATTTATTTTAGTTGCGAATAACGCAAGTGATTTGACAAATGAACTAATTAATAATTAGACGGAGGGATTTAGTATGAGTAAGCCGGTTGTAGCTATTGTTGGGCGACCTAATGTAGGAAAATCGACACTTTTTAATAGGATTGTTGGTAACCGTATCTCTATTGTTGAAGATAAGCCAAGTATTACTCGCGATAGAATCTATGCAGAAGCAGAATGGTTAAATAACCATTTCTTATTAGTAGATACAGGAGGAATTGATTTAGGTAGTGAAGAAGAATTTAAAGAAAAGATTAGACAACAGGCAGAAATAGCTATTGAGGAAGCCGAAGTGATTATGCTTGTAGTCGATGGGCGATATGGGGTTCATCCTATGGACCGGGAAGTAGCTAATCTATTGCGTAAGAGTGGGAAACCGATTATTTTGACGGTTAATAAGGTAGAATCTAAGGAACTGGCTGAGGAAGTAAAGTATGATTTTTATGAGTTAGGCTTAGATGAACCGATATTGATTTCGGCGGAGCATGGTCGTAGGATAGGAGATTTATTAGATGAAGTAATTGCTCATTTCCCACAAGAGGAAGATTTGGCGTATGAAGAGGATACAATCCGTATTTCGGTAATTGGTAGACCTAATGTAGGAAAATCGTCTTTAGTTAATAAGATTTTAGGAGAAGAAAGGGTAATTGTTAGTGATGTACCAGGAACTACTCGGGATGCTATAGATACTTACTTTTCAGTTGGTGAACAACAATTTGTTATTATCGATACTGCAGGGATGCGGAAGAAAGGAAAGGTGAAACCAGGTGTCGAAAAGTATAGTGTAATTAGGTCTTTAAAGGCTGTAGATCGTTCGGATGTAGTATTGATGGTCTTAGATGCTACCGAAGGAATTACTGAGCAGGATAAAAGGATTGCTGGTTATGCCCATGAAGAAGGCAAGGCTATGGTTTTAGTAGTTAATAAGTGGGATTTAATTGAGAAGGAAACAAATATTGATCAAAGATATGCCGAAGAGATTAGATATGAAGCTGGATTCTTAAAATATGCACCGATTAGTTTTGTTTCAGCTTTAACGGGACAGCGGGTGTTAGAAATATTAGAGATAGTAGAGTATGTCTCTGAACAGCATTCAAGAAGGGTTAAGACTAATACTTTAAATAATGTAATCAAAGAAGCAACGACTATGTTTGAGCCACCAAGTGATAAGGGTAGGAGGTTGAAGATCTATTATGCTACTCAACCGCGGGTTAAACCGCCATTATTCGTTTTCTTTGTTAATGACCCAGATTTAATGCATTTTTCTTATAAGCGTTATTTGGAGAATAGTATTCGAAAGGCGTTTGGATTTGCGGGAACACCGATTAAGATTTTAACTAGAGAAAGAAATTAAAAAGAGAGTAAGTAAGGGGAGAAGAATGATGTTTAGTTATTTGTTTGTAATTTTAATTGGCTATCTATTAGGTTCAATTCCATTTGGCTTATTATTAACTAGATTAGTAAAAGGTGTGGATATAAGAGAACACGGCAGTGGTAATATTGGTGCTACTAATGCTTATCGAATAATGGGGTTTGGAATGGGAGTGATGGTTGCGCTCTTTGATATTAGTAAGGGTTACTTTGGTGTTCTAATAGCAAAGCAAGTATTTGGAACTAGTCCGTCTCTAATTCTTATTTTAGCTGGGTTAGCAGCGGTTGCCGGGCATAATTGGCCGATATTCTTAAAGTTTAATGGAGGTCGTGGAGTAGCTACTTCAGTGGGGGTTTTAATTAGTCTGATGCCGAAAGCAGTTTTAATTGCCTTTTTTGTTTGGTTAATAACTGTATTAACGACAAGATATGTTTCGTTAGGTTCTATATTAGGGGCTGCTTTAATACCTATTTTGGCTATTCTTTTTAATAATCCATTAGTATATGTTAGTTTAGGTATAGCGATTGCTACTTTTGTAATTTATCGTCACCGTCCTAATATTAAAAGACTATTAGCTGGGGAAGAAAATAAGATTGGTTGGAATATGAATGTGGATACAGATGATGAGTGAGATAGATATAGTTGATGAGCGTTAAGTTAGGCAATAAAGGAGGAGATAAAAGATGGAGAAAGTAGCTGTTATTGGTGGTGGGAGTTGGGGCAGTGCTCTTGCTATCGTATTAGCTCAAAACGGATATCAAGTTAATCTACGAGATATATCACCAGAACAGGTTGAAGAGATCAATGATAAAAGAAGCAATAATAATTATTTGCCAGGAGTTAAGTTTCCAGATAATATTACGGCTACTACTGACTTAGAAGAAGCGGTTAAAGACGTTGGATTAGTTGTGGTAGTAGTTCCTTCACATGTGATTCGAGAAGTGGCCAAAGAATTAAAAGGTCTAATTTCTGCTGACACATTAGTTGTTAGTGCGACTAAAGGGATTGAAGATAAAACTTATCATCGAATGTCAGAGGTATTAAAAGATGAATTAAGACCAGAGCTACATGATGATATAGCGGTCTTATCTGGACCTAGTCATGCTGAAGAAGTGAGTAGAGGGATTCCGACAACAGTAGTAGTAGCTAGTCAGTCACGACAATTAGCTGAAAGAATTCAGGATATTTTTATGTCTGATACTTTTAGAGTCTATACTAATCCAGATATAGTAGGAGTAGAGTTAGGCGGAGCTTTAAAGAATATAATTGCAATTGCTGCTGGAATCGCTGACGGTCTAGGATATGGAGATAATACACAAGCAGCTTTGATCACTCGTGGTTTGACAGAGATTAAACGATTAGGAATAGCATTAGGTGCTGATCCAATGACGTTTGCTGGATTGTCAGGCATGGGGGACTTGGTTGTTACCTGCGCTAGTCAACATAGTAGAAATCGACGCTTAGGAACTAAGATAGGTAGCGGTAAGAGTTTAGAAGAAGCATTAGATGAAATGGTTATGGTGGCCGAGGGGGTTAGGACTGCTAAAGCAGCTTATCATTTAGCTCGAGATAGACAAGTAGAAGTACCGATTATAAATAAAGCGTACGAGGTATTATTTAAAGGAAAAGACCCGCAACAAGGTGTTAATGAATTGATGCAGCGAGGAAAGAAGCATGAAATAGAAGAAGTGGTTAGTAATAAAGATAATTGGTAGGTTTAATATAGAAAAGAGATAGTTTTATAGCTTAAATAAAAGCTCCCAACTCCAGAGTTAATTTTGGAGTTGGGATTATTTTTATTAGGAATGTATATATAATAGAATTAAATAATCATTAATGAGTGATCTTGTAGGCCTTTAAGTCTTTTTCTAAGACATGATATTTCGAAGCTGTCTTCTTAATGGCTTCGTTACCATTTCCAGCTTGGCAACGAGTTAAAACAGATTCGTCCTTGTTGCTAGAGATAGTAACAAGATAAGTCTTTGAATTTTTTACGCCTACTTTTAAAAAGTCTAACATAGTCATTTTCATCTCCTTTTTTTAATTGTGAAGGATATATCAATCTTTATTTAGGCTTATTATAACACTTTGATTTAAATTTACAAGGGGTTAAAGAAAGTTTTATTCTTATTTCTAGTCTTTTGAAGTTTACAAGAGATAAGTAAAGAAAAATGCATTTATTAAGCTTACTTTGCTGTACATAAGACTTTTACTTGATTAATTGTTGATATAGAGAAATTCCCTTAATTATGTTTGAGATTTTTTATTTTATTATAAGCAAAAAAGAATATTTTGGAATTGAGTTCATATATATATATTGATATATGCCTAATATCTATAGGTTATTATATATATATTTATCATGTGCGTTAGCTTAAGACATTGTTTCAGGTTTTATTAATAAAGGTGTATTTTATAGACTGTAATTTATCAGAATTTAGTTTAAGTTAACGCTTATGATATATTTATAGGATTATTAACTTAGAGGAGGGAAAATGATGGAGGAGTATAATATTTATCAAGACATAGCTGATCGGACCGGTGGTGACATTTATATCGGTGTAGTAGGTCCAGTTCGAACTGGCAAATCGACATTCATTAAGAAGTTTATGGACTTATTAGTACTACCTAATATCGAAGATGAATACGAGAAGGAACGAACACAAGATGAGTTACCGCAGAGTGGTGGCGGTAGGACAATCATGACTACGGAGCCTAAGTTTGTGCCTAATGAAGGGACTAAGATTGCCTTAGATGAAAAGTTAGACTTTAGAGTTAGGTTGGTGGATTGTGTTGGCTACAAAGTTGATGGAGCCTTAGGGTATGAAGAGGAAGATGGTCCACGGATGGTGATAACTCCTTGGTTCCAAGATGCGATTCCTTTCCAGGAAGCTGCTGAGATTGGGACTGAAAAAGTAATTGAAGACCATTCTACAATTGGGTTGGTGGTAACTACAGATGGTTCTATTACTGAGTTGCCGCGGGATAGTTATGTTAATGCAGAGGAAAGAGTTATTAATGAGTTAGAGAAGCTAGGGAAGCCATACTTAATTGCTTTAAATAGTACCCATCCTACTAGTCAAGCAACTAAGGAGCTACAAGAGGAGTTAGAGGAGAAGTATGGCAGACCAGTTATTCCTATCGATTGTGCTAATTTAACTGAGAATGACATAACTTATTTATTGCAAGAGATCTTATATGAATTTCCAATCCGTGAAATTAATATTGATCTACCATTATGGATTGATGAGTTAGAGCCTGTCCATTGGTTGAGCAAAGAATTAACTGAAAGTATTAACACATCCTTAGATGAGGTAATTAGGCTAAGAGATATTGAGCAAGGGTTGAATAATTTAGCTGATTTTAAACATGCACAAGAAGTAATTTTAGAAGATATGAACTTAGGGACAGGGACGGCGGAAATTACTATTGGTATGCAAGAGAACTTATTTTATGACATAATTGAAGAAGTGACCGGCTTAGAGATTGAAGGAGAACATGAGTTATTTAATCTAATAAAAGAGTTGAGTGTTGCTAAGATACAGTATGACCGAGTAGCAGAGGCTTTGGCTGAGGTAGAAGAAAAGGGCTACGGAATTGTTAAGCCGGAAATAGAAGATTTGACTTTTGACGAGCCAGAATTAATTAAGCGTGGCGGAGGATTTGGTGTTAATTTAAAAGCTTCGGCACCTTCTATTCATATGATTAGAGCAGATATTACTACTGAAGTTTCGCCAGTAGTGGGGACTGAAAAACAGTGTGAAGAGTTAATTGACTTCTTACAAGAAGAGTTCGAAGAGAATCCAGATGCCATTTGGGATACTGACTTCTTAGGTCGTTCATTGTATGATTTAGTTAAAGATGGCATTCAGACTAAGTTATATCGAATGCCTGAGAATGCTCAAGATAAATTACAAGATACTTTGCAGAAGATAGTGAACGAAGGTAGTGGAGGTTTGATCTGTATTATTTTATAAAGAAGAGAATAATTATTGAGAAAATGGGTAAATTTAATATTAAGTTTTAACTTTAATAACCGGCATTAATGCCGGTTATTTTATTTTAGAAGATTTTTTTGCAAAAAAAAAGGAATAAATTATCGATATCACGAATTAAATTGGTGATATAATAAAGTTTAAAGTGTTATAATATTAAGGGAGGTGAGTGATTTGACAAAAACTGAATTAGTGGACAAAGTTGCAGAGAAGACGGGATTGACTAAGAAGGATACTAAAGAGACGGTTGATGCAGTACTCGATGTAATTACTGACACTCTTAAGTCAGAAGCTGAAAAGAGCGCTGATGAAAGAGACAAGATTCAGCTTATTGGATTTGGAGGTTTTGAAGTTCGAGATAGAAGTGCAAGAACTGGTAGAAATCCTCAGACTGGAGAAGAGATTGAAATTCCTGCGCGAAAAGTTCCTGCCTTTAAGCCAGGGAAGGGGCTAAAAGATGCGGTGAATGGTGATAAATAATATTTGTTGAGTAGAAAGAGCTTTTGCTCTTTCTACTTTTTTAATAATTTCAAAAAGTAAGAGGTTAAATAGAAGTGAGTATTAGAGTAGGATGCAGAAAGGGGAATGAATATGGAACAAAAGGTATATTTAAATGGTGAATTGGTAGCTAAAGAAGATGCAAATGTATCAGTATGGGACCATGGTTTTTTATATGGTGATGGAATTTTTGAAGGGATTAGAGCTTATAATGGTCGAATCTTTAGGTTTGATGAGCATATTAAGCGTTTATATGAATCAGCTAAGGCTATTATGCTAGATATTCCATTATCACCAGAGGAGATGGAAGAAGCAGTAATTAAGACGATTCAAGCTAATGAATTAGAAGATGCTTATATTCGGTTAGTAGTTTCTAGAGGAGTTGGTGATTTAGGATTAGATCCTCGTAAGTGTCCTGAGCCTACAGTTCTGATCATTGCTAGTGATATTGAGCTTTATCCGCCAGAGTTTTATGAGGAAGGTTTAGAAGTAATTACAGTGCCGACGAGAAGAAATATTCCAGAGGCCTTAAATCCTCGTATTAAGTCACTAAATTATCTTAACAATATCTTAGCTAAGATCGAAGCAAATCGAGCTGGGGTATTAGAAGCAGTTATGCTAAACAATGAAGGTTATGTAGCAGAGTGTACTGGAGATAATATCTTTATTGTTAAAGATGGAAAATTAATCACTCCTCCGACTTACATAGGTGCCTTGAAAGGAATTAAACGAGGTGTAGTAATGGAGGTAGCTCCTGAGTTTGGGTTAGAGGTGAAAGAGGAAGTATTTACTCGTCATGATCTTTATACTGCTGATGAGTGCTTCTTAACAGGAACAGCGGCGGAAGTAATTCCGGTAATCAATATAGATGGTCGAGATATCGGCGACGGTAAACCAGGTGAGTATACTTGGAAATTGATTGAACGCTTTAGAGAGGTCGCTAATAGTGAAGGTCGTCCGATTTATGATGAATAATTAGATATTTAAGCTCTCACTTTTTATTAGGTGGGAGCTTTTTTTGTTTAGTTGACAGTTGATAGTGAAGCCCAGAAAAGAGATTCCGAATTAGAAGCAGAGTTTATCGTAGGCTTGCAACCAGCCTTGGTTTTAGGCTGGGTGAGACAGTTAAAACCTTTAAGGTCTGAATTTTTTAGATACATAACTTGTACAGATAAGGCATAAGTTAAAGATAAGAAAACTGAATTATAAGCAGGAGAATAAGAAAATTTATCTAAATTAATATATAGAGGAGAATAATAATTCTGAGGCAAAATTATTGGTGTATAAATATACGGACCTTAACAAATCCTATAATAACAGTAGTTAATACTAGGTGCTAATCCGCGGCATTTTATTAAAAACAAGCCCAAATGTATAGATATACGACCTAAAATCGGTGACTTTCTTTCTAAGAAAATGCTGATGAGCCTTGATAT
>NZ_FOTT01000023.1 GCF_900114655.1 Candidatus Frackibacter sp. WG13
GTAACAATCACCGGCATTCCAACTGTATTAGAGACTTCAAAATTAAACTGCGCTTACGCTGGGGTGATAAAGGTGGTTGACCCCGGGCAGGATTTGGTAAGCGAATAGAAGTTTTAGGATAACAGGAAGGAGGTAGTATAATGTTTAGATTTACTAAGAAAGAAGAGATGATCTTATTAGTAATTATAGTTACTCTAATTTTAGGAAGTGGAATTATAGGTGTCAAATATTTAAAAGGAGAGGAAAAGAAAGAAGGTTTTGTAGTAGATGAGGCTAAAACACAACAGAGTATTGCTAAAGCTTTAGCTAAAAAAGATAATGGCAAGAAAGAACTAACTAGTAAGAATGAAAAGAGTGAAAAGATTTTGGTGCAGATAGGAGGAGCAGTAGAACAACCTGGAGTTTATAAACTTAAAAGAGGAAGTAGAGTATATCAATTAATAGAGAAAGCAGAAGGAGCGACTGATGAAGCTGATCTTGATAGGATAAATTTAGTTGTTGAATTAAAGGACGGGGAGAAGGTAATTATTCCTAATAAAGCAAGAGCGGGCTCTAATAAAGATACGACTTTGCAATTAAAAAGTAATTTTGAAGCAAGTCACCAAAGAAATAAGATCAATATAAATACTGCATCTAAGAAAGAATTACAGAAATTATACCGTGTTGGCCCTGTGCTAGCTGAAAGAATTATTAAATATCGTAATCAACATGGGGAGTTTAATCAATTAAAGGAGTTGAAGAAGGTTTCAGGTATAGGCAAAAAGACCTTTCAACGTAATAAGGAGCAGTTAACGCTCTAATGAAGAAATTTAGTGAGATGAAGACACCTTTTTTAGTTATACTATTATTTTTAGGGTTAGGAATTATTCTAGGAACTAAGATCAATCTTTATTGGGAAGTAATACTCATTAGTTTAATATTAACACTCATAAGTACGATAATTTTGTGGTATTATGAGTCGCAGCTAACTAAAGTAATAGTCTTAATTTTGATTCTATTATTAGGTATAATGCAAGTAGAGGCTTTAGAGGTAGAATATAAGTCATCAAGCTCTATAACAAACTTTGTAAGACAAGAAGTAACGATTCAAGGTCAGGTACTTAGTTCTTCACAGAGTGGCGCTAAAGAGTATGAATATATTTTAGAACCAAACTTTGTTAAGTTGGATAATAATATTAACAAAATCAAATATGGTAAAATTTTATTAAAGCTTAGAAGTAATAGACAAGAATATAAATATGGTGATAGATTAAAGATTAAATGTCAAATCACTTTGCCACCTACTAATAGAAATCCTGGTGGCTTCTCTTATCGTAGTTATTTAAAGAATAAGCAAGTCTATGCTTTAATAACAGAGGCAGGAATAAGAGAGATTAAACTTAAGGGAGAAGGTGGTAATCAATTAGTAAAGATGATCTTGCGGCTTAGGGAGAATGCTAGCAGAATTATCAATCAAACTATTGACCGTCCTTATGATTTTTTGTTGAGAGGATTCTTATTAGGTGATAAAGAACAGATCCCTTTAAAGATTCAGGAAAACTTTAAGAATTTAGGCCTTAATCATCTTTTGGTTATCTCTGGTTTTCATATTGGTTTATTGATTTTAATTTTGAATAGCTTTGCCCAAGGACTAAGATTACCAAAATGGATAGCTAATATCGGTGGATTACTATTAATAAGTATCTATATAATTATTACTAAAGGACAAGCATCGGTAGTTAGAGCTGGATTAGTAGTCCTTTTATATATTTTAGGAAGTACATTTAATCGTAAGATAAATATTTGTAATCTCTTATCTTTAGTTGCAATAATGATGTTGATGATTAATCCTTATTATTTATTTCAACCTGGATTTCAGTTATCGTTTTTGATTACTTATGGTATTATCTATTTAATGCCAGTTTTAAAGAGACGTTTATCATTTATACCTAATATAATAGCGACTAGTTTAGCAGTTTCCTTAGCAGCACAGTTAGTAGCTTTTCCAATCTTAGTCTATTACTTTAATCAGGTTTCTTTAATACCAATTTTAGGGAATATACTGGTTATGCCGTTGGTCAGTTTAATTATCTTTTGTGGTTTCATAGCTGTTTTATTAGGTCATCTTCATTTGGTATTTGCTCAATTATTAAATAATATTAGTATGTTATTGATAATTATCTTACTAGGTGTAATTGATTCTTTAAAGAATCTTAGTTTCTTAACTTTTAAGCTAGTGAAACCACATTATCTATTAATAGCTTTGTATTATTTTCTGTTATATCAATTTAAAGAAATAATAACTTATAATATTATTCCTTATTATAGTCGATGTAAAGAGCGAATCACTATCTCTATAATGGTTATTTTATTAGTCTTATTGTTATTACACGGACATTCTATATTAAATGAAGAGTTAAAACTTATCTTTTTAGATGTGGGGCAAGGCGATGCTGCTTATCTATCCTTACCTACAGGAGAAGATATTTTAATTGATGGTGGCTTTAATGAAGATGAAATGGCAAATTTTTTATATCGAAATGGTATTGGAGATATAGAATTGATGATTATTTCCCACTTCCATCAAGACCATGTAAAAGGATTATTGAAAGTTTTGCAGGAATTCGATGTTAGGGTAGTATTATTTCCTGAACCTAAAGTAAAGAATCGGTTAGTACGAAACGTTTTTAAAGTCTTAAAATCAAAGCAGATTGATTATTATATGATTAATGATTTTAGAAAGCTAAATGTGGGGGAAATCAATTTTAATATTTATCATTATTCAGGAGCTATTATTGAATCTAATAATAATTCTTTATTAGTTAAAATTGATTATGGTGATTTTCAAGTATTATTTACAGGTGACGCAGGGAGGGAAGTAGAAAAGAATTTAGTTAAAAGAGGTATTAAATTAAATAGTGAAATTTTAAAAGTAGGTCATCATGGTAGTAATTCATCAAGTAGTCAACTATTTTTAGCACAAGTTAAGCCCAAATTAGCCGTAATATCAGTAGGTAAGAATAATCAATATAATCTACCAGACTTACAAGTGAAAGATCGATTGTATAAGATAGGCTCAGATATTCTAATGACAAAAAATAAACACGCAATAGTAATCAAAAGTAACGGTAGGTATTATTGGTTAGAAAAGAAATGAAAATTATTAAGGATTAATTAAATCACTTGGGCGGAGCAGTTAATAACTTTGCAAAGTTATTAACTGCTTCAATGCGATTGGTTATTATTTTATAGTTAAGCTTTTATGTATAGAATTATTTATTTTTACTGAGCGGATATGTGATACCCGCTCAGTAAGAGAGGTTAATTTATTGTTGAGGTTTGAAGTTTCCAGCTTTATTACCTAAATTGATATTTTGCGCATCTTGTGAAGAAGTAGGAGCATTTACATTAGTGCCATTAGCCATTTGGTTTTGAGTATATTCAATCATCTTCTTAACCATCTGACCACCAACAGCACCACACTCACGAGAAGTCAAGTTACCCCAATAACCAGACTTATAATCATCTCTAATATTAAGCTCCTGTGCAGCTTCCATTTTAAACTTATCTAAAGCTTGACGAGCCATCGGATTAACTAATTGATTACTATTATTTCTAGTACTCATTATTTTTGCCTCCTTATTAAAGCAGTATTTATTTTATTTTTTAACATTTAATCTATATCTATTGTTGCGGCTTGAAATCTCCAACTTTATTACCTAAATTGATATTTTGCGCATCTTGTGAAGAAGTAGGAGCATTTACATTAGTGCCATTAGCCATTTGGTTTTGAGCATGTTCAATCATCTTTTTAACCATCTGACCACCAACAGCACCACACTCACGAGAAGTCAAGTTACCCCAATAACCAGATTTATATTCATCTCTAATATTAAGCTCCTGTGCAGCTTCCATTTTAAACTTATCTAAAGCTTGACGAGCCATCGGATTAACTAATTGATTACTATTATTTCTAGTGCTCATTATTTTCACCTCCTTTACTGTTGTAGTACTATTATTTATCGTGGGCGAAGGAAGTATACTAGAACATATAAGCAGCTTCTTAATTCTATTCTATTTTAAGAAAAGAGTGGTAAATTGATTATGAATTTTTTAGATAACAAAAAGAATAAAGTTTAAGCAAGGAATTAAAAATAATGTATAGAATAAGAAGTTAGAGGTGAAGAAGATGCAGAACGAAAAAATTTTAAATCAAGATATTAATGAATTATCGAATATATATTTATTATTTGGTGATGAGTATTATTTAATCGAAGAATTTACTAAAAAATTTATTGAAAATTTTGTTAATGATGAGCTTGAAGATTTCAATCTTAGCTTTATTAATGATGAGGGTGAATTTATATCTTCATTAATTAATTCGGTTAATCAACTTCCTTTTATGAATGAAAGGAGAGTTGTTATATTTGACTCTAATAGAATATTTACTAATAAATTTAAGAAAGATGAAAAGGAACGATTAGAAGAACTGTTAACTGATTTTCCGGAGACTACTATTTTATTATTGAAGACTTCTAATCAACCTGATAAGCGAACTAAGTTATATAAACGGTTTAAAAAATTAGGTGAAGTATTAGAATTTAAGAGTTTAAAGTATAAATCTTTAGATGAATGGATTGAAAACCGAGCTTCTCAATTAGGAAAAGAGATAGAAAGGCCAGCTATTAAGCTATTAGAAAGTACATTTAATAATGAGTTACAAAGATTAAGTACAGAGTTAGAGAAGATAGCTACTTTCATAGGTGATGACAAGGTGATAACTTTATCAAAGACAAAGAAGATTATTAGTAAAGATCGTTTATTAAAAGAGAATATAATATTTGATTTTGTTGATAGTATTGGGAAGCGCAATTATGGCCAAGCTTTAAAATTATTAAATCAGATAATAGCTGATGGTCAATCCGAGATAGGTCTATTAATGATGATAGCTAGACAGATTAGATTAATTTTGCAGACAAAGGTATTATATCAAAAAGGTAAGACAGCCAAATCGATTGCTAATAGACTGAATCAACATCCTTATCCGATTAAAAAGTGTATCAAACAGAGCAGAAATTTTTCAATTTTAGAATTAGAAAGGATTTTAGAAATGATACTGGAGAGTAATATAAAGTTAGTGACTGGTCAGGATAAGGAGTTAGAATTAGAGTTGTTAATTTTGAATATTAAACAAGTAGTTAATGAAGCGATTAGTTAAAGCTAAATAAAAAAATCCTCCTAATATTAGGAGGATTTTTTTACTAGCTAGCAATTTCATTAAACTTTCGTTCAAGTTTAGACTTTTTACGAGCTGCATTATTCTTATGAAGAATTCCTTTAGTTACGGATTTATCAATTACCTTTTTAGCTTCGTTTAACTTTTCTTCAGCTAATTCAACATTATTCTCTTCTACCGCTGCTTCAAAATCTTTAATAGCATCTTTAAGTGCATCTTTACTTACTTTATTTCTTTTAGCTTTCCTTGCAGTAGTTCTGACTCTCTTAGTTGCTGATTTACTAGTTGGCATTAATCGGTCACCTCCCTTTAAATTGACAATAAATAATTAAGTAAAATTGTAAATCTAAGTAAAAATTATATAAGAAACATATAAAACAATAGGTTAACTACAGGGATAACATGAAAAATTTTATCATAGGTAATAGAAAAATGCAAGGATAATTTCGTTTTTGAATATAAAAATTAGAATCGGTTATCATAATAATACTAAAATATGAGGGAGGTGAGATAATGCAAGGTTGGTTAGGAGCTATTGTAAGATTCATTGTTTCAGCCTTTGTTTTATTAGCGGTAGGATATTTCTTGCCAGGGTTTGAGATAGTTGGATTTACTAATGCATTGATTGCAGCTATTGTTATTGCAGTAATAGGATATGCTATTGAAGCTGTATTAGGAGAGGACATCTCCCCACAAAGCAGAGGAATTATTGGGTTTGTTACTTCTGCTACAGTTATTTATTTCACTCAATTTGTGGTTGCTAATATGGCAGTGACTATAGTGGGAGCTTTATTAGCAGCTTTAGTAATTGGTATTGTGGATGCCTTTGTACCAACAGAATTACGATAATCTGGTTGTTAGGAGGTAGTTTATGGAACAGAAAAACTCCCCATTCGATCTGCATTTACTTACAGACTTAGCAGTTGAGTCACGTAACTTAACAATGCAGAGAACTGGACAAGAGTTAGAAGGGGTAAGGTTAGATGAAGAAGAAGTAGAGCATGCTAAAATAACTAGAATTAGAGTAATGAATGATAGAGCTGCTCAGGCTATTGGTAAAAAACCAGGAGATTATATAACTATCGAAACTAGGGAATTACAGCAAGGAGAAAGGCAATTACACGAATATTTGAGCGGTGTAATGGCTAAAGAGATAAATACCCTTGTAAATTATCCAGGATTAACTAAGAGCTTAGAACAAGAACCTACTATTTTAGTGATTGGATTAGGCAACTGGAATGCAACTCCAGATGCTTTAGGACCAAGGGTGATACATCATTTATTAGTAACTAGACATCTTTACGATGCAGCACCAGCAGATGCACGCCAAGGGATGAGGCCCGTTTGTGCTTTGGCACCGGGAGTGTTGGGATTAACCGGTATTGAGACCGCTGAAATATTAAAAGGAGTCATTGATAAGGTTCATCCCGATTTAGTAATTGCTATTGATGCTTTAGCAGCTAGAGAGACTCATCATTTAGCATCTACTATACAGATTAGTAATACAGGAATCTATCCTGGTTCTGGGGTTGGCAATCAAAGGATAGGGATAACGCAAGAAGATATGGGAGTACCAGTTATTGCGGTAGGTGTACCTACAGTTGTAAATTCTGTTACTATAGTTAATGATACAATAGATAAGTTAATGCAAGATCAAAATATAGCGGGTACACAAATGCAGAATAGATTACAACAGATTAATGATAAACAAAAGCAACAGATCATTCAACAAGTCTTGCAGCCTTATTTAGGTGATTTGATTATGGCCCCGAGAGGGATAGATAAATTAATTCGAGATGTAGGAAGAGTTATTGCTGGTGGACTAAACATTGCTCTTCACCCTGATATTAATCAAGAGAATGTCTCGCTTTATTTACAATAATAGATTAAAGAAGCTCTGGTTAATTAACCAGAGCTTCTTTAATTTTATATTAATTTTAGGTATATTTTCTTTATTTTTGCATAGATATCAATAATAGAGTGGGGTGAAGAGTTAATGATATTTATATTTAATAAGAAATTTAAAAAGCTATTCATATTTGGACTAATCTTACTTATAATATTAGGAGTAATAAAGTTTCTTCCATTGAAGAATGAAAAGCCCTTACCGGTTGCTAATTTTCAATTTGAAATTGAAGAACAGTTGTCACGTAAAGAATTAATAGATTCTCTATCATCAGCTTTAAAATTAAATGTTAAAAGTTCTAAACGATTCTTCAAACATGCTTTACCAATCTTAGGAAGTAACCAACAACAGAAATCGTTGTTTTATCTCTTGAAACAGCCTACTGATTTAATTAATTTAACTTCAGAGTTCTTAATTGGAATTAAAGTAAGTGACCCGATCAGTATATTAAGTGCGGCTCTAGGACCTCAATCAGCCTTAAGTAATGATTCGCCAACAAAAGTTGTTAATTCAGATTTATTTCCTAACTTACCTAAAAAAAGAAAGTCTTCCTCATTTGATAAAAAGAGACAAGCTCAAAAACCGGAGTTAAGATTTTCTCAAACCGAACAATCTGATAAGATTCAAGCTTTTTATAACAAGACTTTAGTTGGAGTTTATCATACTCATACTTCAGAAAGTTATGGGGTTAGTGTTTTTAATGGTCATTCAGCACCAGGAACTAAAGGAGATATAGCTATAGTAGGTAGAGAACTAGTACAAAAACTTAATAATAAGTATGGTGTTCAAGCAATACAGTCAACCAAAGTTAATGATGCAGTATATAGAGAATCATATATTCGTTCTCGAAATGTTGCGCAAAAAATGGTTAAACAGAATCCGAATCTAGAGATGATTTTTGATATTCATCGTGATGCTTTAGCAATAAAAGATAAGAATGTGATTACAACTACTATTAATGGCCAGGAGGTTGCTAAGGTAATGATTGTGGTTGCTAAAGCAACTCCTAGCTATGGTTTATCTCATCCTAATTGGCGAAGAAATTTGGCATTTGCAAACAGGTTAGCTAATAAGATGAATAGGGTGTACCCAGGTTTATTAAGGAAAGTAAAAGTAATTGATAATCGGCGTTATAATCAAGATCTTCATCCCCATGCTTTACTTTTAGAATTTGGGGGGGTTAGTAATACACTTCCAGAAGTAAAGCGGTCTGCTCGTTTAATGGCTAATGTGATTGCCTCTTTATTAGCTGATAAAATAAGTGATTAGTTAATAGCCTGCTTTTAATTATTAGTCGTTCTTATGTTTGATAAATATAAAAATCAGTGTTATAATTGTAAAGGTAACCTAAGTAGCAAAAGGGGGCAGGAAATTGAGTAAGATTAATCAGAATAAGATTAGAAACTTTTCTATTATAGCACATATTGATCACGGAAAATCTACTTTAGCAGATAGATTATTAGAACATACCGAAACAGTTACAGAAAGAGAGATGGAAGAACAGCTTTTAGATAGTATGGATTTAGAAAGAGAACGAGGAATTACTATTAAAGCTCAAGCTGTAAGAATGGATTATAAAGCTAATGATGGAGAAGAATATATTTTAAATTTGATAGATACACCAGGTCATGTCGATTTTACTTATGAAGTTTCTAGAAGTTTGGCTGCTTGTGAAGGGGCATTATTAGTTATTGATGCTGCTCAAGGGGTAGAAGCACAGACATTAGCTAATATTTATTTGGCTTTAGAAGCGGATTTAGAGATTATTCCCGTTATTAATAAGATTGATCTACCAAGTGCTAATCCAGATAGAGTTAAGGAAGAGTTAATAGATATTGGATTAGATCCAGATGAAGCTATCTTAACTAGTGCTAAAGAAGGGATTGGTATGGAGGAGGTCTTAGAGGCAGTTGTACGGGAAGTACCGCCGCCGTCAGGTGATGAAGATAATCCGCTTAAAGCTTTAATCTTTGATTCATTATATGATCCTTATCAAGGAGTTATCGCCTATTATAGGATTATGGAAGGTAACATTAAGCCGGGAATGAAGATTAAGATGATGGCAACGGAGACGACGTTTGAAGTCGAAGAAGTAGGGACTTTTATTCCTCATATGCAGTCTAGAGATAAATTATCAGTTGGCGAAGTAGGTTATATGATTGCTGGGATTAAGGATGTTAAATATTCACAAGTAGGAGATACTATTACTGATGCAAATAATCCGGCTCAAGAACCTTTACCTGGTTACAAACAAGCAAAGCCGATGGTCTTTTGTGGACTCTATCCAGTAGAAGGTGATGATTATGAAGTGTTACGGGATGCTTTAGAAAAGTTACAGCTAAATGACGCTTCTTTAACATTTGAGCCAGAGACTTCTGAGGCATTAGGTTTTGGCTATAGATGTGGATTCTTAGGATTACTTCATATGGAGATTATTCAAGAAAGATTAGAAAGAGAGTATAACTTAGATCTAATTACGACAGCACCTAGTGTAATTTATAAAGTGCATAAAGAAGACGGCGAAGTTATTGAGGTTGAAAATCCGGCTAAGATGCCAGAAAAACAGTATATAGACTTTATTGAAGAGCCGGTTGTAACAGCTACTATTATGTTGCCAGATGAATATGTAGGGGCAGGTATGGAATTAGCCCAAGAACGTCGTGGCGAATTTAAGGATATGCAGTATTTAGATGAAACTAGAGTTAAGTTAGTATATGATTTACCGTTAAATGAGATTGTTTTAGACTTTTTTGATCAACTTAAATCAGTAACACGAGGGTATGCTACTTTTGATTATGAGTTTGCTGGCTATAGGGAAGCAGATTTAGTTAAACTAGATATCTTAGTTAATAAAGACCCTGTTGATGCTCTTTCCTGTATTGTTCACCGTGATAGTTCATATCAGATTGGACAAGAACTGACTAGAAAGTTAAAAGAATTTATTCCTAAACAGATGTTTGAAGTTCCTTTACAAGCAGCTATAGGCAGAAAAGTCATTGCTCGTCAAACGATTAGAGCCAAAAGAAAGAATGTATTGCAGAAATGTTATGGTGGAGATGTTAGTCGCAAAAGAAAATTATTAGAGAAACAGAAAGAAGGTAAGAAACGGGCTAAACAGGTAGGAAGTGTAGAGATTCCTCAGGAAGCATTTATGGCTATTCTTGAAATTAATGATTAAACTAGCAATTAATTATGATTAGAATCTAATTAAAAATTTATTTATCTACTAATAGTTAAAGGAAGTCTAAACTATGAAAGAGTACGGTCTTTATATTCATATACCCTTCTGTAAAAGTAAATGTTACTATTGTGATTTTAATTCAAGAGAGTGGAAAGCGGATTTAGCGGACTCATTCTTAAAAGCATTATTTACAGAAGTAAGAATGCTTGCAAATAAGTATGAAGGACCAGTATTAAAGAGTGTCTTTATCGGCGGGGGAACTCCTACTTGCTTTGATGGAGATACTCTTTCGGAGTTATTAATGATTTTACGAGATAATTTTAAGATGAAGGATAATATTGAGATAAGTATAGAGGCTAATCCTGGTACGGTTAATAGAGTTAAATTAAGATTATTAAAAGAAGCTGGGGTTAATCGTTTAAGTTTTGGTGTACAAGCCTTTGATAATCAAGTTTTAAAACGATTAGGTAGGATTCATACTATACAACAAGCAGAGGAAAACTATTATTTAGCTAGAGAGGTTGGCTTTTCTAATATTAATTTAGACTTAATCTTTGCTTTACCAAGCCAAGCCATAAGAGAATGGCAGCGGACATTGAAGGAAGCCTTAAAATTAGAACCTGAACATCTATCTACCTATAATTTAAAGATTGAAGCTGGTACTCAGTTTGCTAAAGAGATGAAAGCAGGATCATTAAAGCCGATTTCTGAAGAATTAGATTTAGCAATGTATCAATTAACAAGAGAATTATTGACTAAAAATGGCTATGAACATTATGAAATTTCTAATTTTGCTAAACCTAGTTATAGGTCACAACATAATCAAATCTATTGGCGAAATGAACCTTACTTAGCTTTAGGGCCAGGAGCTCATTTTTATGATGGAGAAGTAAGAGGCAGTAATCTACAATCTATTACTAAATATATTGAAATGATTACAGCTGGTAAGTTGCCAATTAAAGAGATTAATCATTTAGATAGAGAAGATCAGATTATTGAGACTATGATTATGGGGTTAAGATTGAAGGAAGGAATTTCAACTACTAAGTTTAAGGAACGTTTTGGTGAGAGTATCTATAGTATTTATAGTAAAGAGATTAATGATTTAAACAATCAGAACTTAATAAAAATTACGGGAGATAGCATCTCTCTTACTGAGAGAGGTCTAGTATTAGCAAATGATGTCTTAGCTGAGTTTATTCTATGAGAAGGAAGTGCTAGAGTATTTGTTAGTATTTTGGAGTATTTTAAATTTAATTTAAAATAATAACCTTTGATTCAGTTTGACAAATGATAGGGTAAGTGATATTTTAATTATAGCTATTATTAGCACTCGGACTTATCGAGTGCTAACACTAGGGAGTGAGAGTCAATGTTGAAGATGACGGAGCGTAAGAAGAAGGTATTGAAGGCTATTATTAATGAGTATGTAATGACTGCTGACCCGATTGGATCACGGACTCTGGCTCGTCGTTATGAATTTGGTGTTGGCTCGGCAACTATCAGAAATGAGATGGCTGATTTAGAGGAGATGGGATATTTAGAGAAACCTCATAAATCAGCAGGACGTATTCCTTCGGACAAAGGGTATAGATTTTATGTAGATATATTAATGGAATTGCAGAAACTTTCTAAACAAGAACAAAAAGCTATTAAGGAGAACTATGAATCAAAGGCCCCCGAAGTACACGAGATAATTGAACAGACTTCAGATATGTTATCAGAGTTAACACAATATACGTCTCTGATTTTGAGTCCTCATTTGAAAGATAGTGTATTTCGTAGTTTAAAATTAGTGCCTATTGATACTAAGCATGTTCTGTTGATTATTATCACAGATATTGGCGTACAAGACAGAGTAGTTTCTATGCCAGAAGGTTTAAATCATTCTGAATTACAACAGATTACTCGTTATTTAAATGAAAGATTACAGGGATTAACTTTAAGTCAGATTAATGAGGAACTATTAAATGAATTAGAGAGTACTTTAGTTAATCGGCTTGACGGTTTAGAAAATAGACAGTTAGATGTTTTATACCAAGGATTGATTAATCCTGGTATTAGTAAAGCAAAGGTTTATTTAGGTGGAACGACTAATATTTTGGAACAACCAGAATTTAATGATATTCATAAGGTTAAGACGGTATTACAAGTCTTAGAGAGAGAAGAATTATTATATAATATTTTGGGGAATATATCAGATGATACATCAAATGTAAAGGTTACAATTGGTCAGGAAAATGACTTTGATGAGATTAAGAATTGTAGTATGGTTACTGCTACTTATCAATTAAATAATAGATCTATAGGTAAGATTGGAATATTAGGGCCGACAAGAATGGACTATTCAAATGTTGTTTCGGTGGTTCAACTTGTGGCTCAGGTGTTAAGTAATATGTTAACCGAACAAAATAAATAAGTTGAAGTGGGATGGTGATTGGTAATGGGTGCTGAACAAGCAGCTAAGAAGAAAGAGGTTGATTTGGAGGATGATCAGAAGGAGAAGCAAGACTTAAATGTAGTTGAAGATGAAGCTGATAATGAAAAAGATGAAGTTGTTGAGATTCCAAAAGAAGAATTAGATGAATTAAAGGAAGAATTAGAGAGGAGTGAAGCTGAAAAACAGAATTATATAGATAGATTACAGCGATTGCAGGCTGAATTTGCTAATTATAAGAAACGAGTTCAGAAAGAAAAAGAAAGATTACGCTCAAATGCTAATAAAGAATTTATTAGTGGAATTTTACCTGTTATAGATAACTTTGATCGTGCTCTAGCCACTACAGATAGTGATCAAGATTTAGCTGATTTTTTAGATGGAATGGAAATGGTTTCGCGGCAGTTATTTAAAGCCTTAGGGGAAGAAGGAGTCGAAACAATTCCGACTGTAGGGGAAGAATTTGATCCTAAATTACATGAAGCGGTAATGAAAGAATCGAGTGATGAATATGAGTCAGGCGTTATTACTGCAGAGCTACAGAGAGGCTATCTGTTTAATGACCAGGTTTTAAGACCGGCAATGGTTAAAGTTGCTGAATAGAGTATTTAAGTATATGAATATACAGCCAGGGTTGATTTTAACTCTGGCTGACTTTAAGGAACAGAATCATTCTTGATTACATATAATATAAATGGTCTGTTTATTACAACATGTTCAGGTTTAGATTACAATTAATATATTCAGAATGAGTCTTTGTTCTGAATGGATAAAATATATTTAATTTGACACTTATTAAAGGAGGATGATGTTAGGATGAGTAAAATAATTGGAATTGACTTAGGAACTACGAATTCATGTGTAGCAGTGATTGAAGGAGGAGAACCAACAGTTATTCCTAATGCAGAAGGAAGTAGAACTACACCTTCAGTAGTTGGATATTCTAAAAAAGGAGAACGATTAGTAGGTGAAGCTGCTAAGCGGCAAGCAATTACTAATCCAGACCAAACTGTTATTTCTATTAAGCGTCATATGGGAACTGATCATAAAGAAGAATTGAATGATAAGGAATATACGCCACAAGAGGTTTCTGCAATGATCTTGCAGAAATTAAAGCGAGATGCTGAAGATTACTTAGGCGAAGAGGTTGAAAAAGCTGTAATTACAGTTCCAGCTTATTTTAGTGATGCTCAGCGCCAAGCAACTAAAGATGCAGGCAAGATTGCAGGGTTAGAAGTAGAGAGAATCATTAATGAACCGACAGCTGCTTCTTTAGCTTATGGATTAGATGATGAAAGTGATCAGACTATCTTGGTTTATGACTTAGGAGGAGGAACTTTTGATATCTCTATCCTAGAGCTTGGTGGTGGTGTCTTCGAAGTTATTGCTACTAGCGGTAATAATAAGCTTGGAGGAGACGATTTTGACCAAAAGATTATAGATTACTTAGCAAAAGAGTTTAAGAAAGAGCATGGTATTGACTTAAGAGATGATAAGATGTCATTACAGCGGTTAAAGGATGCTGCAGAAAAAGCTAAGATTGAGTTATCTGGAGTAGCAAGTACTAATGTTAACTTACCGTTTATTACTCAAACTGAAACTGGTCCTAAGCATTTAGATGTAGATATTACTAGATCACAGTTTGAAAAGATGACTTCTGATTTAGTTGAAAAGACAATGAAGCCGACTCGACAGGCGATAGCTGATGCTGACTTAAGTAAGAGTGAGATAGACCAGGTACTATTAGTAGGAGGTTCAACAAGAATTCCTGCTGTTAGAGAAGCAATTAAAAAAGAAGTCGGTAAAGAACCAAATAAAGGAATTAACCCTGATGAGTGTGTAGCTCTTGGAGCAGCGATTCAAGGGGGAGTATTAGCTGGAGATGTTGATGATTTAGTACTATTAGATGTTACTCCGCTTTCGTTAGGAATTGAGACTATGGGTGGAGTCTTCACTAGATTAATTGATAGAAATACCACAATTCCTACTTCGGAAAGTAAAGTCTTCAGTACAGCTGCTGATAATCAGACAGCAGTAGATATTCATGTGCTACAGGGTGAAAGAGAGATGGCCAAAGATAATAAGACTTTAGGTCGTTTCCAATTAACTGATATTCCACCTGCTCCTAGAGGAGTACCACAGATTGAAGTTACTTTCGATATTGATGCTAATGGTATCGTACATGTTTCTGCTGAAGATAAAGGTACTGGAAATGAACAGCAGATTACCATTAAATCGGATACTGGATTATCAGAAGATGATATCGAAAAGATGGTAAATGAAGCTGAGGCCCATGCGGAAGAGGACAAGAAGCGAAGAGAAGCAGTGGAGACAGTTACAGAAGCTGATAGCTTAGTGCACCAGGTTGATAAGACGATTGAAGAAGCTGGTGAAGGAGTAGATGAGTCTGTATTAAGTAATATTGAAGCTGCTAAAGAAGAATTAGAAGCAGTATTAGAGGATATTGATATGAGCAATATTGACCCAGATGAAATAGATGTTGATACTATCAATGAAAAGAAAGAGAACTTAACTAATGAATTACATGAATTAACCCAGCAGATGTATGCTCAAGCCCAAGCGCAGCAGCAAGCTCAGCAACAGGCACAAGGAGCTGCTGGTGGAGCAAAAACAGAAACTGATGATGATGAAGATGTAGTTGATGTTGATTATGAAGAGGTTGATGATGAATAATTGGATTTGATTAGGCAGTAGTAATACAAAGTCAAAGCCTACCTGGCTTTGGCTTTGTTTATGTCCATAGATTACTAAACCGTGAGGTGGAGGAATTTAAATTATGAGTAAGAAAGATTATTATGAGGTTTTAGGTGTTAGTAAGGAAGCAAGTGACAAAGAGATTAAACGTGCTTATCGTAAGTTAGCGAAAAAGTATCATCCCGATGTAAGTGATGATCCTAATGCTGAAGAGAAGTTTAAAGAGGTTTCTGAGGCCTATAAAGTTTTAAGTGATGAAAACTTAAGAGCAAGGTATGATCAGTATGGTCATGCTGGTGTAGACCAAGAAAGCTTTGGTCAAGGTGGATTTGGCCAAGGTGGCGGTTTTGGTGGTTTTGACGATATATTTGATATGTTCTTTGGTGGTGGAGGTCGTAGTAGACAGCAGCGCAGGAATGCACCACGCAAGGGTTCTGACCTGAGATATAACTTAACTATTGATTTCGAAGAAGCTGCTTTTGGGACCGAAAAAGAGATTAAGATTCCACGGACAGAAGAATGTGATAAGTGTAATGGGAGCGGAGCCCAATCAGATAGCGACGTAGAGACTTGTGCTAAATGTAATGGTACAGGAGAAGTCAGATTTAAACAGCAAACTCCTTTTGGACAGTTTGTACAGACAAGAACTTGTGATCGTTGCCATGGAGATGGTAAATTTGTTAAAGACCCATGTCCTAAGTGTAATGGAAAAGGTAAAGTAAGAAGAAGAAGAAATATTACCGTTAATGTTCCCGCAGGAGTAGAAGGTGGTTCGCGTTTAAGAATGCAAGGTGAGGGTGAGGCTGGAGAAAATGGTGGTCCAGCTGGTGACCTATATATAGTAATCAATGTGCGTTCACATAAATTATTCAAGCGAAGAGGCGACGATGTTCTTTGTGAGGTGCCGATTAATTTTGTGCAGGCTATTTTAGGAGATGAGATAGAGGTACCAACTTTAGATGGCAAGGTAAAGTTCAAGATTCCTGAAGGAACCCAACCAGGAACTTCTTTCCGTTTAAAAAATAAAGGGATCCCTCATTTGCGAGGTAACGGACGTGGAGACCAGCATATAAAGGTAAAGGTTGTAATTCCAGAGAGATTAGATAATGAACAAAAAGAGTTATTAAAGAAGTTTTCGCAAATTAGTGGGGAAGAGATTAATCCTGAAGAAAAAGGTTTTTTTAAGAAGGTAAAAGATGTTTTAGGAATGTAAACTAGCCTCATCAATAATGTTTGATTGCTAATTGTGAATGAAGGAGAATGAAATCATATGAAATGGAGAGAGGTTAAGATATTTACAACTAAAGAGTCATTGCCGGCTATCAGTAATATTTTACAGGATATCGGCATTGAAGGCCTGGTTAAAGAAGACCTTGAAGTAAAGGTTTCTGATGATGACTTATTAATTAAAGCTTATCTACCGATTAATGATTCTTTAGAAGCTAAGTTGGCTATACTAAAGAGTAAGATTGGTTATTTGCATCAATATGGATTGAACTCTGGTTCCGGTCGAATAGAATTAGAGACTATTCCCGAAGAAGATTGGAGTAGTTCGTGGAAAGAGCATTTTAAGCCGACTAAAATAACAGATACAATAGTAATTAAGCCAACCTGGGAAGAGTATGAAGCTAAACCAGGAGAAAAGATAATTGAATTAGACCCCGGTATGGCCTTTGGCACCGGGGCTCATGCTACGACTACTATGTGTATAGAAGCTATCGAAGAGAATTGTGATGGACGAGAAAGTATGTTGGATATCGGGACTGGAACTGGCATCCTGTCTGTTGCTGCTAGCTTATTAGAGATAGAAGATATTTTAGCTATAGATATAGATGACATAGCGGTTAAGATAGCAAAACAGAACTTAAAACTAAATAATCTTAACGAAGAAGTAGTAGTTAAGCAAGGGGATTTAGTAGAGATAGTTAATGAAAAGTATGATTTAGTAGTAGGGAATCTACTACCACATATTATTCTAAGGTTAATTCCTGATATGTTAGAAGTATTAGATGAAGATAGTCTCTTTATCTTATCTGGAATTAATAAAGAAAAGAAAGAAGAGATTAAAGAAGCGCTTATAGACGTTAATTTAATAGTTAAAGAGGTAAAAGAAGAGGAAGATTGGGTTACGATAATAGGGGAGAGGAGTTAATAGTATGCATCATTTCTTTGTAGAACCTAAAAATATAGTTGATGAGCAAATTAGAATTACTGGAAGTGATGTACGACATATTACTAAAGCTCTTCGCTTACAACCTGATGATAAGATTAGTGTAGCTGACGGTCAGGGTCAAAAATATATTATAAAAATTGTAGAAACTAGTGAAGAAGTAGTAATAGGTGAGATACAAGATGAGTTTGTAGCTCAAGTAGAACCAGAAGTTAAAGTAACACTTTTACAGGGGTTACCTAAGAGCAAGAAGATGGATTTGATAGTCCAAAAATGTACTGAATTAGGTATAGACCAAGTAATTCCTATGGAAACTAAAAGAAGTGTAGTGAAACTAAAGCCTAGTAAAGCAAAGCGTCGTCAGAAGAGATGGCAGAAGATAGCTGAAGAAGCAGCTAAGCAGTCTGGTCGGGCGACGATTCCTAAGGTTGGTGAACTGAAGGATTTTATTGATCTAGAAGAGATAATTACGGATTATGATTTAGTTTTGATTCCTTGGGAAGATGAAGATAGTGATGGTTTAAAGAATAATTTACAGAATTTAGACTTAAATCCAGAGAAAATTTTGCTTGTAATTGGTCCAGAAGGCGGTTTTGCATCAGAAGAAGTAGATAAGGCCAAGGAATTAGGAGCTAAATCAGTAACCTTAGGACCACGAATCTTAAGAACGGAGACCGCTGGATTAGCTGCATTGAGTATGATTCTATACGAAGCAGGAGATTTAGGAGGAGCATAATGAAACGAGTTGGATTTTATACTTTAGGTTGTAAAGTGAATCAATATGACACCGAGTCAATGATAAATCTTTTTACTGAAGCTGGTTATAAAGTGGTTGACTTCCAGGAAGAGGCCGATGTATATATTATTAATACTTGTACAGTGACCCATCAGGGTGCGCGCAAATCAAGGCAGATAACTCGACGTGCTAAACGGAGAAACCCAGAGTCTATAGTAGCAGTAGTTGGCTGTTACCCTCAAGTCTCTCCAGATGAGGTTTTAGAAGTTAGTGGAGTAGATTTAATAGTAGGAACTGAGGGACGCAAAGAGATAGTCGAATTAATAGAACAGGCTAGGTTAGCTAAAGAACCACTTAACTTTGTGCAGAATGTAATGGAAACAGAAGAGTTTGAAGAGATACCAATTACTGAATCTAAAGAGCGAACAAGGGCTTCGCTGAAAATAGAGGATGGCTGTGATCGTTTCTGTGCTTACTGTATTATTCCGTATACTCGGGGAACAGTTAGGAGTAGAGATTTAAGCGAAGCCGTAGCTGAAGCTGAACGATTGGCTCAAAATGGATTTGAAGAGATAGTTTTAACTGGTATTCATTTAGGAGCTTATGGAGAAGAAAAAGGAGAGGCTACAGATTTAATTAGTTTAATTAAAGAATTAATAAGGATTCCTGATTTAGAACGGATTAGATTGAGTTCGATAGAAGCAACAGAAGTGAGCCAAGAATTAATAGATTTGATTGCTGATGAAAAGAAATTATGTCGTCACTTACATTTACCATTACAAAGCGGTAGTAATAAAGTTTTAAAGGCTATGAATCGAGACTATACTACCGAGGAATTTGCAGCAAAAATAACACAGATTAGAGAGCAAATTCCGGAAATAGCGGTTACTACTGATGTAATGGTTGGTTTCCCTGGTGAAACAGAAGAGGACTTCAATACTACTTATGGATTTATTAAAGAACTTGGATTTAGTGATTTACATGTCTTCAAATATTCGAAAAGAGAAGGAACCCCAGCAGCCAAATTTGATGAACAGGTACATTCAAGAGTTAAGAAGAAAAGAAGTGCGAAATTAAGAGAACTAGGCGAAAGAATGGCTGAAGAATATAGAGATAAATTTATCGGTAAAGGGTTGGATGTAATGATAGAAGAAGAACGAGACCATAGAACTGGTTTATTAACTGGATTAACAGATAATTACTTAAAAGTAATGGTTGATGCAGGAGACTCTTATCAAGGTGAGCTAGTATCTGTTAAGTTAGTAGACACAGAGGACAATTACTTAATTGGCTCTATTGAAGAATAAATAACGTTATGATTAAAACACAAAAAGGTTATATTGAGCAAATCACAGCTTAAATGGTTAATTTTACCAATAAAGAAGGACTTTTTAATCCTAATCAAGAATATATTAAAACTAATTACGAATAAAAGGAGGGAAGTTTATGTCAGACTGTCTTTTTTGCGGAATAGCTAATCATGAAATAGAGAGTGATATAATATATGAAGATGAAAAGGTAGTTGCTTTTAGAGATATTGAACCGCAAGCACCGGTGCATATCCTAATCGTTCCTAAAAAACATATCGCAACAACTTTAGAATTAGAAGCAGAAGATAAAGAATTAATTGGACATATATATCAAGTAGCAAATCAATTAGCAACTGATGAAGGGATTGCTGAAGACGGTTTTAGAATTGTGAATAATTGTAATGAAGATGGAGGACAGACAGTTTTTCATTTGCATTTTCACTTATTAGGTGGTAGACAATTACAATGGCCACCAGGCTAAATTATTAAAGGAGGTAAAGGCGTATGTCTTTGCAAGAAGAATTACTTACTGATATGAAAGAAGCTATGAAAGAAGGAGATAAACAGAAACTATCAGTAATTAGGATGGCTAGAGCAGCAATTAAGAATGTAGAAATAGATGAAAGAAAGGACCTATCTGATGATGAAATAGTCGCTGTTTTAGCTAAAGAGGTTAAACAACGAAGAGATTCAATTCCTGAGTATGAAAAAGTAGGAAAAGATGATGTAGTAGCTGAATTGGAAGAAGAGATCGAAATATTGAATAAATATTTACCTGAGCAATTATCAGAGGAAGAGATTCAGGACTTAGTTGAAGAAACGATTAATGAGATAGGAGCGGTAGATATGAGTGATATGGGTAAGGTAATGGGAGCAATTATGCCTAAGGTAAAAGGGAAAGCTGACGGAAATGAAGTCAATAAAGTAGTTAAAGAAAGATTACAAGCTTGACTTGATAAAAGAAATTTTATCCTCGGTACTAAGTTAGTACCGAGTGTTTTATATTAGCAAGTAGTGAAAAAATGCACGTTTGGAAAGGGTTGACAAGTAATGCTTCGGTCAATTAAGAAAGAGTATTTACTGATTGCTATCTTAATGTTTATAGTATCAGGTCTTTTTTTGCAATCACCGGCAATTGCAAAAAAGCCAATTGTCTATGAGATTCCGGTTAAAGGTACTATTGATTTAGGTTTAGCTAAGTTTATTTCTCGTGGTATTCAACAAGCAGAAAGAGAAGAAGTAGAGGCGATTATATTAACTATTGATACTTTTGGTGGTTTGGTGAAAGGAGCTACAGATATTAGAGATAGTATCTTAAATACTAAGCTACCTGTGATTGCTTATGTAGAGAATAGAGCGTGGTCAGCTGGGGCTTTGATTACTATTGCTAGTGATAAGGTATATATGAATTCAGGTAGTAGCATAGGGGCTGCTGAACCTCGACCCAAAGATGCCAAGATAGTATCGGCTTTTAGAAAGGAATTTCAGACTACAGCAGAAAAGACAGGTAGAGATGATAAGTTAGCAGCAGCAATGGTAGATGCAAAATTAGAGATAGAAGGCTTAGTAGATGAAGGAGAAATATTAACTCTAACTGCTAAGGAAGCAGCTAGAATAGAATTTATAAATAAGGTGGTTAATAGTAAAGAAGAAGCGTTAGCAGAAGGTGGCTATCCTGATACTAAAATAATTCAACTTCATCCTAATCTACAAGAGAAATTAGCTAGATTTACTTCTAATCCAGCTGTCAGTACTATTTTGATAACTGTTGGTTTTTTATCTTTAATTATTGAGGGTATTACCTTAGGCTGGGGAGCAGCAGGGAGTATTGGTTTATTATCATTAGGACTATATTTTACCGGGAGATTAATTGCTGGAGCAACAGGTTTTGGATTAATCTTGCTCTTTATAGTTGGAGTTTTACTTTTGGCTCTAGAAGTCTTAGTAGTGCCTGGTTTTGGGATTACTGGGCTAGGAGGTATTATTGCTGTTTTAGGTAGTCTCTTCTTTACTTTTGAAAATAAAGAAGTGGCTATCTATGTAATCACTATTTCTAGTATAGCTAGTATCTTGGGAATAATCATTGCACTGAAATACTTTATTAGTAGTACAGCTTGGAGTCGCATTGAACTTTCTGAAAGACAGAGTAAAGAAGGAGGATATATTAGTAATCAATCTGATGAAACATTAATAGGGAAGGCTGGACAGACGATTACACCTCTGCGCCCGGCTGGAATAGCTGAAATTGATAAGAAGAGGTTAGATGTAGTTACAGAAGGAGGATTTATAGCTGCTAACGAAGAAGTTGAAGTAGTTGATGTACAAGGGAGGCGGATAGTGGTGAGGAAATTATAATTGACAATTGACGATTAACAATTGACAATTTAAAAAATCGAATGAGTATAACGACCTTATTTAGCTGATAATATTCTTATAACTTAGAGGAGTGATTAAAATGTATGGAATACCTATTATATTAATCTTGATATTGGTTGTTGGTTTCTTCCTATTATTCAGTTATGTTATTCCGGTTGGACTTTGGTTATCTGCTTGGGCTTCCGGGGTTAAAGTAGCAATTGGGACTTTAATTGGTATGAGACTAAGAAGAGTTCCACCAGCGAATATAGTTAGGCCTATGATCAAATCACATAAAGCTGGAATAGATTTAGGAACAGATCGTTTAGAGGCACATTACTTAGCCGGAGGAAATGTAGACCGGGTAGTTGATGCATTAATTGCTGCTGAAAGAGCAGATATTGACTTGGTTTTTGAGCGAGCAGCTGCTATAGACTTAGCCGGGCGAGATGTATTAGAAGCAGTACAGATGAGTGTTAATCCTAAAGTAATTCAGACCCCAATGGTAACGGCAGTAGCAATGGATGGGATTCAGGTACAGGCAAACGCTAGAGTTACTGTTAGAGCTAATATTGAGCGTTTAGTTGGTGGAGCTGGTGAAGAGACTATTTTAGCAAGAGTAGGAGAAGGAATTGTTACTACAGTTGGTTCAGCTAATGCGCATACTAAAGTATTAGAGAATCCAGACTCTATTTCAGAGACAGTCTTAGATAAAGGGCTAGATTCAGGAACAGCTTTTGAGATACTCTCTATTGATATAGCTGATGTAGATGTAGGTAAGAATATCGGTGCTCAATTACAAGCTGACCAAGCAGAAGCAGATAAGGAGATAGCTCAAGCTAAAGCTGAAGAGAAACGAGCAATGGCGGTTGCTCAGGAACAAGAGATGAAAGCGCAGGTACAAGAGATGCGAGCGAAGGTAGTAGAAGCGGAAGCAGAAGTACCATTAGCTATGGCTGAAGCCTTACGTGAAGGGAAGATGGGCGTTATGGATTATATGAATATGCAGAATATTAAAGCCGATACTGAGATGCGCGAAAGTATTTCAGGTAAAGATGATGGTAAAAGAGAAGAAAAGATTAATGATAATTAAGAATGATTTATTAGGAGGGATTTAAGTGGAACTTATAGTTCTGATAATCCTCTATTTTGGATATAACCTTGTAGTAGCTTTAATTAAGAAGATGCAGAATCAATATGAAGAACCAGACTTTCCTTATCAATCTGCAGATAAAAATCCAAATTCAATAGAAAAGAGACCAACGTCTGCAAAATTAGATGAGTTGAATCCTTCAAGACTAGATAAATCTGGCCAGAAAATAGAAGGTGACTTAAAGGAATCTAATTCTACAAACCAGCATAAACATTTGAGCCAACAAGAAAAGTACGAAGAACTATTTGAAGACCAAGAGATAGATATGAAAGAAATTGAAGCTAAAAAAGAAGAGGCAAGAAGAAAGAAAGCTAGAGCTAAAAAGAAGTTGAAGAAGGTTAAGAAGAAAAGGGAATCTACCAAATATAAAAAGAATCAAGAAATAGATATAAATAATTTAGGTCGACAGCAGCTAGAGCAAGGGGTTGTGTTAGCAGAGGTATTAAAGCCTCCTAGAGCTAAGAGACCATACCGCTTTAAACTTAATCGAAATGAATAATGATAATTTTAAACAGACACTGGCTAATAATAGTCAGTGTTTTTTTCGTTTTTAGTAATGATTAGATTTTTAAGACATAAATTTAATACAAGAAGTGGTTAGGAGGGATTCGCTTGCCAGATAAAAGTCTTAAAGAGAAGCTTAAGAATAAATTTGCTAATCTTTTTGAATTGCCTAAGGATGTAGTGCTAGATTTACCTCATATATCTATGGTTGGTAACATAGAATTTCATTTAGAGAATCATAAAGGTATCATTGAATACGAAGAAAATTTAATAAGAATTAGAATTCATAAGGGACAGGTTCTTATTTCTGGAAAAGAGTTAATGATCGAAGAATTAACTAAGGTTGAAGTTAAAATCAAAGGTCATATTCAAGATGTTATTTTTAAATATCATTAGAGGAAGTGTTAATTATGCTCTTTAAAATCTTATATTTATTACGCGGGTATATAGTAATTCAAATTCGAGGTTGTCAGAAAGAAAAACTGATTAATTATTTAATTAGGAGCAACTTTATTATTTGGGATATTAAGGAGGTGGATGATCATTACTTAGCTAAATTAGTTGCGGATGATTTTAAAAGAATAAGAGAATCTATTCGTAGAGCCGATTGCACAGTAAGAATAAGGTCTAGACATGGTCTTCCATTTTTTTTAAAGAAGTTAAAAGTAAGAAATGCTTTGGTAATTGGTTTAGTGGTAGCTGTCATCACAATTTATATCTTATCATCATTCATTTGGACTGTAGAGCTTAATGGTTTGGAGGATATAAAAGAAGAAGAAATCTTTTTTTTATTAAATAAAGCAGGTTTTGAGTATGGGATGTTGAAGTATAATTTAAATACCGAAGAAGTTGAAGACCTTATTAATCAAAATGAGAAAGTAGCTTGGGTAGATGTTAAGGTTAACGGAACTAAATTATTAATAGATTTAGTAGAGAAGACTACTGTTGAAGGACAGAATATTGAAGGGCAAGCTATCGATTTAGTAGCTGAAAAATCAGGCTTAATTACAGAAGTAATCGTTTTAGAGGGAGAAGCAGTAGTTGAAGAAGGTACTATAGTGCAAGCAGGAGATAGGTTAATTAGTGGTACTATTAAGCATTATTCAGAACCAGAAGTACAAGAAGAAGTTGCAAATGAAGAAGACCTAGACCCGGTTGAGATAGAGAAAGTAGTAGCTAAAGGAATAGTTAAGGCTAAAGTATGGTATGAAAGTTATGGAGAAGTAAATTTAACCGATTATTATCAACAACAGACTACCGATGTGGTAGAAAGCTTTAGTATTAAGTATGAAGACCAGGAGTTTCATATTTTTGGACCTAAAAAGCCGCCTTTTGTCTATTTCAAGGTAGAGAAGACGATTAAATCTTTACCATCATGGAGGAATATTGATCTTCCTATCGAAATAATTAGAAGAAGATATATAAAAATCAAGGAATTCTCGGAGAAGAGAAGTTTAGCTGAAGCAAAAAAAATAGCTAAGGAACGTGCTTTACAAAAGGTATTAACTCAACTTGATGATGATGCAGTCATATTAGATAAAGATTTAAAACTAATATCTACTAATCAAGAGGAGAATAATATAGTTAGAGTTAAAGCTTTAGTTACTACAAAAGAGAATATAGCGTTACAAGAAAATATTCAGTAGGAGGTAATGGCAGTATTGATTCAAGAAGAGATAGAATTAGTTAATAATGAAGTAGCAATGCGTATTTTTGGGCAAAGAGATCGTAACTTAAAGTTGATAGAGGAAGAATTCGATGTAGAAATTTTAGCTAGAGGCAACTATCTTCAAATTGAAGGTGATGATGAAAGAGAAGTTGAAAAGGTAGTTAAGCTTTTTAAAGAATTAAGTAAAGTTGTAACTAATGAACATAGCTTAGATGAAAGAGAAATGGAGTATGCTATTAAATTAGCAGTTGAAGATAAATTCAATTTAGATAGGATATATTCTGATATAGTACAAGTGACCCATAAAGGAAGAAAGATAAAACCAAAGACGATAGGTCAGAAAGTATATATTGATGCTATTCGTAATCAAGATATTGTTTTTGGAATTGGTCCAGCTGGAACTGGGAAGACCTATTTAGCCGTAGTAATGGCAGTTAATGCGTTAATAACCAATCAAGTACGGAGAATAATCTTAACTAGACCTGCTATTGAGGCAGGAGAGAATTTAGGTTTCTTACCTGGTGATTTACAAGAGAAGGTTGACCCTTATTTAAGACCTTTATATGATGGGTTGTATGAAGTATTAGGGCCAAAGAAAGTAGATGAACTCTTAGAACAAGAGATTATTGAAATTGCTCCTTTAGCATATATGCGGGGAAGAACATTAAAAGATTCTTTTGTAATTTTAGATGAGGCTCAGAACACAACTTCGGCTCAGATGAAGATGTTCTTAACTAGACTAGGAGTTAATTCTAAAGCAGTAATTAACGGTGATATAACACAGGTAGATTTATCGAGCCGAAAGACTTCCGGGCTTAATCAAGTACGAAAGATTTTGGCTGGTATTTCTGGGATTGAATTTGTTTATTTGACTAATAAAGATGTTGTAAGACACCGATTAGTTCAAAAGATTATCGAAGCATATGAATCAAAAGTCTAATAGCAGCTTAAGGAGTGTGGTTAATGGGTTTTTTAAATGATATTAAAGATAAGTTTTCGGTTAGTGATCTACAGCTTTCCCAGGATATTGTTACTAAACGATGGATTTGGGGGATTGTAGTCTTTATTATTTTAACTTTAATTTTGACTATAGACTTTATACCTAATCAAGTTAATTTAAAAGTAGGACAAGTTAGTCCTAGAGATATAGTAGCACCTAAAACGATTGAATATGTAGACCAAGAAAGAACTAAAGAGTTGAGAGAGAAGGCAGCAAATTCTGTTTCTAAAGTATATGTTGAAGAAGCAACAGTCTTAGATGATATAGAGCAGAGATTAGATAATTTCTTTACAACAGTCAGAAGTTATAATAGTGTGATTAAAAGCGAACAAAACGAGAATAAAGATATTAAAGAGAAGAATACATTGGATCTGTCAAAAAAGGTTGAAAAGATTGAGGCTAAAACTGAAGCCGAAGTTTCAGCTAAAGCAATTAAGTATTTATTACAAGCTAATGCTAAAACTTTAGATTATGTGGAAGAAGAGACTAATCAAATCATAACTAAATATTTAAATAGAGGAATCAAGAGTGATGCTATAGGGCAAGTAAAAGAACATATTCAGCAAGATATTCAAGCTTTATCGATAACTAATCGTTATAAATATGTAATTGAAGAACTAACTAGTAATTTAATTAGACCTAATTTAGTCTTAAATAAAGAAGCAACAACTCTACGAAGGAAAAAAGCTCGAGAAGCTGTTAAACCAGTTAAGAAGACTGTCCATCAAGGAGAAGTAATCATTCGGCATGGGAAAGTAGTCACAAAGGAAGATATTCAAATTTTAAATGTATTAGGACTACGACATAAGCAGGTCAATGTATTTGCTATTTTAGGCCTATCTTTAATTGTATTTATCTTTATGAGTGCATTTGTGATATATGTGTCACAGTATTATTCTGATATAGTAAATGATGAAGGAGTAGTGGCACTATTAGGTATTTTACCTATCTTAATGTTGCTTTTTGCCAAGATAATGACCTTCTTTCCGATTGATAAACCGGCTTATTTTGTGCCTGTTGCTGGTATGTCAATGTTGTTAGCTATTTTAGTTAATTATAACTTATCAATTATGGTTACTATTCCTCTCGGATTTTTAGTAAGCTTAGTAACTGGAGGCGGGATTGCAGAGACTGCAGTAGCTGTAATTGGCGGTTTAGCGGGTGTTTATAGTGTTTCAAAGGTAAGCCAACGTTCTGACCTAGTAAGAGCAGGTTTTTATGTAAGTGGAGCTAGTGCTTTAACTATTTTATCTTTTGAGTTAAGTAGTCCACCGATTGCCTTATTAGATCTATTAAAATTAATAATGATGGGTATACTAAACGGGATAACTGCGGCGGTAGTAACTAATGGGTTATTGCCATATTTAGAGAATACATTTGGAATTACTTCTCCGGTTAAGTTATTAGAGTTATCAAATCCGAATCAACCATTACTTAAGAAGTTATTAGTTGAAGCGCCAGGGACTTATCATCATAGTGTAATTGTAGGGAACTTAGCTGAAGCCGCTGCTGATGAGGTAGGAGCTGATTCATTATTAGTTAGAGTTGGTGCTTACTATCATGATATAGGTAAGATTAAACGCCCTTATTTCTTTACAGAGAATCAGTTAGGCCAGGATAATCCACATGGTAAGTTATCACCGAATTTAAGTACTTTAATCATTACCTCTCATGCTAAAGACGGTGTAGAGTTGGCTAAAAAGTATGGCTTACCGAGAAATATAACTAATATTATTCGACAACATCATGGTACAAGTTTAGTTTCTTTCTTTTATCAAGAAGCAGCGAATGACGATAAGTACGAAAATGTACAAGAGGAAGATTTCAGATATAAAGGTCCTAGACCGCAGAATAAAGAAGCGGCCTTAGTTATGTTAGCCGATATTGTTGAAGCTGCTGTTCGTTCTAAAGCGGAAGTGCAGGCTAATCCTGGGAAGATTGAAGCTTTAGTAAGGCAATTAATTAAGAGTAAATTAGATAAAGGACAGCTAGATGAATCAGATTTGACACTCAAAGATTTAGACCGAATTGCTACAGCTTTTGTTAATGTCCTGACCGGTATCTTTCATAATAGAGTAGAATACCCAGAGAATTTAGCTGAGGAGATGCGGAAGGAGTCTAACCTAAATGGAAATTCTGATTAATAATCTGCAAGAAGAGATTGAAGTGACAACCAAAATAGAAAAGTTAATCAAAAAAGTAATTAATGAAACTGCTAAATTAGAAGGAATTGATGCTAAAGAAGTCAGTGTTGCTTTAGTAACTAATGAATATATTAAAGAATTGAATGCAAAATATAGAGATAAAGATGAACCGACGGATGTGTTATCATTTCCTTTGGATGAAGAATTACTAGGAGATATTATTATTTCTTTAGAACGTGCTCAGAAGCAAGCTAATGAATATAATCATTCTTTAGAACGTGAGGTTGGTTTTTTAACAGTTCATGGCATGTTACATTTGTTAGGTCATGATCACTACCAAGAAGAAGAGAGAAAAGTAATGAGAAGCAAAGAGAAAGAAGTACTTAAAAAGCTTAATTTAAATCGTGAATAACGCGTTTGATTTATATTAGGAGGGGCTTAAATGGGAAATCTGTTGCAGAGCGCAGAATTGATAGCCTTAGGATTCTTATTTATTCTATCTGGCTTTTTCTCTGGTTCAGAAACTGCATTGATGTCAGTTAATCGAGTTAAGATAAAACATATGTTACAAGAAGGAGACTCTAAGGCTAAGACTGTAGATGAATTACTAGAACAACCAGATAGATTATTAACTACTATTTTAGTAGGTAATAACTTAGTAAATATTGCTGCATCATCGATTGCAACGGCTTTGGCTATTGATTTATTTGGTAATAAGGGAGTAGGGATTGCAACTGGTGTAGTTACTTTCTTTATTTTAATCTTTGGTGAGATTACTCCTAAATCTTTTGCAAGTCAGAATGCAGAATTAGCATCTAAATGGGTAGCTAAATATATAAAGATGTTTTCTTATGTTCTTACACCATTTATTAAAATTTTGACAGTTATTACTTCTTTTATTATTAGGGCTGTTGGTGGAACTCCGCGCCAAAAGAAACCATTTGTAACTGAAGAAGAGATTAAGAAGTTTGTTAATGTAGGCGAAAGAGAAGGAGTAATCGAATCTGATGAAAGAGAAATGATAAATAGCATCTTTGATTTTGATGACACAATCGTAAAAGAGATTATGGTTCCTAGGATAGATATGGTCTGTATTGAGATCAATACACCGATTGAGGAATTGGTAGAGTTGATCATTGACCTCGGCTATTCACGAGTTCCAGTTTATAACGAAACGGTTGATAATATAGTCGGAATTGTTTATGCTAAAGACTTATTAAACTTTTTAAATCAAGATGGTGAAATGGAGATTAAGAAGATTATGCGTCCTGCGTATTATGTGCCAGAGACTAAAGAGATAGATAGTTTATTAACTGAATTAAGAAAAGAGAAGATTCATATGGCTATCATTCTCGATGAATATGGTGGGACAGAAGGCTTGGTTACTATTGAAGATCTTCTAGAGGAGATAGTTGGTGATATTCAGGATGAATATGATGTTGAAGAAAGACAGATTAAAGTCATTTCGGAAACAGAGATTTTGGTAGATGCTAGGGTTGATATAGATGAAATTAATGAAGTTTTAAATATTGATTTACCTGAGGAGGATTATGAAACGATTAGTGGCTTTATTTTAAGTACTTTAGGATATGTTCCTGAAGAGGGTGAAGAGATAGAATTTGAAAATTTGACCTTAATTGTTAAAGATACTGTACAAAGGCGTATATCGAAGGTGAAGATTATTAAAGAAAAGCTTGAAGTAGTTGATGAAAAATAGGAAGAGGAAGAGAAATAGAAGGGTAGGTAGGGAGAGAGGAGGACATTGAAGTGTTAAAGAGTCTCAGAAATTATTTAATTACCGGATTAATTATATTATTACCACTGATTATAACAGTTTACATAGTAACTAGTATCTTTAATGCTGTAGATGGTGTCTTAAGACCCTTAGTAGAATTAGTGATCGGCAGATCAATCTATGGTTTAGGTTTTTTGCTTACTATTGGCTTCATATTAGGGGTTGGTGCTATAGGTACTAATGTATTAGGGAAGAGGTTAATAGATTATGGAGAGAGAATATTAACTAAGATTCCTTTGGTGAGGAATATTTATTTAACAGTGCAACAGTTAATTGATGCTCTCTTTTTAAAAAATAAGACGGCCTTTAGGAAGGTAGTTTTGATAGAGTATCCTCGTAAAGGTCTCTATCAAGTAGGTTTTTTAACTAGCGAAGGGATGGGAGAAGTACAAAGCAATACCGATGAAGAGGTTATTAATATCTTTGTTCCCACTACTCCTAACCCTACTTCAGGTATGTTAGTGTTGGTGCCAAAAGAAGATATTACGTATTTAGATATGAATGTAGAAGAAGGTTTGAAGTTAATTATTTCTGGTGGTACTGTAGTACCTAATAAGAAAAGAATAGAAGGCTAATTCTAAATATAAAGTAGTATAGAAAGGAGTCGATACAACAGTGGATAATACTATTTATCAAGAATTAATTGCAGCGGCTAAGCTAGCGAGAAAGAAGGCCTATGTACCATATTCCAATTTTGCTGTAGGAGCAGCAATATTAACTGAAGATGACCAAATCTATACTGGTTGTAATGTTGAAAATGCTTCTTATGGTTTAAGTAACTGTGCAGAACGAACTGCTATCTTTAAAGCAATTTCTGAAAGAGGGGAGATTAAGCTAAAAGCCATAGCAGTTGTCGGTGATACAGAAGGACCTTGTTCGCCTTGTGGAGCATGCCGCCAAGTAATATCTGAATTTGGTGATGATGATTTAGAGATAGTTATGACTAATTTAGAAGGTGATACTTTAATAAAGAGTATTAGTGAATTACTATGGGGGTCTTTTAAGCTAGAGGAGGACACAGAATAAAAAATGGCTTATTATATTGAAATTTTGCAACAATATAATCAAGAGTTATTAGATAAATTAGTAGCATTAGAAAAAGAGGCCTTTGGTTCTGGAGGACTAAACAAATGGCATCTAGTTCCCTTTATTAATCATGGTAAGGTCTTTGTACTTTATAATGATGATGAGCCGATTGGATTAATGGAAGTGATGCTTGATTTTGATAATCGGCAGTTAGCATATCTTTTTGGCCTATCGATCAAAACAGAATATAAGAACCAAGGATTAGGGAGTAAATTATTCGATTATGTCTTACAATGGTTGCAGAAAGCTGGATTTAAAGAAGTAGAACTAACAGTTGATCCTAATAATGAAGGCGCTTATCATATTTATAAGGATAAGTTTGGGTTTAAAAAGGAAGAATATAGAGACGAAGAGTATGGTAGGAATGAACCACGATTAGTTATGAAGTTAAATCTATAAGATTATAAGATTATAAAATTAAATTTATAAGAGGTGGAGGATCAACATGATATGCTAGATGAAAAAGAAGGGTTTAAATCGGGATTCATAACGGTTATAGGTCGACCTAACGCAGGTAAATCGACGTTAATCAATAAATTAATTGGTGAAAAGATAGTAATTACTACTCCTAAACAACAGACGACTCGTAATAAAATCCAGTGCATTTTGACTACAGATGATGCTCAACTTATCTTCATTGATACGCCGGGTATTCATCAACCTAAAGATAAAATGGGAGAGTATATGGTCGATGTTGCTTACAAATCATTAAAGAAAGTTGATTTAATCTTATTTATGGTTGATTGTCAAAAAGGGATTCGCAAGTTAGAGAAGAAGATTAGTAATCAGTTACAAGGGTTGCAGACACCGATAATTTTAGTCTTAAATAAGATAGATTCTATTTCGAAGCCAGAACTAGCAAATATAATTGAAGAAGGTAATCAGTTAGGAGATTACGTTGATTTAATTCCTTTATCGGCTAAATATAAACAGAATCTTGACCAATTAATTAATAAGATGATTGAGATAATGCCACAGGGACCTAAATATTATCCAGAAGATATGATTACCGATCAAATTGAACAATTTATAATTGCTGAGTTAATCAGAGAAAAGATTATGTATTTAACAAGAGAAGAGGTTCCTCATGCAGTAGCAATTGAGATAGTGCAGATGAAGAAACGTAAAAATAGAGACTTAGTAGATATTAATGCTAATATTTATGTAGAAAGAGATTCACAAAAAGGAATTATTATTGGGAAAAATGGAAAGAGATTAAAGGAGATCGGTAAAAGAGCTAGAAAAGATATAGAGGACCTATTAGGTAGTCAAATCTATTTAGACTTATGGGTTAAAGTTAGAAAAGATTGGAGAGAAAAGGAGGATGCTTTAAAGATGTTAGGCTATCGAGGGTAATTGGAGTACCTCTTTACAAAGACTAGTATAAGGTTATATATAAATATTTAAAAATTAAAGATTAAGCTTGGAGGTTGATAATATGGCAATTAAACCGAAAGATATGGCTAAGATGATTGATCATACTATTTTAAGTGCTAATACAACTGTTGAAGAGGTAAAGAAGAAGTGTGAAGAAGCAAAAGAATATAAATTTGCTTCAGTTTGTGTTAATCCTAGTTTTGTGCCTTTAGTTAGTGAACTTTTGAAAGAGACTTCTGTTAAAGTATGTACAGTAATCGGTTTTCCATTAGGGGCTAGTACTCAGGAAGTAAAGGCCTTTGAAACTAAGAATGCAATTAGAAATGGTGCCCAAGAGATAGATATGGTGGCTAATATTGGTGCTATTAAATCTGGAGCATTTGATATTGTCTATGAAGATATTAAAGCAGTAGTTGATGCAACTAAGATAGCAGGGGTAACTAAGGATGTGCTAACTAAAGTAATTATTGAGACTTGTTACTTAACCGATGAAGAGAAAGTAAAGGTCTGTGAACTAGCCAAAGAAGCTAAAGCTGATTTTGTTAAGACTTCGACTGGTTTTGGAACAGATGGTGCTACTACAGAAGATGTAAGTTTGATGCGTAAGACTGTAGGACGTTCTATCGGTGTTAAAGCTTCTGGTGGTATCAGGAATTTTGATGATGCTTTAGACATGCTAGACGCAGGAGCAAATCGAATAGGTGCTAGTAGTGGCATTGATATTGTTGATGGTAAAAGAAGAGAAGAAGACGATAGTGAAGAAGAAGGATATTAAGCTTAAACTCAGATAAAATAAACCTTATTCCTCATGAAATTTTTAGAGGGAATAAGGTTTATTTTTTAATGGGGCATCAAAAGTATTGAAACATCTTGACATCGAATTAAAATTTTTATATAATATTATTGAAACATCTTGACATCGAATTAAAATTTTTATATAATATGAACTGAACGGTCAGTCAATGCAAGTTGTACATAGAAGAGGGGGGGTAAATTAGTGGAACTTAATGATAAAGAAAGATTGATCTTAGATGCTGCTGCAGAAGTCTTTGCTGAAAAAGGATTTTTTAAAGCAACTGTTAGCGAAATCGCTAATGAAGCAGGAGTAGCTAAAGGTACAATCTATTTCTATTTTGAAAATAAGCGTGATCTATTTAAATCTTTAATTGTTTCCAAGTTCGAATCTCTTCATCAAAGAATTAATGAAGGAGAACAGAAGGGTGAAGATTTTGAAAGCCAGATTAAAGAGATTATCTTCCGAAAATTAAGTTTCTTTGCAGAAGAAGAGGACCTAGCTAAATCTATTATTTATGATTTTGCTGGAATGGATGAAGATTTTAAGTTAGAGATGGGGAGATTAAGGAATAGACATAGAGATAAGATATCGAAGGTCATTCAAAAGGCAATCGAGGATGGTATTTTAAAGGATATATCTGCTGAGGATGCGGTAATAGCATTGTTAGGTATTATTCATGCGTTTGGTTTTGAAAATTATCTAAATAGTGAAAAGAAGGACCCATCTGTAGTAGAGGTCGTTGATATAATTTATGATTTATTTATGCAGGGGGTTCATAATAAATAATAATATGGAGGGATAATATTGATCCAGCAACATAAGAAATTAGTATCTTTAATTATATTATTATCATTTGTTTTAATTTCTAATATTGCATTTGCTAATGAGGTACAGGACCAAAATAGTAAGGTTATAACTTTAAATTTGAAAGAGAGCATTAAAAAAGGTTGGCAGAATAATTCTGCTTTACAACAGATGAAAGCACAAGTAAATGCTGCTAGATTCAATATTAATAAAGCAGAAGCTGCTTTAAAACCAGGACTTAATTTAAATTCAAGTTATACACGGTTTGAAGAGCCACCAGTAACAATGAAGTCAAAAAATAGTTTCAATCATAGTATCAGTCTGCGATATTTGCTTTATCGTAAACCAGTTAAATTACAGGTTGAACAGAGTACATATGACTGGAAAAAGTTAAAAGAAAAGTATGAAGCACAGAAAGAAGCTTTGGCCTATAATATTACTCAAAGTTATTATAGAGTGCTAGAAGCCAAAAATGTGGTTGAAGTGACTGAGGAGTCATTGAATCAGATGAATGAACATTTAAAGACTGCTAAGGCTTATTTTGAGGCTGGCACTGTTCTAAAGACAGACGTATTACAAACGAAAGTTAGAAAGAGTGAGATAGAAGGGAGGCTCTTACAAGTTAAGAATAACTTACAATTAGCTAAAGAAGAGTTAAAGAATCTATTAGAGATCGATGGTAACAAAAAGATTAAATTAGTAGAAGAAGTTAATATTCCTAAAGTAGAACTATCTTTAAAGGAAGCTTTAGACTATGCATTAAATAATAGAGCTGACTTATTGGCAACAAAGTATGAAGTAAAGAAGGCTAGTCAAGGGATAGAGTTAGCTGAGACTAACAATGATCCTAGCTTAGCATTAATTGGTACTTCGGAAAGTAGCGGTTCAGATTTTCTGCCTAATAATAATTCTTGGCGAGCAACGATAAATATGAAGTGGTCATTATATGATGGTGGTGAAAGTGGTGCCGTAGTCAAGCAGGCTAAAGAGAATTTAAAAGCTGCTAAATCCGCTCTTCATCAACAAGAACAAGCGATTGATCTAGAAATTAGACAGAAATTATTGAACTTAGAAGTCAATCGTAAACAAGTATTAACGGCTCAAGAACGAATAGAAATGGCTAAAGAGAATTTAAGATTAGCAGAATTAAGATATAAAGAAGGAGTAGCTACTAATACTGAAGTTATTGATGCTCAAGTAAGTCTTAGTGAAGCACGAAATACTTATCAAAAGCGTATCTATGATTATAATGTAAGTCAAGCTGGATTATTAAAGTCATTAGGTATTTCTTATCTATCTCTGAATAATTCAGGATTAGAATTTTAAGTAAATGTAATTTAATCGTATGTTCAAGGAGGAAGGAATAGATGAATAAGAAAAGTTCGATGTTATTATTAGTTAGTATACTCATTTTAAGTTTAGTTGTTTCAGGCTGTAGTTCAAATAAACAGGCAATGGCAAATTCTGATACAAAGAAAGCAGAAAGTGTTAAACAAGAAGACTCTAAAGATAATAATCAATTAGTAGTTGAAATAACTAAGGCAAAACGAAAAGATATAAAAATAGATATGAATCTTACCGGTGAATTGAAAGCCTATAGAGAAGTAGACTTAGTGCCAGAATTATCTGGAGTCGTTAGCAAGGCAAGTTTTGAAGAAGGTGACAAAGTAAGACAAAATGAATTACTACTAAAACTAGACCAAGCAATTCAAAAATCTCAGGTAGAAAAAGCGGAAGCAAATTTAGAAGTTACTAAGGCACGGTTAGAAGAACTAGAAGCAGGGTCTAGAATAGAAGAGATTAAACAAGCAGAAGCATCATTAGAACAAGCAAAGGCTCAATTGGATAACGCTAGTAAGAACTTTGAAAGATTTAAGAATCTATATGAACAAAATGTTATTTCTAAAAGCAAGTATGACTCTGCTAAAAGCAAGTATGAAGTAGCTAAGGCAGGGTTAAAATCTGCTCGTCAGAGATTACAATTAGTGAAAAAAGGACCACGCCAAGAGAAGATTGCAGTAGCAAGAGCACAAGTAAAACAGGCACAGGCAGCCTTGAATTCTGCTAAGACTCAATTAAATAAGACGACAATCGAAAGTCCGGTTAAAGGAGTTATTGCACAAAAACAGATTGAGTTAGGGGAGATGGCTTCAGTCGGTAAGCCAGTAGCTAAAATAGTTCAGTTAAGTCCGATAGAATTTGAAGGTAGCATATCTACTACTGAATTATCGCAAGTTAAGGTTGGTCAGAAGGCAGTAGTTAAGGTTGATAGTTATCCTAACAAGACTTTTACAGGTAGAGTTAGTATATTAGCACCTACAGTGAATCCGTCAAATCGAGGTTTAAAGGTAACAGTTCAACTTGCTAATGAAGAGTTGTTATTAAAGCCAGGTATGTTTGCAAATAGTACGATCTTAGTCGATAGATTGACGGATGTTTTAGTAATTCCTAAGGCAGCGGTTAGAGGAGAAGATGGAACTAAACGTGTCTTAGTTGTTAAAGATGGTATTGTAAAGAGTAAAGAGATAGAAATAGGACCTTCTAATAATAATCAAGTTGTAATTTATGAAGGTTTAGAGTTAGGCGAAAAGGTTATTGTTCGTGGCCCTGCTAATCTGCAACCTGGTACTGAGGTTAAGATTACAGAGTGGGGTGACGCTTAATGAAATTATCGGACTTTTCAGTTGATCGTCCTGTAACAACAGTGATGCTAATCTTAATTATCGTATTCTTAGGTGGAATTGCATTTACCCGCTTAAGTGTAGATCTATTTCCTGATATGACAATACCGGTTATTTCGGTTTCTACTCAGTATTCAGGGGCTGCCCCTGAAGAGATAGAACAGTCAGTTACTAGACCACTAGAAGAAGGATTAGCGACAGTAGATGATATTGATACAATAAGTTCGACATCTAGAGAAGGTCTTTCACAAGTAACATTGCAGTTTGATTGGGGAACCGATATGGACATGGCAGCGGTTGATGTTAGAGAGCAAGTTAGTTTAATTAAACGAGCATTACCTGATGCAGCTGAAGAGCCAATAGTTCGAAAAGTAGATTTAGATCAAATTCCGATCTTAATCTTAGGGATTTCATCTGATCAGCGGAGCGAAATAGAATTAAAAGAGTATGCTGAAGAGCATATCAAGAATAAATTAGAGAGGATTCCCGGTTTAGCTTCGGCTTCAATTGTAAGTGGAGAGAATCGTCAGATCAATGTTAATATTGACCGTCAGAAGCTAGAAGGGTATAATCTATCTATTAATCAAGTGACGAGTGCATTACGTCAGCAGAATATAAATCTACCTGGTGGTGAAATTACAGAAAGGCCAACAGAGTATCTATTAAGAACCGAAGGACAGTTCGAAGATATTGAAGATATAAAGAATGTAATTATTGCAATGCGCCAACAGAAGCCAATTAAAGTCAAGGACGTTGCTGAAGTTGAAGATGGATATGCAGATAGGAATGTCTATGTTCGTCTTAATGGGGAGACGACTGTAGGAGCAATGGTTACTAAACAGTCTGGTGCTAATACTGTTGAAGTAATTAATCGAGCAAAAAAAGAGTTAGAAAAGATAAAGAAAGAACTACCTTCGGATATTAATATCAAGATTTCTCGTGACCAGTCAGAATTTATTAAGAAGTCTATCAATACCGTTCAGGAGAATGTAATACTTGGTGGGTTATTTGCAGTAATTGTTCTTTTCTTATTCTTAAGAAGCTTCCGTAGTACATTTATTATTAGTATGGCTATTCCAATAACAATTATTGCCGCTTTTGGTTTAATGTATTATAGTGGCTATACTCTTAATTTGATGACGCTTGGTGGTTTGGCTTTAGGTGTTGGAATGTTAGTTGATAACTCAGTTGTGGTTTTAGAGAATATATTCCGACATTTACGTCAAGAAGGAGCAGGACCGATTCAAGCGGCTAAGAAGGGAAGTAGTGAGGTAGGAACTGCAGTCTTTGCTTCTACGATGACTACTTTAGCTGTCTTTGTTCCGATTTCTTTTATCGAAGGAATCGCCAAAGAACTGTTTGGACCATTTTCGATGACGATCGCTTTTGCTCTATTGGCATCATTTATTATTGCTGTTACTTTTGTGCCGATGGCGTCAGCTAAATTATTAAGCTACAATAGTGCAGAAACGAGTCAAAAAGAGACTGAAGAAGAGGGGATGGCTGTTAGAGCTGCTAATAAAGTATTAAATATTTATCGAAATATGTTAGATTGGTCTTTAAGTCATCGTAAAACAGTGATTACTTTGACAGTAATCTTATTTGTTGCTTCATTAGCTCTCTTCCCATTAATCGGAAAAGAATTTATGCCTAGTTCGGAACGGAATGCATTCCGAATTATGTTAGAGTTACCAGTAGGTACTGATTTAAATACTACTAATCAAGAAGCTAAGAAGATAGAAGAGGTAATTGCTCAAGTGCCAGAAGTAAAGGTAGCCTTCAGTTTAGTAGGAGATAGTGGAGGTAGAGGAAGTACTAGTGGTTCTAATGAAGTTATGTTTATGGTTCGCTTAACAGACAAAGAGGAGCGTGAAAGAAGTACTAGTGAAATTCAAGAAGCAATTCGTTCGAAACTTCCATTAATTGCAGGAGCTGAGATAAGGTTTGCTGAAGCTAGTATGTTAGGCGGAGGCGGAGGTGGTTCTCCACTTCAAATTAAAATCTTTGGTGATAATCTAGATAGACTAGAGATGCTAGCTAAACAGGTTAAAGAAGAAGCTAAGCAAGTAAAAGATACTAGAGATGTATACAGTTCTGTAGATGTAGGAAAACCTGAAATCAATCTTGATATAGACCGTAAACGAGCAGCAGATTTAGGTTTAGGGATAAATCAGATTGGGAAAACGATTGAAAGTTATGTTAATGGGAGAACAGCAACCCAATATCATGGAACTACAGATGGAGACACTATTGATATTGAAGTGAGGCTAGCTCAAGAAGATCGAACTAATATGGAACAGCTCAGCCTAATGAAGATTATGAATTCTAAAGGTCAATTTATTTCTTTAGACTCTGTAGCTAAAATAGTTAAAACAGAAGGTCCAACAAGTATTAACCGTGAAGATCAAGAACGTTATGTTAGTGTTTACAGTGACCTTAAGGGCAATGATTTAGGTAGTGTTGTGGCGAGTATAAGAGATAGAGTAGAATCTAATATTGAGCTGCCAAATAATTATAGAATTGAATATAGTGGTGAAAATGAAGATATGAAAGAGACATTTAAGAATTTAAGTATGGCCTTGATAGTAGCCATTATATTAGTCTATATGGTTTTAGCTTCTCAATTTGAATCATTACTACATCCATTTATAGTAATGTTGACTCTACCATTGACACTGATCGGTGTTTTAACTGCTTTATTCTTAACTGGAGAAACACTTAGTGCTACTTCAATGATTGGAATCATTATGTTAGCAGGAATAGTAGTTAATAATGCTATCGTCTTAGTTGACTATATTAATATTCTTCGTAGTAGAGGTTTAAATCGAAGAGAAGCTATATTAGAAGCAGGGCCTGTTCGATTACGTCCAGTATTAATGACGGTTTTCACAACAATTTTAGGTTTGATTCCAGTAGCCGCTGGTTGGGGTAGCGGTTCTGAAGGAATGGCACCAATGGGAATTGCAGTAATTGGCGGTTTAACAACAGCAACTTTCTTAACTTTATTAGTAATCCCTACTTTGTATCTGACTTTAGAAAGAGTTAAGGAAATTGTAATTGCTATACCTAGTAATGTGAAAGATAAGATAGCAGGTTAGATAGAATTAGATTAAATTCTGAGGCTTATAATTATAAGTCTCAGAATTTCTCTGTTTAGGGGAAGGAGAATATTATCTATCTGTTGAGATAGTATATTAATAAAGGTAATATATAGGTAGGATATTAAAAAACAGATTAAATAGGAGTAGTTAATATGAGGAAATTTAATTTAAATAAAAAGCTAATAATCCTTAATTTGATAATGTTACTATTAATCACTATTATTACTGGTTGTGGTGAAGAATCTTCTAAACTTCCAACTCGTTTATCCGATGGAATGTCGGAAAAGCTAACTATTCATTTTATTGATGTAGGGCAGGCTGATGCTATTTTAGTTCAGTTGCCTAACGAAGAGAGTATCTTAATTGATGCCGGCAATAATGATGATGGGCAAATGGTAGTTGACTATATTAATCAGCTAAAGATTGATAGAATTGACTATTTAATCGGGACCCACCCTCATGAAGACCATATTGGAGGATTAGATAATGTAATTAATAATTTCGAGACTGGCAAGGTATATATGCCCCAAGTTAATCATACAACTGAGACATATAGAGAATTATTAACGGCGATTAAAGCAAAAGGAAAGAAGTCTGTCACTGCTCAAGCCGGTAAGGAATTAATTAATACAGATGAGCTAGAAGTGAAGTTATTAGGCCCGGTTAAAGAGCATGATGAACTTAACAATTGGTCAGTAGTAACTAAGATTAAATATGGTAATAATTCATTTCTTTTTACAGGAGATATGGAATCGGAAGCAGAAAAGGATATATTAAATGCTGGATTTAACCTGGAATCTGACTTATTAAAGGTGGCGCATCATGGTAGTAGTAGTTCTACAACACAATCGTTTTTAGAAGCAGTCAAGCCTAAGCATGGTATTATTTCTGTAGGAAGCGATAATGATTATGGTCATCCGTCGTCTTTTACTTTGCAGCGGTTGAAGGATTATGGAGTTAAAATTTATCGCACAGATAAACAAGGAACGATTATAGCAGTTAGTGACGGACAGAAGATTACTTTTAATCAAGAACAAACAGAATTTAAGTTGGGGGATAGTAGTATGGATAATAGGAAGAGTAAAGTTGACTTAATAAGGCTTGATTTAAAAGAAGAAATAGTAGTAATCAAGAATAATAGTAAGAAGAATATTAATCTTACTAATTGGAACTTGGTAAGTATTCGAGGTAACCAAGAATTTACCTTTCCAGACCGGAGTATAATCAAAGCAGGAAAGACTTATAAGGTGACTAGTGGTAGAAGGGCTAAGTCTGGAACTAATATGATTATTTGGACAGAGAGGTATATGTGGAATAATGGTGGTGATGCTGCAGCACTTTATGATGAAAATCATAATTTAGTGTCAGAGCTATCTAGATACTAAAGGGGGAAGAATGATGTTAATTATTGATCGTTTTGAAGGGGATATAGCGGTGATTGAATATAATAATACTACTTTTACAATTCCTAAGGAAGCATTACCGGTTAAGGCTAAAGAAGGTGATGTAATCAAGATTGTTGTTGATAAAGAGAGTACTAAGGAACGTAATGAGGAGATGAAGAATTTAAGTGATCAATTATTTACAGAATAATTATAATTAAAATAAGGACTTTTAATTGTTATAAGATATCCTTAAAACTATCTGTTTAAGGATATCTTATTTTATTAAGTGGAAGGGGAAAGTATTAAGATGATAAGGTTATTGGTATTTTTTTCATAAATTTTGAATAAAAGGCAGGTAATTTTTTGTTAGTATGTAATAAATAAGGTAAAGGTGGTATAAATATAATTCAAGTAGTATAGATATGAATGAGAGGAGTAAGACTAGAGAATGAAGTTAAATAGCAATATACAGGTCAATGATGAGGTTAAGATTACAAGTCTTTATATAATTACAGGTAGTTTATGGATTCTATTTTCGGATGAATTGATAAATATTTTAATTCAGGAAAAGATAATAACTAACAAATTTCAGACAATTAAAAGTTGGGCATATATCCTGATAACTGCAACTATATTTTACTCTCTTATTCATCGTGCTCTACATAGTCATAAGTTTCTCTTTGAAAATGCAGGGACAGCAATTGTTATTATTGATGAAGACACAAAGATCTCAATGATTAATGAAAAAGCAGGGGTGTTATTAAATTATACTCCAGAAGAGGTAATAGGTAGAAGTTTTAAGGACTTTATAGCCGAAGAAGAAGATATAGAGAAGTTAGTTAATTATCATAACTTGAGAAGAAAAAGTGATAAGGCGCTTCCGGATAAATATGAAATTAAGCTTTTAGATAATAGTGGTAATTACAAATATGCATTAATTCAAGTAAATATGATGCCTAATAGTAATAAGAGTATTGTTTCAGTCATTGATATTACTGAAAGGAAGCAAGCCGAAGATAAGGTTAAGTATATGAATTATCATGATGCGGTCACCAAACTCTATAATCGTAAATTTTATGAGGAAGAGCTTAAACGTTTAGATGTACCACGACAGTTGCCTTTAAGTATAATTCTAGGGGATGCTAATGGATTAAAGCTGACTAATGATATCTTTGGTCATCAAGTAGGTGATCAGTTATTACGGAAGATTGCTGAAGTAATTAAAGAATGCACTCGGGAAGAAGATATAGTGGCAAGGTGGGGTGGAGATGAATTTGGGATCATCTTATCTCAAACTGGGCAAGAGGAAACAGAGAGAATTATAAGTAGGATTAAAAGTAGTTGTGAGCGATCAGATTTTGAACCGATTCCACCCAATATTGCCTTAGGTAGTGCTACAAAAGAAGAAATAGGACAAGATTTGAATGAAATATTTGACAAAGCTGAGGCACAGATGTATCAAGATAAATTTGAGCATAAGAACTGTTCTAGTAATCCTTTATTACAGGCTTTATTATGTAAACTAGAAGATAGTAACTATGAAATTGTGGGACATGCCTCTAGAATGGTAGATTTAGCTAAGAAATTTGGGAAAGAGTTAGAGTTAACAGAACAACAGATAGAGCGTTTAGCTTTATTAGCAAAGTTTCATGATATAGGTAAGTTTACTGTTGAAAAGACAATATTAATAAAGGATAGTCCATTAAATGAAAAGGAATGGGAGAAATTCAAATCACACAGCAGTGTTGGCTATGAGATAGCTAGTAACTTTCGTAAGTTAAATGCGATTGCTAACTATATCTATCATCATCATGAGAATTGGGATGGAAGTGGATATCCCCAAGGTTTACAAGGAAGAGAAATTCCGCTCTTATCTAGGATTATACACATTATAGATTTTTATGATGCAATAACTCATGGAATCTATTATCAGCTAGACAAAGAAACGTATTATACTACAACCATGACTCAAATGAAAGCGATTAAAAAGCTTAATGAATATAGCGGTGAATTATTTGATCCTAAATATGTAGAGAAATTTATTAAGTTTATTGTTAATTTTGAATAGTATTGAAGTGTAGTCGATATATCAATTTGGTGTATCGACTATTTATTTGAGAATATAAATACATTTTTTTCAATTTATTTTATTTTTTAGCAGGACTATTTACTTATAGCCCTAAATTATATTAATAAGAATGAAATTAATGTAAATGATATAAAATATAGTAAATTAGTTATAGGCATAATTAAACAGAGAATGGTCGGCTAAAAAGTTAATTTTGGCGTATAATTCATTGATGTTGATTCTTTATTGCAGAATTATCACGGTAATATTGTTTTACGTGCTTATGATCCTAAATCAAAGAAGTTGACAACGGAGAAAGAAGTACCAGTTTCAGTATTAGTAGGTCAAGAGCAGAATTATGATTTAGAGGTGAAGAGTTTGCATGCACAATCAGTAGCGACTGGACATCTACTCTCACTTGATCTTTATAATAGCGGAAATGCTTTCTGTGAGCCTGAGACTGATCTAATTATTAAGGATGCAGAAGGTAAGTTTGTGGAACGAGTTGCTCTTAATCTACCAGAGGGTGTCGATAGAATCTTACCACTTAGAAATCAACGGGTAGTTGGTATAGCTAAGAACTTAAAACCAGGAAAGTATACAGCAGAGATTAATATTAAGAATGAAGGTAAAGACTTGATAAGTACAAAGAAGGAGTTCAAAGTTGAAGCTAAAAATTAAAGATAGGACTCCCCATAAAAAAGGAACCTGCTATTAACAGGTTCCTTTTTTAGTGATTGAAAGGGAGGTTGCAAGATAGCTTTGAGTATATCTTATAATTTAAGGGGGAAAATTTATTTACTAATTTTAAAAACCTTTCTACACCACCATAGGGTTAGTGCAGAAAGGTTAATAACATAACAGCACTTACCTTTGGCAGCTTGGCAGTCTTCCAATGAGACCCATAGCTTTGCGTCCTCGTTTCGCAACGAGTTTGCCTTTGACAAAAGTAAACAGTATTATTTACTTGTTAAATATATATTAGCATATTTTGACATGAAAGTCAAGTATTTTCTAAGAATAATCATGATTTTTTTAAAAAACAAAATTTAAATCCCATCCCACTTTAGATTCATCAGTTTTGCGGTCACGAGAGGTATAGACTCCTAGATGGATTGGTTTTACTCCTAATAGATTTAAATTCATTTTAGAGCCGATTCCAAACGCCGTTGATTCTGTGTCAGAACTTTGATAATCACTAAAGATATAAAAACCTATATCAGTGATCTGTATTATCTGCATAAATTCTATCGAATGTAAAAAATTATGTGTATAGATGGCATCAATGGCTGCTTGAAATTCAACAGTATCAGCTGGTTCGGTCCCGCGATAGATAGTGGGTGATGAAAGAAGATTAGTATTATTGAATACTATCTTTGGCTTTAAACTCCAAATGCTACTTATTTTAAACAGTTGTTGATGAGAAGTTAATACTTTATAATCATCAAATTCTGGTGAAATTAATAGAGTACTTTCTCCTTTAAAGTTTATATTATTGCGATTTAGGTCATATTCATTCTTTATAAGATTGAAGTTTTGCTGATTACGATTCGTTCTTCCTAAACTAAGTGTGTAGTTCTTAGCGTAATGTTTTAAAGTAAGCTCCCAATCATTCTGATCTGTTTTCATCCTGCTTTTGGCAATTAGATCGAGAGATGGAGTTATTTTTTTGATTCTAACTTGAGCTTCTAAATCGCTTCTTCTATCTTTAGTATTTAGGAGTAAGACATCTAGTTTACCTTTCTTTATTTCAAAGCCATATTGAGGGTCCATAAATTCATCTTTAAATAGATTCTGTTTAAAGACCGAATTATCTTTACCAAAGTAGAAGAGCGGTTTAACGATAAATGGATCTAAAATTAGACGGTTATACTTAAAATCATTTAATATCTGTGTCATATTCAATGGTTTTCTATTATTACTGCTATTTTTGGCAAGGGAGACATGGTTCTCTTTTAAAGTCTCTTTAATCTTAGGAAGCTGTTGCTTTGCCTGTTTATATCCTATTTGAATCAGTCTATTTGCTAATTGAAAATCCATAAAAGAGTATTCGCCGACTTTATTTCTAATTATTACATCAGAGTATTTTTTAGTAATTGGTGCTGAATTTTTCTTTTGTAATAGTTGGATCGTTCGAATTAAAGATCGAACTGAATTATTATAATTATCATATGGTAGTTCATCAATAGCAGTCGATGATATAATTAGATCAGCACCTAAGACTTTTGCTGTCTTAGCCGGAGTCAACTCTACAACTCCAGGATCTACTAATGAGAATTTTCCTTTTTGTTGGACCGGAAAATAAAATGGGACAGCATATGAGCTTTGAATAGTGTTAGCAATTCTTCCTGAGGTATGGACATATTTAACTCCTTTATTCAAATCAAAGCTGAGCAGGGCAGTTGGAATCGGAAAATTTTCTAATCTTTTAGTAGGTGCTAATCTCTCTAATGCATGATTAATCTCAACTGTCTTTAATAAGGATTGAGTAGAAGGAAAATTAAGACTGAACATATTAAAAAAAGTTGCTTTGGTTGCTATTTCTTCAATTTGGTCAATCGGAATTCCACTACCATACATAGTACCGATAATAGCGCCCATGCTAGTTCCCACAATCATATCCATAGGGATATTTGCTTCTTCTAAAGCTTTCAAGACTCCAATATGTACCAATCCTCTTGCTCCACCACCACCTAGAACTATAGCTACACGAGGATGTTTTAGATTATTAAAGCGAGGATTCTTTTCAATAACATAAGTATCTTGTCCTGCTTTAATCTTCTTATATTTAATTTGAGGATTATTATTAGCAGCATAGATGTTAAAAGTAGAAAGTGTTAATATAATTAATAATAGAATACTAATCAATCTAAACTTATTCATTTAAAAAACTCCTTCTGTATATTAATTGATCTTAATAATCTTCCAAGCAGTTCTATCTACTGGTCTATTCTTAAAATAACTTTCAGCATTAAAGAATATATACTCACCACTAGCTAATTTAGGAATATTAATAGCAACCTTTAATCTATTCTTATCTTTCTTAACAGCCATTTTGTCAAAGTTTAATCTATTACTTTGAAAAGGCATCATTTTTATTGAAGCCTCATTTGAATCTTTCTTAGTAGTAACAGCAAAGTCTAAAGTATGTCTCATGTCATTATTATCTTCTTTAGTTAGAAGATGCAAATGAAATTTAAAGCTATATTTATGAGTGAAATCTATTTTCATCTCTAAATTTAATACTAATTTACTCTTATTCAAGCTTAATTCACCTTCGACAATATCTCCGCCTGGAAAACGGCGTCTATTTTTATTATCGCTAGCTGGTTCTTGATATCGATAAGAAGCGTTATAAGAAGGTAGTTTAATAGAACTAATTTCTGATTCAGTATTAAATTTTTTTGGATTATCCTTGATAAAGATCTCATTATCTTTAACAAAACTAAGTAAGTATCTTTTTGTTACTTTCAGCTGTGACTTATATTTTCGGATAGCTTCTTCTTTATTATTCTTTTGGTCATCAGTGAGCTGAAAGTTGCTCCACTCAGCAATATTATCGATTAAAGCTTTAGGTGGTTTCATATCTTCACCTTTAGGCAGAGGCCATTTACCGCGATGAGTAAGATATTGATAGATTTCAGGTTTTTTTAGTAATTTCTTATCTAATTCAATTTTAGCCAACGCATAATAAAGAAAATTATAAGCTGCCCAGTGGTCGGAATGCTCATCAAAAGTAGAAGAAACAAATATCTTAGTTGGTTGATGCTTAATTAAAATCTCAACTAAATCTTCAATAATATTGCGACCGGTATATGGTTGTTCCTGTTTATAAGCAAGTGTATAAGGGTTATTAACTGTTTGCGTATATCGAGAAAGATAAACCTTCTCATCATGCCAATACTCTCCCCATAAGAAGCTTATTCCTCGGTCGGGGTAGCCTAAAAAATAGATATTCTCTTGTGGTAAGCCAAGAGTCTGCAATGCTTTAATTGATTCCTGCTGTCTTAACTCACCAAATTTTTTAAAGCTTTTATGAGAAAGAAAAGGACGCAAAAAATTCCTGACAGCTCCCCAGCGGAAACCATCACCATTAGTCAAAAAAACTACCTGCACAGCTATATCTTTATCCAAAGCGTCTTGAATAATGCCTCCGCAGCTTAAAGCTTCATCATCACAGTGGGGTGCTAAAATTAAGATGCTATCTTCATCTTCGTTTAACTTTAATTCATGAAAATCGTCTAAATTAGAAATAGTCATGCTTTTATCTTGCCTCCTTTGCTTTATTATATTCTTTATTGCAAGGAATATAAACTCCTGCGAATAAGAGAATAATTAATAGAATAATCAATCTTTAATTAGGCAATATTAAGAATGTACAACCATAAAAAAGAGGGATTTGACATTTGATGCAGAAAAGATTAGAATGACTAATAATATAAAGGATTGATTTAAAATGTCCCTCTATAAGACAGATGCTATCGTTTTAAGACATTATGAATTTGATGAAGCAGATAAATTAATCGTTCTATATACAAGAGACTATGGTAAAGTAAAAGCAGTGGCTAATGGTGCCCGCAAGACAAAGAGTCGCTTGGCTGGAGGAGTAGAGCTATTTACTTATAATGATCTCTTACTCTATCAAGGTAAATCATTATCAACAATCAGTCAATGTGAAATTAAAAATTCATTTGCTAAATTGCGGTCTGATCTTTTTAAGATGGCCTATGCATCTTATTTAGCAGAAGTTGTTAACGAATTTACAGTTGAGGAAGAAAAGAATGAATCAGTATTTGCTCTGCTATTAGCTACACTTCATCTTTTAAATGATGGCGGGGATTTAGAAATAATAACTCGTTTCTTTGAATTGAGATTACTAAACTTATTAGGATACCGTCCAGTAATTGATATCTGTGTAGAATGTGATAAGGAGTTAGCAGAAGTTAAACAGCTTAGATTTAGTTCAGTAGCCGGAGGATTAATCTGTCCTCAATGTTCTAAAGTTGATCAGTACGCTATGCGGCTTAGTAAAGGAACAGCAGCAATTATGAAACGTCTGCTTACTATTGATTATAAGAAGCTAGATAGATTAAAAGTTCCTAATAGATCGAAGAAAGAATTAGCAAAGATACTACCTAATTACCTACAGTCTATTATAGAGAAGAAATTAAAGAGTTTAGATTTTATCAAAACCTTAACTATAGTAGAAACTTAGAGTGAGGTGAAATCATGGAAGAAACTAATGAAAAATTAGAAAAAATAGACGTAATCAGAGAAAGAACAGGAGTAGGCTATAAAGTTGCTAAAGAAGCTCTGATCAAAGCCAATGGTGATGTTGTAGAAGCCATCGTTAAGATAGAAGAAGATAAGGTAGAACGTAAAAAAGAATTTCATGTAGCTGGGAATAATTTAATCGAAAAGATTAAAGAGCTAATCAAACGGGGGAATATAACCAAAATTAAGGTTAAGAAAGGTAAAGAGATAATCTTTAGCATCCCCGTAACCGTTGGGGTCTTAGGCACGATGATTTACCCACCTTTAGCGGTCTTAGGAATGTTAATTACCGTAGCTGGGAAGTATACATTAGAAGTAGAATATGGAAAAGCATAATTAATAAATAGAGTTTCCCCATTTTTTAAAGTAAATAATATGAAAATTATCAACACCTAAAATTGTGGACAATTAACCTTAACAATTGATTAAAATAGATTATCCACAGATTACGCAAAAAAGGTGAAATTACCTCCGTTTTTTGGTATAATTAGGTTGGACACCAAAACCAAAAAGGAGGAATTCCACCTATGATTAATTATACCAAACTTATATACCAATTGAAAAGGAAATTATCAAGTTTTTCTAAAAAAATTACTAAAAAGTTATCTAAACCTAAATCTAAATTTGTCTTTCAGGTACTATATGGACTATTAGAAAACCAAACTGTTTTATTAAGTGAAATTTCTAGAGCGTTAAAAGAAGATA
>NZ_FOTT01000026.1 GCF_900114655.1 Candidatus Frackibacter sp. WG13
TTATTACATTCTGTTCTAGTCTTTTAAAGTCAAAAAAAATGAAAAACTAAGAATAAGCGAGTATGAGTGAGATAATTTTAATTCAAAGAGGGAGGGATTGTTATGATTGAAAGGGTACAATTAGATCAATCTTCATCTAAACATTTATATATTCAATTATATAGTCAGTTAAAAGAGCTAATTGAGAGAAGAAAAATAAAATCCCATACCAAATTACCTTCAATTAGAAAGTTTGCTAAAGAGTTAGGAGTCAATAATGTAACTATTGTTAATGCTTATAATCTATTAGAAGAAGAAGAATTAGTTTATAAAAAGGTTGGTAGTGGAACTTATGTTGCTCCTATAGTTGAATTGAAGGATGATATTTACTTAGATGAAGAAGTATATATTGATGAGGATACTAAGTTTATAGAAGAGAAGAAAAGAGGTAGTAAGGAAGGTAAAATAATTAATTTTGCCACTGCTGCGCCAACTCCTGATTTATTTCCAATTAAACCGTTCAAAAGATTACTTAATAAGGTTTTAGACAGGGACGGGGGTTATGCATTTGGATATCAAAAGAGTCAAGGTTATTCACCGTTACGGAAATCTATTAGTCAATATATAGGTAAATGTCAGATAGAAGCTAGTATTGATGAAATTCAAATTATTTCTGGGGCTCAACAGGGAATTGATATTTTAGCTAAAACTTTTTTAGATTATGGGGATAAAGTCTTTGTAGAGCGCCCTACTTATCCTGGGGCAATTTCAGTCTTTAAATCGCGACATGCTGACATACGAGAGGTTCCTATTAGAAAAGATGGTATAGATCTTGATTTGTTGGAAGAGGAATTAGAAAAAGAGAAGCCTAAATTTCTTTATCTAATGCCTAATTTTCAAAATCCGACTGGTTATAGTTATTCGCAGGAGAAGAAAGAAAGAATATTAAAATTAGCTGAAGAATATGATTTACTGATTATTGAAGATGATTGTTTAAGTGACTTAAATTATGGAGTGGGTTATGGAGAAAATAAATTTTTAGCTTTAAAAGCAATGGATAAGGATGATAGAGTAATATATATCAAGAGCTTTTCAAAGATATTTATGCCTGGTTTAAGATTAGCGTTTTTAATCATTCCTGAACGTTATTTTGATGATATTCTTTTGTCTAAGTATATGTCAGATATTTTTACTGATGGTCTAGTTCAGCGAGTTTTAGACCTTTATTTTAGAGAAGAATTCTGGGAAGACCAGATTAATAAGTTAAAGCAGACTTATCAGAAACGATATGAAGTTATGGTTGTTGCTTTGAATAAATATTTGCCGCAAGAGGTTAAATTTATTACTCCTCAGGGAGGATTGAACCTTTGGTTAGAGTTGCCACAGGGACTTACTGTTAAGAAGTTATATGATAAAGCGTTTGCAGCAGGAGTTAATATTGCTCCTGGCACAGTATTTTATTATACTCAACCTCAAGAGGATAAGGTTAGACTTAGTATAGCAGCAGTAACTGAAGAAGAGATTAAAGAGGGAATAAAAAGATTAGGAAAAATTATTAGTAAGGAACTATCTAACAATAAAGACTGGGATAATAGTTGGATGCCTATGGTATAGGAAATTAACTATAATTCTATTCATTAAAACTAATCAAATAAAAAGGGGAATCTTCTTTAATATAAAAATAGTAATATAATAGCAGCTTTAAAATTAATAAGTTATCAACAAAAGATGTGTTCATTTTGAATATTTAAGAATTTAGTAAATCTAGTAATAATATTAGGTTGGTCAGTTTGATTTTGGTGAATTAACTTGAACTCTATAGTTAATCGGTCTTTAAATTTGTTCTGCATATTAATTACTTTAAGAAGGTCTTGATAAACTTCCTTTTTTATAGCTGAATGTGAAGCAATAGAGACTCCTAATCCAGATTCTACGGCTGATTTAATAGCAGTTATGCTTCCCATTTCTGCAACAATATTCAGACTATTAATGTCTATTTCATTTATTTCAAGAAATTGATTAAATTTTTGTCTGATACCGAAGTCTTCATTGAGTAATATAAGTGGAATATCTTTTAATTCTTCAATAGTAAATATATCTTGTTCATATTCTGTAGGTGATGCTATAAATTTTAATTTATCATGCATGATTGTCGTGGGCTTTAAATTGGTTTCCGAAGGGATTTCACCTTCTACAATACCGATATTAACTTCTTCTTTCAGTACTTTTTTAATAATATCTTCGGTGTGACCAATCTGTAGTTTAATATCAATTTTAGGATGTTTATCTTTAAATGTCCAGACTGTACAAGGTAGTAGATAATCTCCTGGTGTTACACTAGATCCTACTATTAATTGAGAATTTTCTAAATTAAGATGTTTATCAATTTCTTTTTCTAATTCTTCGTGAGTCTGTAAGATATTTTTTGCATAATCGTAGACTGTTTGACCTGCTGAAGTTAAGCTTACTCCTTGGTTATTTCGATTAAATAATCTAGTACCATAATATTCTTCCATTGATTTAATATGCTTGCTGACGGCTGGTTGACTTAAATATAATAGACTAGCTGCTTTCGAAAAACTTTTTACTTTTACCACAGTAGTAAAAATTTGAAATTGGTAGATTTTCATTATTATCACCTTTTATTTTAAGTTTTTGCTTAAGTAAACTTTTCAACTAAATAGATTAATATTCCTGCATGTTATCGAATATTAATAATAAAGAAAGGGATTCAAATGTTAAAAAAAGAGAAGCAGTTAAAATGGTTTGTGATTATTCTATTAATTTCTTTAGGCTTTGGATTATTATTATTATACTTATCTCTTGATTTATCGATACTTTGGTTTATAGGTTTGATGATAGGGTTTATTTTACAGAGAGCTAACTTCTGTTTTGCTGGTGGCTTTTTAAATTTCTTTTTATTTAGAAACACTAAATTAATAAGAGCAATTATTATTTTAATTGGAATTTCAACTATAGGTTTTGCTATTTATCAATACCTTACCTTTAATAGTTGGAACCAAGTTTTAGGACAGGTTTTACCTTGGGGACTATACACAATTGTTGGTGGATTTATATTTGGTTTAGGAATGTCTTTAGCAGGAGGATGCGCATGTAGTAGTTTGATGCGTGTTGGAGAAGGAACAATTATCTTTGTGATTGTAATTTTTGGTTTTATAATTGGGAATAGTATTGCGATAGTTCATTTGGAATGGTGGATAGATAAGTTTACAGTAGCAACTATTTTTATTCCTAAGTATTTAGGATGGGTAAGAGCAGTTTTATTACAGGTGATAGTTTTATCTTTATTGTATAATTTCTTTAGTTGGTTTGAAAAAAGAGGAAACTAATATTTTGAGGTGAAGTAAATGACAGAAGAAGTTTTAGAATTATTAGGAGAAGTATGCCCGATTCCTTTGTTAAAGACAGAGAGTGAAATTAATACATTAACTGCTGGTGATAGATTAATAATTAAGGTGGATCATACTCAGGCAGTAAGAAATATTATGGATTGGTGTGAGGATAATGGTTATGAATTTAATATTGATGAAGTAGCTCCTGGTATTTGGAAAGTGGAAATAATCAAACTTTAAATGGTAATTTAAATAAGAAGAAAGTAAGGGAGTAATAATTATGCAATTAATTAATAAGCTATCTGTTTTAGTGAAGAATAACTGGTCTTATTGGTTAGGGGGACTTTTGTTAGCTATATTAAATATTTTGATCTTTGTTTTAACAGATGAACCTTGGGGGATTACTACTACTTTTGCTCTTATAGGGGCTAGTGGTATGAAATTCTTAGGGGTTGATATTTCTCAGTGGTCATATATAAGAGATATTCTTCAAGGGAAAGATATTATTGATTATTTATTAACATATAGGGGAACTATTTTAGATTTAGGGATAATTATTGGTTCACTTTTATCTATTCTATTGTCTATGCAGCTTCGTTTTCGAAAAATCCATAAGTGGAAAAGAGCTATAAGTGCATTAATTGGTGGAATATTAATGGGTTATGGTGCGCGGATAGCCGGAGGATGTAATATAGGTGCTATGGTTACGGGAATTGCATCTATGTCGATTCATGGTTGGATCTTTGGTATCTTTCTTTTGGTAGGAGTTTATATAGGAGGTAAATATATAAAGGCAGTTATGTTATAGTTTGGAGTAATAATTAAAAAATAAATATTTTCACTAAAGGATACCTAATTAGGTATCCTTTTTTTGATGAGATAGCTTTGGGTTATAATACTTAGTTATAATGGTATAATGCATACTAATAGCGAGTATAGAGGAGAAAACAAGATAATATTGAATATATTAAATATAGACAATAAATAATAAAGTTTTACAGATTATAATAAGAGTAGACAATATTATTTTTCAAGATTTATTAGTGAAAGAATTCATTTTCACAAAAATATATTGCTTTAAGGAAGGGGGGATAAATCTTATAATTTAAGATTTTATTTCTAACATAAAAGCATGTTAAAAGGGGAAGGGAATTAAGGATAGGTTTTTACAATAATTTACTAAAACTAACTTGGGGGTGCGAAAAATGACAGATAAGAAGAATGAAAAGATGTCTCGAAGAAATTTTTTAGCTAGTGCAGGAGGAGTAGCAGTTGGAGCGATTGTAGCAGGTACAGGTTTAAGTTTATCAAGTTCAGAAGCAGAGGCTGGAGGACTCCCGGAATATCCATGGACAAATTATTTTGATAAAAAGTTGGATGTAGAGAAGGTAAGAGAAAAAGGAACTAAATACTATCATGAAGGTAATCATTGCGGTGAAGCTACTTTTAGAGCTTTAACTGAAGAATTAGGACATCCATTTGATAAGGTTCCGTCTCAAACAATGTGGTTTGGAGCTGGAGGTGGAGCAGGTTGGGCAACTCTTTGTGGAACAGTAAATGGTTCTGGAGCTGCTTTTTCACTATTATATGGTAGAACAGGAGATACAATGAAATTAACTCAGGAGTTATTTGGCTGGTATAGTGAAACTCCTTTACCTCGAAAGGAGAATAGTAGTCAAGCTAAAAGTGTAGCTGGAAATCCACTTTGCCATGCATCAGTTACTAACTGGTGTGAGGCATCAGGTAAGAAGTCATTTTCTCAAGAACGAGCTGATCGTTGTGGTCGATTAGCTGGTGATGTAGCGGCTAAAGCTGCAGAATTATTAAATGCAAAGTTAGCTGGAAACTTTGTGCCAGCTTATGAAATTCCTGAAGAAGCGAAGGAATGTATGAATTGTCATACTAAAGATAGTATGCTAGAAAATACACGAGGCAAGATGAACTGTACAACATGTCATGATGACCCACATGATTCTTAATAGGAGGGGTAAACATGTTTGGTTTAGGTCCTACAGAATTAATCTTAATTTTGGTTATAGCTTTGGTGATTTTTGGCCCTAGTAAACTACCGGAGATAGGTAAGTCAATTGGTAAAGGGATTAGTGAATTTAAGTCAGCAGCTCAGGAAATAGAAGAAAAAGTTGTTGATAACTCTAAAGAGTAAGGTCTTAAAAATAATTTAGAGTGTTTGTTATATTAGTTATAATTGATGCTAGAAGCTTTTATGCTTCTAGTTTTTTCTCTGTGGAGTATTAAGATTAAATATAGTTAATTATTTAAGTATTGCAGGATTAATACAATAATTGTAGAATCTTATCATTGAGAAGAAGTCAATAATTACTACTAGCTAACATTGCAAGTAGGAAGGGGTCATTATAAATGGAAAAAGATTTAGAGAAGATAACTAATGCATGGCAGGCTTATATTTCTCAAGGGAGAATAAAGCAAGGTTTAAACCAGGAGATTAAAAGGTCATGGCAAAGATGTGCGGAATATAAAATTGACCCTTTGCAAGATTCTTCAACTCACATTTTGCAGGAAAATAATCTGCGAGAGAAACTAGATAAGTATGAAGAAGTAATTAGAATAGCTACACCGATTATGAAAGAGCTATATAAAGCTATTAAAGGCTCAAATTTCATGATGCTTTTAACTGATGAGCAAGGATATATATTAAAAAGCATTGGTGATGATAGCTTTATGAGTTCAGCTCAAGCTGTCTATTTAATTGAAGGTGCAAGTTGGCATGAAAGAATAAAAGGTACTAATGCTATTGGGACAGTTATTGAAGAGCAAAGTCCTTTGAATATATATGCAAGTGAACATTTTTCTCAAGAAAATCACTTCTTAACTTGTTCAGCTGCGCCAATATTTGATGCTGATGATAATTTTATAGGAGTTTTAGATGTTTCGGGTAATTATCAGAGTGCTCATCAGCATACGTTAGGAATGGTAGTGGCTGCTACTAATGCTATCAGGCAACAGTTGTTATTAAGGAATATGCAGCAAGAGTTGATGATTTCTGAAAAGAAGCAGAGATTAATCTTAAATTCATCATCAGAAGGGTTCTTTACTATCAATAAAAACGGAGTCATTACTCAAATAAATCAAAAAGGGAGTAAGTTATTAGGACATGCACCTCAAGAATGTATTGGTAAAGAACTTGAAACTTTTTTTCCGGATTCTACATTCTCTTCATTAATGGAATTAACAACTGAAGGACAGCATAAAGAAGAAATAGTTTGGAATTTAAAGAGAGAAAAACTGCAGGTTACTTCTAAAGCTCAAAGAATTTTTAATGAAGATGAAGAAGTTACAGGGTTAGTAGTTAAGGTCAATGATTTTAATGCACAAGATAAGTCTATGACCAAGGAAATAGAAAAAAGAGCGAATTATTCTTTTAGTAATATAATAGGAGAAAGTAAAGCAATAACTGATGCAATTAAGATGGCACAAAAAGTAGCTATTAGTGATTCTACAATTTTATTAACTGGGGAAAGTGGTACTGGTAAAGAATTATTTGCTCAAGCTATTCATAACCAAAGTTTTCGTCAGGAAGGACAGTTTGTAGCGGTTAATTGTGGAGCTATTCCAAAAGATTTAATAGAAAGTGAACTCTTTGGCTATCAGGAAGGGGCTTTTACCGGTGCTAAAAAGGGTGGCAAGCCTGGTAAATTTGAAATAGCTGATGGAGGGACTATCTTTCTTGATGAGATTGGAGAGATGAACCTTAATGCTCAGGTTAAATTACTACGTATTTTGCAAGAAAAAACGGTTGGTCGGATCGGTAGCAATGAACTAATTCCTATTAATGTTAGGATTATTGCTGCTACTAATAAGGATTTGAAGGCAAGAGTTGAAGTTGATAAATTTAGAAAAGACCTTTATTATCGTTTAAATGTAATTAATATAAATCTTCCGCCTTTAAGAGAAAGAGAAAACGATGTAATTATTTTGGCTAAACATTTGCTACAAAAATTAGGTAAAGTATTAGGAAAGCCTAATCTTGATTTATCGGAGCAGGTAAAAGTAATATTTAGAAATTACAACTGGCCAGGTAACATAAGAGAATTAGAGAATATAATTGAGCGAGCTTTAAATCTAACGGAGGGAACAGTAATTAAGAAAGAACACCTTCCTGACTATCTTAAGAAGCAAGAGGTTGTAGCAAAATTAGAGAATGGTAGTAAATTGTTGTCTATAGAGGAAGCTGAAGCCAAGGCCATTAGAGAGGCGCTTGAACATTTTGAAGGGAACATTAGTCAAACAGCTCGATGTCTAAAGATAAGTAGAAATACATTATATAGAAAACTTAATAAATATGATATAGATATTGAAAATTAAATTATTATTCAAGTAATTTAATATGTTTGAGAATTAGGAGCTATTTAGATTGCAATTCTAAATAGCTCCTTTTTTATCTTACTAGGAAATTATACTTGATTTCAAATTATTGATTTTGTTCTTTATTATCTGTATTCTCGAAGTGTTATATTTTGTAACAGTGGTAAAAAATATAACAGTAAGCTTAAGTAGTTGTTAATAAGTGGTTTAGAGAAAAAGTGTTATAAAATCTAACAAGCAAACCTAAGTTTAGAAGATAATACTTTAAATATAATGACAATTATGTATATTGTGATTTTTATAACTAGGATATTTTTATATTTATTGTTATAACATGTAATATAAAATGTAGTAATATGAACTTTTATGTAATTAATGCTAAAAAATCTATAAAATAATTATTTTTGGCCATCCTTGGAATATAACTTGCATTTAATATTAAGCAACAATTATTAAAAATCAGGAGGGAAATTTATTATGAAAAAGACTTATGGGTACTTTATGCCACCAGTTAATTTGATGGGAGCAGGATCAGTAGAGGAGATAGGGGACCAAATTAAGAAATTGAAAGGGACGAAAGCTTTAATAGTTACCGATGAAGTGTTAGTTGAAATAGGAATTGTTGAACAAGTAACAGACCAGATTGAGGAGGCTGGAGTTGAAACAGTAGTATTTGACGGAGTACAGCCTAACCCGACTGTTGGAAATGTTGAAGCAGGACTAGATCTTTTAGAAGCTGAAGATTGTGATGTAGTAGTTTCTGTTGGGGGAGGTAGTCCGCACGATTGCGCTAAAGGAATTGCTTTAGTTGCTACTAATGGAGGAGTAATTAATGATTACGAAGGTGTTGACCAGTCGACTAAGCCGATGATGCCGTTAATTGCGGTTAATACTACGGCTGGAACTGCTAGTGAGATGACTCGTTTCTGTATTATTACAGATGAAGAAAGACATATAAAGATGGCTATCGTTGATTGGAGAGTAACTCCTAATGTGGCGATTAATGATCCACTTTTAATGATGAAGAAGCCGCCAGCTTTAACAGCAGCAACTGGTATGGATGCTTTAACTCATGCTGTCGAAGCTTATGTATCTACGGAAGCAACACCGGTTACTGATTCAGCAGCATTAATGGCTATTGAGTTAATTGCCAAGAATTTAAGAAATGCGGTAGCTAATGGAGATAATTTTGAAGCTAGAGATAATATGGCTTATGCTGAATTTTTAGCAGGAATGGCTTTTAATAATGCTTCACTTGGTTATGTGCATGCTATGGCTCATCAATTAGGTGGTTATTATGACTTACCACACGGAGTATGCAATGCTATTTTATTGCCACATGTAGAGCGTTTTAACTTGATTGCTAATCCACAGCGTTTGGCTGATATTGCAGAAGCAATGGGTGAGAATATTGATGGTTTATCAGTAAGAGAAGCAGCAGATAAAGCTCTTGATGCTATTGTAACTTTATCAGAAGATATTGGTATTCCTCAGAGCTTAAGTGATTTAGAAGGGACTGAAGTTAAGAAAGAAGACTTTGAGGTATTAGCTGAAAATGCTATGAAAGATGCTTGTAGTTTAACTAATCCAAGAACAGCTACTAAAGAAGAAGTGATTGGAATTTTTGACGCAGCATTTTAATTGAAAAGTTATAAATAAGAGTGTGAGCTATGGATTAAAGATAGCTCACACTTATCTTATTACTTGTATCAGTTTGAGAGCAAAAAGCATATCTTTATGGAGTTTTATAATTAAACATTAAAATAATCTTATTCTTAGTATCAGAAAATTATGTTTTTAAGAAAGTTATGTCTCTTTAAATGAATGGTAAGTAGAAGAAGTATATTGATTTTGTGCTTATTTTAGAGAATAATAAGGAGGTTTCTTTATGCGTAAGACTTTATTGATTAATCCTAAAAAATGTACTGGGTGTAGAACTTGTGAATTAGTCTGTTCTTTAGAACATACTGATGAATTTAATCCTAGCTTATCGAGGGTAACTATGATAAATTTTCCAGAAGAAATAATAACTATTCCAGTAACTTGTCTTCATTGTCAGGAGCCAAGTTGTAAAAATGTCTGCCCAACTGGAGCGATTGAGAGAGATAAGGAGACAGGAGCGGTTGTTATTGTTGATGAAAAATGTATTGGTTGTAATATGTGTTTGATGGTTTGTCATATTGGAGCAATTAGCACAGTTGAACAAGAACGTTTAGAATATAATGTTAAGTGTAATCTTTGTGATGGAGAGCCGGAGTGTGTAGAGTTCTGTCCTACTGGTGCTTTAGAATTTGGACGTCCAGATGATATGTTATTAACTAGAAAGAAGAAAGTAGCGAATCAGTTACGTAGTTTGATTGAGGAGGCGATATAGATGAACGGCTGGATGGGACAGATTTTACGAATTAATCTCACAGAGGAAACAGTAAATGTGGAAGAATTAGACCAAACATTAGCTAAAGATTATATTGGCGCTCGTGGCTTAGGAACTAAGATTTTTTGTGATGAAGTTGAACCAACGGTTGACCCATTAGCGCATGAGAATAAACTCATTTTTGCTACTGGGCCTTTGACAGGAACAGCAGCGGTATCAGGAAGTAGATATAATGTAGTAACTAAGTCGCCTTTAACTGGCACAATAGCTGCATCTAATTCGGGAGGCTACTTTCCATCAGAATTAAAATATGCTGGTTATGATGTTGTTATCTTTGAAGGAAAAGCTTCACGACCGGTTTATATAGTGATTGATGATGACCAAGTAAAGATTGAGTCTGCTGAAGAACTATGGGGGGAGACTATTCTAGAAACAGATAATCAATTAAGAGCAAAATATGGTGATAACTTCAGGATTGCTGCTATTGGTCCAGCAGGAGAGAACTTAGTTAAGTTTGCTTGTATAATGAATGATCGTGAGAGGGCTGCTGGTCGCTCCGGGGTAGGAGCAGTAATGGGTTCTAAAAATTTAAAAGCGGTAATAGTGCGTGGAACGCAAGGAGTTAGAGTGGCTAACAAGGGCAAATTTAAAGATGTATTACGTAATTGCTTGGGTAAGATTAAAGAGTCGGGAGTAACTAACGAAGGCTTGCCTGCTTTAGGTACAGCGGTATTAGTTAATATTATCAGTGAACATGGAAATTTGCCTACACGTAATTTTCAGAAAGGCAATTTTGAAGGAGCGGAACAAGTTAGTGGTGAAGCTTTAGCAGATGAATTATTAGTAAAAAATAAAGCATGTGCCGGTTGTCCGATAGGCTGTGGAAGAGTATCTTTGGTGCCGGATGGCGAATATAAAGGTTTTGGAGAAGGTCCAGAGTATGAAACCCTTTGGGCTTTTGGACCTGACTGTGGCATTGATAATTTAGAAGCTATTACTAAAGATAACTTTATCTGTAATGAATTAGGATTAGACACAATTACTATGGGAACGACTATTGCTTGTGCTATGGAAATGTATGAAGAAGGTATAATTACTAAGGATGAGCTTGGTTTAGAATTAGAATTTGGTAATGCACAAGCTATGGTAGAGGCAGTTAAATTAACAGGAACTAGAGAAGGGATCGGAGACTTATTAGCAGAAGGTTCTTATCGCTTAGCTGAAAAATATGACTGCCCTGAATACTCTATGAGTAGTAAGAAACAAGAATACCCAGCCTATGATCCAAGAGGATCACAAGGGATGGGGTTAGAATATGCTACTTCTAATCGCGGTGGCTGTCACGTAAGAGGTTATCTAACTTCACCTGAAATACTGGGAATTCCTGAAGCTATTGATCCGTTGACTATAGAAGGTAAAGCAGAATGGGTTAAAATTTTCCAAGATCTAACCGGAGTAGTTGATGCTAGTGGTATCTGTTTATTTACTACTTTTGCTCTAGGTGGTGGAGATATTCATGAATTATTAGAGGCTGTAACCGGAGTAGGTTATACAGAAGAAGAGATGATGAAGGTTGGTGAAAGAATCTGGAATTTAGAAAGACTCTTTAATTACGAAGCCGGTGTAGGTCCAGATGAAGATAAATTAGCTAAAAGATTAGTAGAAGAACCTCTACCTGAAGGTCCGGCTGAAGGTAAAGTAGTAGGTTTAGAAACGATGTTGGAAGAATACTATCAGCTACGGGGTTGGACTCCTGAAGGGGATGTTAAAGAGGAGAAGATAGCTGAGTTAGGGATTTAGGTGATTAATACGATGAAAGTAAAACTTTTAGCTACTTTACGCAATATAACTGATTGTAATGAGCTAGAATTGGAAGTAGAGAATATTCAAGAAGTAGTAGAAAAACTAATCGAATTATATGGTGAGGAAATGAAAACAGAATTATTAGAGTCCGATCAGCTAGATGAAACCATTACTATCTTAGTTAATGGTAGGAATATGTTATATTTAAATGGGTTAAAGACTAAATTAAAGCGCAATGATATAGTAACTATCTTTCCACAAGTAGCTGGAGGATAGAATGAGGAAAGCATGTCCTACTTTAGGGCATGTCTTTTTTCTTTCTAGACAACTTTATTAATTAATGTTAAAATGATGTACGAGGTGATTGGGATGTCAGAGACCAAGGAACTTAAAGAAGAGATGAAAAATTTAGTTGCAAAATTAAATAAGTATAGTTATTATTATTATGTCTTAGATGAACCATTAATTAGTGACCGCGAATATGACAGACTTTATGATAGATTGGTAGAATTGGAAGAAGAGACTGGTGAAAGATTACCGAATTCTCCAACTCAAAGAGTAGGTGGAGAACCTTTAGATGCATTTGATTCTCATCGTCATCTAGCTCCATTATGGAGTCTGGATAAAGCGCAAAGCGGTGGGGAATTACGAGATTGGGACCAAAGAGTAAGACGTTTAATTGCTGAGTATAATCTGGGGAACTCTGATGCTTCTTTGCCTAAACCAACTTATACTGTAGAGTATAAGTTTGATGGTTTAACTATTAACCTTACATATAATGATGGGAAATTGGTTCAAGCAGCTACCCGGGGTAATGGTGAAGTAGGTGAAGCGATTTTAGAACAGGTGAAGACGATTAAGACAGTTCCTTTAGAGATTCCATTTCAAGCTGGAACTTTAGAGGTACAAGGTGAAGGAATTATGCGTTTATCGGTCTTAGAAGAATATAATAAACAGGCTGAAACTCCATTAAAGAATGCGCGGAATGCAGTAGCAGGAGCATTGAGGAATTTAGACCCCAAAACAACAGCAGAACGTAATCTAGATGCTTTCTTTTATAATATTGGTTATTATGAGGGAGTAGAGTTTGACAAACATTTAGAAATTTTAGAGTTTCTTCGTGAGAATAGATTTATGGTTAATGATTATGTAAATACTTTTACTGATATAGATGATGTTGTTGAAGAGATGGAAAGAGTTGAAGATGAATTAGAAGAATTGGATTATCTAATAGATGGTATGGTAATTAAGATTAATGATTTACGCACCCGAGAGGTTTTAGGTTATACTGCCAAAGCACCTCGTTGGGCGATTGCTTATAAGTTTGCTGCTACAGAAGTAACGACTACTCTTGAAGATATCATTTGGCAAGTAGGGAGAACAGGAAAGTTAACTCCTGTGGCTTTATTAGAGCCGGTTGATATTGAAGGAGCTACAATTCAAAGAGCAACTTTAAATAATTGGGATGATATCCAACGTAAGGATGTAGCGAAGGGTTGTCGAGTATGGCTGCGTCGTTCTAATGATGTAATACCAGAAATTATGGGGAGAGTAGAGATTGAGGAAGATGATAGAAGAGAGATAGAGCCTATTAATAAACCAGAAGAGTGCCCGGCTTGTGGAAGTGAATTAATAGAGGATGGAGTTCATATCTTCTGTCCTAATTCATTATCTTGTAAGCCACAATTAGTTTCGAGATTATCACATTTTGCCAGTCGAGATGCAATGGAAATCGAAACCTTTAGTGATAAGACAGCGGCGCAGTTATATGAAGAGTTAGAATTGCGAGATATAGCTGATCTTTACGAATTAGATTTTGAAGATTTATTAGAACTAGATAGATTTGGTGAAAAGAAGGCAAGAAACTTATTAGATGCTATTGAAGAGAGTAAAGATGTAGCGTTGTCATCTTTCATCTATGGTTTAGGTGTACCCAATGTAGGCAAGAATATAGCTCAGTTATTAGCTGATGAATTTAAATCTTTAGATGCAGTAATAGAAGCTAAAGAAGAAGAATTATTAGAGATTAATGGAATTGGTGAAGTAGTAGCTAAAGGAATAGTTAACTTTTTTAATGATGAGAATGTACAACAGAGTATTCAAGATATGTTAGAAGTTGGTGTTAATCCAACTCATGAAGCTATAGAGATAGCGACTGATGAAGATGAGAATATCTTTAATGATAAGACAGTAGTTATTACTGGTTCTTTACCAGGGTTAACCCGTAGTGAAGCTAAGGATAAGGTTAAGGCATTAGGTGGTAAAGCTACTAGCAGTGTGAGTGGTAATACTGATATTTTAATTGCTGGGGAAAGAGCTGGGTCTAAGTTAGATAAAGCTAAAGAGCTTAGTACTAAAATCATAACTGGAGAAGAGTTTGTGAAATTATTAGATGATTATGGATTAGATAGTTAAGGTAGATTCTTTCGCCATTTATTATTTCTCTACTACTCGATAGGATTATAATTATATATTAAATACAAAGGCAAATGTATGTGAAAGAAATAATATATATAATGATTAGAACACAAAAAGGTCATATTGAGCAAATCATACATTTTTCGGTCAACATCTTGGTGAGTAGGAGCCGAAAATATGGCCGAACCACAGGACGTGGTGAGCTAATCTCAGGACAGGATGTCCTATAGATTAGGAAGCCTTATTTTTGGCGTATACGAACCTTAGATGTTTCGAAAAATGTATTCTGCCGCGAAAGGTGACCTTTTTGTGGTTATACCATGTAATGTGATTAATTACAATAGAATCTGATATACAATATTAAATCAGAGTAGAAAAATAAAGATGGAGGCAATACTTAATGGCAGTACAAGAAAAATTAGAAAATGGAGCTTCTAATAAAGAACTAGAAGCGTTTGAAAGAGAAGTAGATGAAAATCTTAAACGTAACTTTACGTTAAATACTTTAGATGGTGCTTTCTTTGCTTTTGGTAAGAGCTTTGTTTCATTAAGTACTATCTTACCACTTTTTGTTAGAAAGCTAACGGATTTAACTTTTTTAGTAAGTTTGATTGGCGGACTCGACCGATTAGGCAACTATATTCCTCAGATACTTTCCGCTAAGTTTGTAGAAGATAAGAAGAAAAAGAAAGGGTTTGTTTTACTTTTTGGCGGTTTACAACGGTTAGCTTGGTTAGGAATGGCTTTAAGTACATTATTCTTTGCTAAAAGCTCAGAGGATATGTTATTATTCGGTTTCTTCTTATTCTTTGCACTTTATGCTTTTTCTTCGGGATTCTTTACTCCAATTTGGTTTGGTTTTATATCTAAAATAATTCCGACTAGAAAAAGAGGGAAGTTTTTTGGGACTAGAAGTTTCATAGGTAGAATCTTGGGAATTATAGGAGCAATGGTTGCTGGATGGATATTAAAGGAATATGCTTTTCCTATGAACTTTGTTTACTTATTTTCGCTAGCATTTATAGGTACTACTATTTCATATATCTTTGTGTGGGGGTCGAAGGAACCGGTCTATCCGGTAAGTAATGAAAAGAAGAGTTTAAAAGAATACTTTAGTGAGTTGCCGCAAATAATCAAACAAGATGATAATTATCGTAATTATTTAATAGCAAATGTGTTAATCCAATTCTTTTGGATGGCAAACAGTCTTTACACAGCAGCTGGAATTGATCTGCTAGGGGCTACTGATAAGACAGTTGGGTACTTTACGACTATTCTATTATCAGCTCAGGCAGTTGCTTATTTATTTTGGGGTTGGGTTGGTGATAAGAAAGGCCATAAGTTAGTTTTAGAGTGGGGAGCAGTCTTAAATGTTTTAGCTATAGTCATAGCTATTTTCGCTAAGAGTATCTTAGTCTTTTATCTGGTATTTATATTTAGTGGTTTTGCTTTAGGAGCTAATAGAATTTCATTATTAAATATTATTCCAGAATTTTGCCCGCCAGAGAAAGTATCAACCTATGTAGGAGTAACTAATTCATTAGCGGGTCTATCAACAGCTGCAATTATTATGTTTGGTGGAGTTTTAGTTGATATATTTAACTATTTTACAGCATTTAGTCTCGCTGGAATAGCTATGGCTGGCGGTTGGTTTATTTTGACTAATTATGTAAAGGAGCCTAGATATAATAGATAATAGGTAAATTAGTTCATTTGAGGTGAAAATATGAATGTATATGCGTTGGTAGGTCCAAGTGGAACCGGGAAGAGTCATCGGGCCCGGATGGTAGCTTTTGGTAATAATATTAACTATATTATAGATGATGGACTTTTGATTAGAGGAAGTAAAGTAATAGCAGGAAAGTCAGCCAAAGAAGAAGATAGTAAAATTAAAGCGGTTAAACGTGCTATCTTTATGGAAAAAGAGCATGCTAGCGAGGTCAAAGAGGTAATTAAAGAGTATGAGGTAGAGAGCTTATTAATCTTAGGAACTTCATTGAAGATGATTAATAGGATCATTACTGCTTTAGAGTTGCCTGAACCACAGGAGATAATTAGAATTGAAGATATAGCCTCGCCAGAAGAGATAGAAAAAGCCAAGTATCATCGGCAAAAGAAGGGAAAGCATGTTATTCCAGTACCTAATATTGAAGTTAAACCTAAATTTTCAGGTCAATTATTAGAAAAACTTGAACTGCTATTTTCTAATAAGGATGATGAAATTAAGGCTGAAAAGACTATAGTAAGGCCTAAGTTTAGTTATTATGGTAAACTATTAATAGCAGACCAGGCAATGACAGATTTGATAGAACATACTTTGAAACAGGACCAAAGGATAGTCGACATTAAGAAGATTAAGGTAGATCAAGATGATGAGGGAACAAAAATTTTGATTATTTTGACGATAGGGTACGGTTGGCAACTACATAGAGTTGCTCATGAATTACAATTGAGTGTTAAAGAGCTGATTGAGTATAGTACGGGTGTCAATGTAATGAATGTAGATATTGAAATTGCTGGTTTAATAGTTGAAAATTAATATTTAAGGTTCTTGCAGAATTAATTGCTGACATTTAAAATTCCGCATGAAATTTATTTAGTTAAAAATACAATTTTCAAGCACCTACTCTTAGATCTTAATAGGGTCTAAGAGTAGGTGCTTTTTTTATTTAACGTAACTAATAATTAGTGAGAAGAGATTAATATTTAACATTTAGATAGATACCACAAAAGAATTGAGGATTCTTTGTAAAAGACTAACACAGGAAATGAGTAAGAAAGGAAAGAAATTGTTATATATACTGGCAAAGAAATATGTCGGCAGATGTAAAAATTAGATTTAGCATAAATGGAATAATAAGAATGAAGATTAAGTATAAACTTAAATAGTATAAGCTATTAAAAATTTTAGCCTATAGGAGTGAGATAGAGATGGGAATTGAAACAAAATTAGATGAACTTCGTAAGCGGAAAGAAGAGGCACGGCAAGGTGGAGGTAAGGAAAGAATCAAGAAGCAGCATAGGAAAGGGAAGATGACGGCTAGAGAAAGAATTGATTTCTTATTAGACGAAAATAGTTTTGTTGAGATTAATTCTTTTGTTGAGCCAAGATATGCAGAACATGGGATGGAAGATAAGAAGGCAGTCGGTGACGGGGTAGTTACTGGATACGGAACGATTGATGGTCGTTTGGTCTATCTTTTTGCGCAGGACTTTACAGTGATGGGTGGTTCACTAGGTGCAGCTCATGCAGAAAAGATCTGTAAAGTAATGGATATGGCAAATGAGATGGGAGCACCCTTTATTGGTTTGAATGATTCTGGTGGTGCAAGGATCCAAGAAGGTGTAGAGGCTTTAAATGGATTTGGAGAAATATTTAGACGGAATGCACTTATGTCGGGTGTAGTACCACAGATTTCTGTGATTTTAGGACCTTGTGCCGGAGGAGCAGTCTATTCACCAGCATTAACTGATTTTGTCTTTATGGTTGAAAGCACAAGTAAGATGTTCTTAACTGGTCCGAGTGTAATTAAATCGGTTACAGGGGAAGAAGTTTCAGCAGAAGAATTAGGTGGTGTTGGTGCTCATGGACAATTAAGTGGTGTAGCTCATTTCACAACTCAAAATGAAGAAGAATGTCTTATGCAGATTAGAGAGTTATTAAGTTACTTGCCAGCTAACAATATGGAGGACCCACCAGAGATAGAAGATTATCATATCGACTTAAAAGAGAACGATCAATTAGAGGATATTATACCTGGCAACCCTAATGAAGCTTATGATATGAAAGAAGTCATTAATCATATTATTGACCCAGGTACTTTCTTTGAAGTGCAAGCAGATTATGCCAGGAATATTGTAGTAGGATTAGCTAGACTTAATGGTAAATCTGTAGGTATTATAGCTAACCAACCTAAATATAAGGCAGGATGTTTAGATATCAATGCTTCGGATAAGGCAGCTAGATTTATTAGGATGTGTGATAGTTTTAATATTCCGCTATTAACATTAGTTGATGTGCCAGGTTTCTTACCAGGAGTTAGTCAAGAATATAACGGTATTATTCGTCATGGTGCTAAGATGCTTTATGCTTACACAGAAGCCTCGGTGCCAAAGGTTACTCTAGTAACTAGGAAGGCTTATGGTGGGGGATATATTGCTATGTGTAGTAAGTCGATGAATGCTGATTTAGTACTTGCTTGGCCAACTGCAGAGATAGCAGTTATGGGGCCGCGCGGTGCAGCAAATATAATCTATCGTAAAGAGATTAATAATGCCGATAACTCAGAAGAAATATTAGAAAAGAAGGTTGCAGAGTATAGAGATAAGTTTGCAAACCCTTATGTCGCAGCTCAAAGAGGGATTGTTAATGATGTAATTGAATTTAAAAAGACTACAATTCGTTTGGCTAATGCTTTAGAGATGTTACAGAGTAAAAGGGTTGACCGTCCAGAAAGAAAACATGGGAATATGCCTCTGTAATTTGAGGATTGAGAATTAAGAATAGATCAAAATAAGTATCTTAGGGAGGAGATTATTCAATGGAAAACTTAGGGTTTGGCTTACAAATTACTGTGATTGGGATGGTAACGGTTGTTGTTTCATTAGGAGGGTTAGCGTTAATAATTAAACTTCTTGAAAGAATTTTTCATGAAAAGCCTGATAAACGACAAAATAATAGTATGAGAAGTCAGAGTAAAGAAAGGACGAATGAAGTAACTGTCAATAATCAAAAGGAAGCAAAAAAGATAACTGCTAAAAAGATAGCGGCTATTAGTGGAGCAATCTCAGCTTATTTAGATGCAGAACAAGGTGAATTTGTTATTACATCTATTAAATCTGCATCTATCAACTGGAGTTTAAGCGGCAGACAGAGATTATTAGCACAACAGTTCGGTGGTGGATTCGGTGGTAAGGCCGGTTTAAATCCAGAGACTCCGATTGCTGTAGCTTTATCTAAATTGGTATTAGGTCGTCCGGTGAAGATCACTTATACTCGTGCTGAAGAGTTCGAATGTGCAACTGCACGACCAGGAATTATTGCTAGATTCAAAACAGGTGTAAAAGAAGATGGAGATATTATTGCTCAAGAGATAGAGTATATTTGGGATGGTGGAGCATATAACGATTATACAGTAAATGTAAGTAAGACTGGAGGATATTCTTGTGCTGGGCCGTATGAAATTCCAAATGTAAAGGCTGATTCATACTGTGTTTATACTAACCGTCCAGTAACAGGTGCATATCGTGGTTTTGGTATGTGCGAAATTCACTGGGGGATTGAGCAGCATATAGAGAATATCGCTGAAGATTTAGGATTAACACCGTTAGAAATGAGATTAAAGAATGCTCTTAAAGATGGTTCTAAGAACGTAACCGGTGAAGAATTATCAGATGTAGGATATAGTGAAACTCTTGAACTAGCTGCTGAACAGATTGAGTTAGACGAAAAAGAGGAGACAGCAAATCCTACCAAAGTTAGAGGAAAAGGAATTGCTGGAGGTTACAAAGGACCTTCGACTCCTCCGAATGCAGCTTCTAGTGCACTTATTCAGGTTTTAGCAGATGGTTCTATCAATCTATTAATCACTGCTACTGATATTGGACAGGGAGCTTATACTGCTTTAGCGCAGATGGCTGCAGAAGCATTAGGAGTTTCTATAGATACTATTAATGTTTCTACTCCAAATACAGATTATACTCCTTATGAATGGCAGACAGTAGGTAGTAGAACTACATTTTCAGTAGGAAATGCTATCATTAACGCTGCTGAAGATGCCAGAGAGCAACTATTCGATTATGCATCTGAGGATTTAGGAGTAGATGAGGAAGACTTAGATATGGAAGAGGGCATTATCTTTGATACTACTGACCCAGATAATACTGATAAGCAAGCTCCAATTAGTAAGTATGCTATCGGTATAATGTATGAAGACGGTAGTGGTCGTGGTGGACAAGTTATCGGTCGTGGTGTATATATTCCAGAAGGCGTAAGTAATCTTGATGAAAATGGTCAAGGTAGAACTGTAAATCATTGGACTTATGGTTGTCATGCTGCTGAAGTTGAAGTAGACACAGAAACAGGTCAAGTAGAAGTATTAAATATGGTTACTACTTTTGACGTAGGTAAGGCGATTAACCCAGAGTTAGTAGAAGGACAGTTAGAAGGAGGATTAGTCCAAGGATTTGGTACAGCTCTATTTGAAGAGTTTGTATATGACGGAGGTAAGCTTCTGAACAAATCTTTTGTTGACTACAAGATTCCAACTGCTATGGATATACCAAATATTGAAACTAATATAGTAGAGAATGCATTAGGACATGGTCCGTTTGGAGCTCGAGGAGTAGCTGAACCAGCAATGATTCCAGCTGCCCCAGCTATTGCTAATGCTGTTTATGATGCGATTGGTGTTAGAGTGAAGAGTATGCCGATCACACCAGAGAAAATTCTTGCAGCATTGAAAGAAAAAGAAGCGAACGATAATTAAAGTGTTTATTTATGATTAGTAAAGCTTACTTAGACTGGTTAGCAGCCAGTCTAAGTAAGAATATAATTATACACTTAAATGTCAGAAAATTTTACAAGTAAAGATCTTTTAAACTCTTCAAGAGAAAGGAGGCGTAGTTAAGCTAAGGATAGGGAGCATATTGCTATTACTAGAATGTCAATCATAGAATAATCAGGGGGGTTATATAAAAATGTCAGCAGAGACTAACGTAGAGACAGAAATTGAAACAAATGACAATGGAATGATCTATGGTTTAGATGATGTCCCAAAACCTTTTAGTAAAACACTAGGTTTAAGTATTCAAGCAATTTTAACTATGTTTGGAGCAACAGTAGCCGTGCCTTTATTAGTAGGTCCTAAATTAGGATTAGGTCCGGTTCAGATGGCTATTTTAGTGAGTGCTTGTTTTATTGCAGCAGGCTTAGCAACTTTAGTACAGGTTAACTTCGGAACTCGTTTGCCTATTATTCAGGGAACTTCTTTCTCTTTCTTAGCCCCGTTCTTTGCCATAATTGCTACTGTTGATGGTGGTGGAGCTGAAACGATGGCTTATATTAGTGGTGCAGTTATTTCAGGAGCATTAGTTGAGGCTTTTATTGGATTTTCAGGTTTAATGGGAGTTTTGAGAAAGTATATTACGCCAGTAGTTATTGGACCGACTATTATGTTAATTGGATTAGGATTATATGAGGCAGGTGCCCCGCAAGCAGGTCAGAATTGGATTATTTCTATTATAGTTATTTTAGCAGTCTTCTATTTCTCTTTAATGTCAAAAAGTAAGAAACTTAGTCTGTTCCCAATTTTAATAGCGGTAGTTATAGGGTATATTGTGGCGTTATTTATGACTTTAACTGGAATTTTAGAACCAGGAATGCCAGGTTATGTAGACTTTGCTCCAGTAACTAATGCGCCTTGGTTTAGAGATCCAAGATCATTAATCTTCCCTTGGGGAATGCCAAAGTTTAAGTTATCATTCTTCTTCGCTATCTTAGCTGCTTATTTAGCTTCAGCTATTGAATCTTTTGGTGATTACTTCTCTATGGCAGATGTAGCTGGTGCTTCAGAACCGACTACTAAGCAGATTAATCGAGGAATTGGTTCAGAAGGTATAGGTTGCTTATTAGCTGGTTTAGTTGGTGCTTTTGCTAATACTAGTTATACAGAAAATATCGGTTTAGTAGGGCTGACTAAAGTAGCTAGTAGATATGTAACAACTGTAGCAGCAGTTCTATTGATAGTTTTAGGATTATTTGCTAAAACAGGAGCTTTAGTAGCTACTATTCCTGGACCAGTAGTAGGTGGAGTTTATTGTGCATTATTTGGTTTAATTGCAGCTGTAGGACTTAGTAACTTAATGAAAGCTGACATGGGATCACAAAGAAATCAGATGATTGTCGGTTTTGCATTATTTATGGGCTTAAGTCTTCCAGTTTATTTTGGTAATAATCCATTAGAACTTCCAAATGCTCAAGTGTTAGCTGAAATTGTTAATACAATTGGAACTACAGGTATGGGAGTAACTGCAATTCTTGCCTTAATCTTAGATAATGTAATTCCTGGTACAGATGAGGAAAGAGGAATTGCATAAGAATAGATTTAATTAGATACAACTTAATAGGATTGAGCTTCCTTATCCCCTTATCTACATGCTTATATGTGGATAAGGGGCTCTACATTTTGAAGTGATACTATTACATATTATTATTTTTAAAGCAGAAAATATAAAATTTTGTAGTTTAATAACAAAAAAATAGGCTGTATATTTGTGATGAACTTTTGCCGATATTAATAATAAGGTTTTATTAATTACTGATTAAGAATAATTCTTAGCATGAGGAGGCATAAAGATGCCCAAAGATATTGGAATTACAGTTAGAGAAGCTTTGCAACTGAAGCCATTAAAGAATGTAAAGGTGGTAGCTGGCCAAAAAGGTCTAGATAAGAATATTAAATATATTAATGTGATGGAAGTACCTGATATTTTAGATTGGGTCAAAGAGGGTGAGTTATTATTGACCACTACTTACTCAATGAAAGATGATTTAGAAGCATTAAATAATCTAATTCCTAGATTGGCAAAGAGTAATTTAGCTGGCTTAGGTATTAAACCAGGTCGATATATTGAAGAAATTCCCGAAAATATGATTGAACAAGCTAATGAATTAGGGTTTCCTTTATTAGAATTGCCTTATGAAGTATCCTTTTCTGAACTGATGGAACCAGTTTTAAGTGAGATATTAAATGAACAAGCAAACTTCCTGAAGATGTCATTAGATATGCATAATTATCTAATGGAGGTAGTTTTAGACGGGGGAGGCCTATCGGAGATAGCAGATACTTTAGCTCGTTTGATTAAGTATCCAGTTGCTATTGTTGACCCTAGGTTTAAAGTTCTAGCTTTTGCTTCTGGGGATATTTCTGAAATAGAGGTTGATCTATTTGTTGGAAGTGGTGATGACCAGCATGCTAGTGATTACTTAGCTGAAGAATTGATTAGGAAAGATAGTATAGTAGGACGTTTTAAACGAACTAAGGTAGAGATTGATGAAAAAGAGATTTATCAGATGTCGATTCCAATTGTAGGTGGCGGAAAGCTAAGAGGACATCTCTTTGTTTGGGAGTTAAATGAAGAATTAAAAAGGGCTGACTTAATGGCTATCGAGCGTTCTTCAACTGTAGCGGCCTTAGAAATTATAAATCAACAAGCTATCTTTGAAGTAGAGAGGAAATATCATAATGAGTTGCTTTATGAGATTATTTCAGGGCGGTTCGATTCGGAGGCTACTATTATTGAAAGGGCACATTCGATTGGCTGGCATTTAGATAAAACCTATAGTTTGCTTTTGTTCGATTTGACTGATGGACAGAAGAATTCTAATAATGACCAAAAAAAGTTCCAAGAATTAAAGTCTAATCTTTTGTCTGAATTAAATTTATACTTAAAAAGTAATTATCCGGAGGTTATCTTAGGTGATCGAGGTTCAAATATTATTTTAATGTACCCAATTGAATCACTTTTAGAAAAAGAGTTGTCTGAGGAAGCTATCAAGGATAGAATTAGAAAGTTTGCAAAGAAATTATTAAAGATAAGCCAGAGAGTAGTTAAACATGATATTATTGTCGGTATCAGTAATTATTATGAAAGTATAGAAAAGATTCAAGATAGTTATGAAGAAGCTAATAGTGCTTTGCAAGTAGCTAATGTCATTAAACAAGAGGACGATAATATTATCTTTTTTGAAGATTTAGGTGTCTATCGTTTATTATATAATCTAGATTTGAGCGAAATAGATTCTTTTTTGCAAGATACAATTCTACCATTAATGCAGTATGATAAGAAACATAATACAGAATTTGTGAAGACTCTTGAGCAATACTTTATCTGTAACGGAAATCTCAAAAAGATGGCAGACAATTTGTTCCTACACTATAATAGTGTCCTATATCGAGTTGAACGTATCCAAGAAATTATGGATATTGACTTAAATAACCATGAACAACGTCTTAGTTTAGAAGTTGGTTTGAAGTTATTAGACTTTAATAAAGACAACTTGTAATAAGTACACAATTAAGACTATGATGATTGTTATAAAATCACAAAGGCAGTTACCTGTTGAAAATAGAATTAATTATATAGAGAGTTAAATGAGTGGATTATAAAATAAGAACTTGAGAAATTATGAACAAGTCTGCAGCTATTCTTTATAGCTAAAATTGCTGCATAATTAAGCTGACATTCAAAAATCGGTTAAACAAGAAAGCATTGTAAACGAGGAATCCATTTATAAAATGAACACAATACAATTAACATCTTATCGTCAATTATTTACAAAGGCAACTATTGATAAAAAGTAGAATATATATACTGAAAGCAAGACAAAATAAATATAGTAATATTAAGGAGTTTGCAATGAGGTTATCTGGGTTAAAGATTGGTTCAGTGTTTAAAAGAGAATTAAAAAAAGGAAACCTTACTTTAGCCAAGGTAGAAAGTGTTTTTAAGAAAGTTATTAATTTAAAATTGACTAATGGTAAGTTGGTTTCTATATCCACTTCTAATAATTTAAATGCTCCTAATAATCTGATTATTGCTTCTTCCAATAGGTTAGACTTAAGAACTTTTAATGTTAAACTTGGTGAAGAAGTAGAACTGACTCCAAAGGAGATTTTCTTTAAAGAAGCAGGGTTAAGGATAGGTTTAGACAGAGTTGAAGTTTGGAATGGTGAACTCTTTAATAATATCGATGCTATACGACGAGATAAGTTTGAAAAAAATTTTAGCACCTTTGCGAAAATTGTTGTCGAAGAAGGCAAAATGGAAGGCGTAGGGGAAATAAGTCGTTTTTTGGTCCAAATGTTAAATGGAGAAAGGTTTAGGTCTTCTTTTGGTCGTGTTGCAGATGCGGCATATCCAAATATTCTTAATTTGCAGCAGGCTATTTTAACTCATAATAAAGATAAGATGATAAAAAGTTCTAAAAGGTTAATAGGTTTAGGACCTGGCTTGACACCAGCTGGGGATGACTTTTTAGTAGGTTTTTATACTATCCTACAAATGGTGCAAACTACAAGTGGGGTTGAGTATATAGATTTAGAAGTAAGAGAGAAAATATTAACTGCTGCCAAAGAAGAAACTACTTTAGTTAGTAAGACTACTCTAGAGCATATACTTAATGCAGAAGCGCCAGAGGTTATTTTACAGCTTATTGAAGCATTATTCTTGGGTGATGCTGGAGATGTTTATTGTTATACACTACAGCTTTTAGCTCGAGGTAGCACTTCAGGGACTGATATAGCAACTGGAATCTTATCTGGAGGTTATATTTTATCTAAGGTATTAGAAGATAATTAAGGTTAGAATATCTTGAAAAGAATGAAGGAGGAAATGAAATGGCTAAAAAGGTTGTAATTGATGAGAATAATTATTATGATTCTGTAACGTTAATGTCAATTTCTAAAGATATTAAAGGGATGGAAGGTATAACAGAAGCAGTAGTAGTAATGGCTACTCCTCATAATAAGGAGTTATTAGAAAATGTAGGACTTTTAACTGATGAGGCAGATAATGCTTCTCCAAAAGATATGGTAATTGCTGTTGAAGCTGATTCAGATGATCTAGCAGAAGAAGCATTAGCAGGTGTTGAAGAAGCATTAGAAGCTAAAGCTAGCGGTGGTGGAGATGATGAATATCGTCCACGTACTTTAGATTCTGCTTTAGATGCGATGCCAGGTGCTAACTTAGCAGTTATTTCTGTGCCAGGAGATTATGCTAAGAAAGAAGCGGAAAAGGCATTAAATAAAGGCTTACATGTTATGTTATTTAGTGATAACGTGCCAGTGGAGGAAGAGATTGAGTTAAAAGAATTAGCTGCTGAAAAAGGACTATTATTGATGGGACCTGATTGTGGTACTGCAGTAATTAACAATAAACCATTGGCTTTCTCTAATGTAGTTAGTGAGGGGAATATTGGCTTAGTAGCTGCTTCAGGAACTGGAGCTCAAGAAGTTAGTACAATTATTGACAAAAGCGGTTTAGGAGTTTCTCAAGTTATCGGTACTGGAGGTAGAGACTTATCTACAGAAGTTGGCGGTATGGAAATGCTAAAAGGATTGAAAGCATTAGCTGCTGATGATAGTACAGAAGTTATCGTATTAGTTTCTAAGCCACCTGCTGACGAGGTAGTTAAGAAGATATTAGCTGAAGTTGACAAGATTGAAAAGCCAGTTGTAGTTAACTTCTTAGGTGGAAATGAAGACTTATTTGAAGGTAGTAAAGCTATCTATAGTAGTAATTTAGAAGAAGCAGCCTTAAGAGCTGTTGCCTTAAGTGAAGGTAACGATTATGAAGCAAAAGACTTTACAATTCCAGAAGAAGTTGCTAAGATTGTAGAAGAAGAGACTGCTAAGTATAGTGATGACCAGAAGTACTTAAGAGGACTTTATACTGGTGGAACATTATGTGATGAGTCAATGTTAATTCTAGCAGATGAGTTAGATGCACTTTACTCTAACATCCCATTAAAGCCAGAATGGGCACTTGAAGATAATGCTAAGAGCCAAGAAAATACAGCGCTTGACTTAGGCGAAGATGAGTTTACAAAAGGTAGACCTCACCCTATGATTGAACCTTATACTCGTGTAGAAAGAGTAGAAGTAGAAGCTGAAGATGAAGAAATGGCAATTCTTCTAGCAGATGTTGTATTAGGCTATGGTTCTCATGAAGACCCAGCTGGGGAATTAGCAGAATCTATTAAAGATGCAAAAGCTAAAGCGGAAGAACGAGGCGGACATTTAACTACAATTGTATCAGTATGTGGAACAGATAATGATCCACAAGATTTAGCGGAGCAGACTGCAAAGTTAGAAGAAGTTGGAGCAATTGTAATGCCAAGTAACGCACAAGCAGCTAGATTAGCAGCTAAAATTGTTCAAGAAATTAATTAATTTATATAGATTAAAATGTTTACTATCCTTGAAGAAAGGTGGTGACTGATATGGAGGAAAAGATTTTAGAGCTTTTTGGTAAGAAGTTAAAAGTAATCAATATTGGTTTAGAATCATTTGCTGAAAGCTTGAAAGAAGAAGGTGTAGATGTAATTCAGATGGACTGGGAACCACCAGCTGGAGGAGATGCTGAATTAGCATCGTTATTAGATTCATTAATGGATTAATTAGGTGATTAAGCTGAAATTCGGTTAGTTGCTGAATTTCAGCTTGAAAATAAAGTATTTTAAACCAAAGATAAAAACTTCAAGGAGGTTATACTAACAATGAGTATTAGCATTAAAGAAGCAAATGCAAAAGCCGTTGAAAGAATGCAAAATGCAGAACCTGTATTAGTAGATATTGAAACAGCAGAGGATGTAATCCCAGGGATGACTAAGAAGACTATCCTTCATGCAGGGCCGCCGGTAGAATGGGATGACATGTGTGGACCAATGCGAGGTGCTGTAATTGGAGCACTTATTTATGAAGGATTAGCAGAAGATGAAGATGAAGCAGTTGAATTAGCTGGATCAGGTGAGATTACTTTTGATCCTTGCCATCATCACCAAGCTGTTGGACCAATGGCAGGTATCGTTTCTGCTTCAATGCCGGTTTATGTTGTAGAGAATAGAGACCAAGGGAATAAGGCATTCTGTACAATTAATGAAGGTTTAGGAAAAGTATTAAGATATGGAGCTTATAGTGATAAAGTAATTGAAAAGTTAAAGTGGATCGAGAACACATTAGCGCCAGCACTTAAGGAAGCATTAGCTTTAACAGAGGACGGTATTAACATTAAAAATATGACTTCCCAAGCTTTACACATGGGCGATGAGTGTCATAACCGTAATAAAGCTGGTAGTGCATTATTCATTAGAGAAATTACTCCGTATTTACTACAGACTGATACAGATAATAACACTATTAAGGATATTATTAACTTTATGGCAGATAACGAACACTTCTATTTAAATATCTCCATGCCAGCATGTAAAGCGACTATGGATGCTGCTCATGGTATTGAAGGAAGCACAATCATTACTGCTATGGCTCGAAATGGAGTTGAATTCGGAATTAGAGTTAGTGGGTTAGATGAAGAGTGGTTTACTGGAGAAGCTCAGGTAATTGACGGATTATTCTTCCCGGGTTATAGTACTGACGATGCTAACCCAGATATTGGTGATAGTACAATTTCTGAAACTGCTGCAATTGGTGGATTTGCGATGGCAGCTGCGCCAGCAATTGTTGGTTTCGTAGGTGGAACACCAGAAGACGCAGTTAACTTTACAAAGTCAATGTATGAAATCAGTGTTGAAGAGAACAATACATTTACTATTCCAAGTATGGGCTTTAGAGGAACTGCTACAGGTATTGATGTTCGTAAAGTAGTAGAGACGGGAATCTTACCAGCAATTAATACTGGTATTGCTCACAAAGACCCAGGAGTTGGACAGGTTGGTGCTGGTTTAGTAGACCCTCCAAAGAACTGTTTCGAAGATGCTCTAAGAGCTTTCGCTAAGAAGTATAGAGGTTAATTAATCTGAATAGATATTTTTACTTCAATGGGAGGTGTAATAAATGACTCAAGATAAGCCTTTAAAAGGTGTTAGGGTTTTAGATATGACTCGAGTTTTAGCCGGCCCTTACTGTACAATGATGCTAGCAAATCTAGGAGCAGATGTAATTAAGGTTGAACGTCCTGAAGTAGGTGATGATGCTCGTAGTTTTGGCCCATTTTTTGAAGATGGAGAAGAAAGTGCTTACTTTGCCAGCTTAAATAGTGGAAAGCGGAGTATTGAACTGAACTTAAAAGATGAAAAAGATATACAGACTTTTAAGGAATTAATTAAGAAAGTCGATGTAGTAGCTGAAAACTTTCGACCAGGAACTATGGAAAAGTTAGGTTTAGGCTATGAAACACTGAAAGAGATTAATCCAGAGATAATTTATGCAGCAACTTCCGGGTTTGGACATAGCGGTCCAGATTCTAAGAAAGCTGCTTATGATATGATTGTTCAGGCTGCTAGTGGGGTAATGAGTATTACTGGTTATCCTGATGGACCACCAGTAAGAGTAGGTGTGTCTGTCGGAGATATTGTAGCAGGTATGTTTACTGCAAGCGGTATCTTAGCAGCTTTATATCAAAGAACGATTACTGGTGAGGGGCAGAAAGTAGACGTTTCGATGTTAGATGGCCAGGTTGCTATTTTAGAAAATGCCATTGCTCGTTATATGGTTGATGGCGAAGCACCAAAACCACTAGGTGCCAAGCATCCATCTATTACTCCATTCCAGGCTTTTGAAGCTAAAGACGGTTGGTTTGTAATTGCAGCCGGAAATGATACATTATGGGCTAAGTTATGTCAAGCTATTGAAAGAGAAGACCTAATTGATGATTCTCGCTTTAAGACTAATGCTGACAGATCAGATAATATTGATGAATTAAACGAAGTCTTAGGTGAAGAATTAGCTAAGAAGACTGTAGATGAATGGGTAGAGATAATTGATAATCATGGGGTACCAACTAGTCCAATTAATAGTATTGATGATTTATTTGACTATCCACAGATTGAAGCTAGAAATATGCTAGTTGGTTTAGACGATTATGAAGATGATATGGTAGTCGCAGGGAATCCAATCAAGATGACAAATGTTCCAGAAGAGGATTCAAAACCACGTGCTCCAAAGTTAGGTGAGCATACTGAAGAAGTTATTGAAGAACTTTTAGATGGCGACAAGCCTAAGATAGAAGCAGTTTAATTAAGATTGGTTAGTCTATAGGATAAGGATAAGTAAATTTGATTCTTATTCTTATCCTAATTAAAACTATATAAAACTAAACTAAAATTTAAAAAGGGGCGATTTATAATGAAATTTTATGATTTAACTCAACCATTAAGTACTTCTACACCACCTTGGCCAACGTATGAGCCATTAGAAATGAAGTATTTCAAGCGATTGTCTACTGAAAGAGTAAATGGACAGATAATCAGAACTAGTAATCACGTTGGTACTCACCTAGATGGTGAACGTCACTTCTGGACTGGCGGGAGAGATATTGCTAGTATTCCATTAGAAGACTTAATTGGACCAGCTGCAGTAGTTGACGTTAGTGATGCTGTAGGAGAGTATGGAATCTATACTTCAGAAATGATTGAAGAAAGAGTAGAAGTTAAGAAAGGTGATATTTTAATTATCCATACTGGATATCATCACTATGCTTACAATAAAGAAGAAGCTGATGAAGAAGCTTATATGTGTAAACACCCTGGACCTAATATGGAATTTGCTGAATGGTGTAGAGAAAAAGAAATTAAATGGGTAGGTGTTGATTGTGGATCTGCTGACCACCCAATGAACACAGTTATTCGTAAGTTAAGACCTGACCTAGCTGAAGAGTGTGAAGAGAAGTTAGGAAAGCCTTTAACTGAAATCTTCCCTGATGAAGGTCGTCAGTTAATGCATACTAAACTATTCCCACACGGAATTATCCATGTTGAAAACTTAGGTGGAGAAATTGATGAGTTATTAAACCAAAGAACTACTATTGGTTGTTTCCCATGGAGAATGGTAGATGGTGAATCTAGTATCTGTCGTGTAGTAGCTTTTGAAGATATGTAAAGTTAAAGTTTAAGTTTAATTTTTGCCTTAAATAGGTCAAGGTTGATTAAATGTCTTCCTTGGCCTATTATAAAACATTTATCTAAAAAATTACAGTCTGAAAGTACATCTTTATTAATAAAAGACGTAGTTTTTCAGGCTTAGGCTAAGGATAAGGTTGAGGGAGTTCAAACTTTTAAATTATAAAGGTTTATTATGGTCTTCCTCTGCCTTAATCTAAACCTTAACCTTAAAGATTATATCAATAATAGTTAATACCACCCCACTTAAAAGTTTAAATATATAAAATTTGATTAATTAGAAAGGTGATATAAAGATGACAAAGAGAATTGCAGTAGCGTTGGGAGGAAATGCGATATTACAGGCTGGACAGGAAGGTACTGCACAAGAACAACTGACTAATGTTAGGAATGCTTGTGAGCAGATAGCTAACTTAATAGAGAATGGTTACGAAGTAGTAGTAAGTCATGGAAATGGTCCGCAAGTAGGAAGTCTTTTAATTCAAAACGAAGCAGCTAGTGATGAAGTGCCACCGATGCCTTTAGAAATTTGTGGTGCACAAACGCAAGGGCAGATTGGATATATGATGCAGCAATCTTTAGGAAATGTTTTTAGAAAATTGGGAATAAATAAGAATGTGCTTACTACAGTGACTCAGGTAGTTGTTGAAAAAGATGATGAAGCATTTGATAATCCTACTAAGCCAGTTGGTCCTTTTTATTCCGAAGCTGAGGCTAAGCGAGCAATGGACGAGAAAGATGAGGTTTGGATAGAAGATAGTGGTCGAGGATGGAGAAAAGTTGTTCCGTCACCTGTACCACAAAAGATTGTAGAAACAGAAGCAATTAAAGAATTAATTGCTAATGATAATGTTATTATTGCTTCTGGTGGTGGAGGGATTCCAGTAACTGAAGATAAAAATGGTCAGTTAACAGGAGTTGAAGCTGTAATTGATAAGGATTTAGCTACTCGTAAACTAGCTTAAGAAGTAGATGCGGATATTCTAATGATTCTAACAGATGTACCTAATGTAGCAATTAACTTTGGAACACCAGACCAGAAAAATTTAGGTACGCTAACTGTTGAAGAGATGGAAGAATATAAAGCCGAAGGCCATTTTGGAACAGGGAGTATGGGACCAAAAGTACAAGCAGCATTAGATTTTGTTAATAACGGTGGAGAAAGAGCAATTATTACTTCTCTAGACCAAGCATTAGAAGCTATTGAGAACGGATTAGGCACACAAGTTCATGGCGATGAAGTAGAAGAAACAAATATGATTGCCTAAGTTGATTATAGATAAGGAGGAAAGTATTAATGAAAAAATTTGTAGCAGCAGGTGTACAGATTGCTATTAAACCAAATGATGTAGAAGCAAACTTAGCCAAAGTAGTTAAGTGGATAGATAAAGCTGTAGATGAATATGATGCTGAACTTATTGTCTTTCCAGAGGATGTAACTACTGGTTTTGATCCAGCTATGTCAGCAGAAGAGTTATATGAACTAGTAAGCCCTATTCCTGGCAAGGTAACAGAGCCGGTAGAGAAAGCAGCTAAAGAACACGGAGTTTATGTTGCTTTACCTACGTATGAACAGGGAGAAGAGCCAGGAATCGTTTATAATTCAGTTGCTTTAATCGGACCGGAAGGCGTAGTAGGTGTTTATCGTAAGACTCATCCATTCCCAACAGAGAGATTAGCCGGTGGCGGCTGGGCTACTCCAGGTGATAAAGCAGAAGTATTTGATACGGAATTAGGAAAGATCGGAATGATTCTTTGTTATGATGGTGACTTCCCAGAATTAAGTAGATTGCTAGCAGTTAAAGGAGCAGAAATAATCATTAGACCGGCTGCTTTGTTGAGAAGCTTTGATATTTGGGAAATGACTAATATGGCACGGGCTTATGATAACCACGTTTATATGATTTCAGTTAATGCTGTTGGACCGGATGCTGGTAATAACTATAACTTTGGACACAGCATGATCGTTAGTCCAATCGCACAGAAGTTGGCACAGGCTCGTGGTGTAGAAGAGATTATTGCAGTTGAGTTAGATGATGACCCAATTAAGAATGTAAGCTATGGTACGAAATCTCCAATGATTTTTGACCATCTTGAGGATAGAAACGTTGGACTTTATAAGGATATATTAAAGGAAGCTAAGAGTCAGTTTGAACCGGCTAAACGTATTCCATATAAAAAGACTGAAAATAAATAAAAATAGTTAGACCCCCGAGGTAGCAATAGAAGGTCATCATAATAGCTCCCCCTTTCAAAGCTTATTATAGATGTTAACTCTGCTACCTCGTTTTATATTTAAAGATAACAAACATCAGATTGATATCTATTATAACAAGTGGTATAATATAAAAAAGGACAAATTTATACAAAATTAGATTTCAAATTACATATTTAAGGGGAGATAATTTTGCTTAAAAGATTAAATTCTAATTTAAGAGTGAAGATGATAGGTTTAATGTTGGTAGTTATTATTGGGACACTTGCTATTATTTCTGGTTATATTATTTATAAGAATCGTGTAGAGACTATGGCTAACTTTAAAAGGCAAGGAGAGTTATTAGCAGATGTAATTAAGACCAGTAGTGCTAATGCTGAAACTGCCTATAAAAGTGCTGAAAAAGTTTTAGAAAAAGAGATGATTGCTGAAGCTCAATTAATAGCTGACCTGTTAAATGAAGGAGATATTAATAACCAAGATTTAATTAGATTATCAAAGAAAACAGGAATTGATGAATTTTGGATAACTAATGGTCAAGGTACAGTAACCTTAACTAATTTCACCGATGGTTTGGGATGGACTTTTCCTGATGACCCTAAAGCACAAGCCTATGAGTTTAGAAAGATTTTAGATAACCCTGATAAAGTAGTAGCACAAAAGGCAATGGTTCGTGATGTAGATGGTAAACTATTTAAGTTTGTCGGTGTTAGCAGAAAAGATAAACCAGGTATAGTACAGGTTGGTATGGATGCTAGTTTTTTAAAGCAGCTAGAAGATAAGATTGGATTGCAGAGTATTTTGAAAGAGTTAAGTAGTAAAGATGAAATAGATTACATAACAGTATTAGATAAAGATAAAGAGGTAGTAGCTAAGAGTGGTATTTATGAAGAGTTTGCATCAGAGATAAAAAAGGCTTCTAAGAGTGATGATATATTTAAAGAAGTAATAAATGAAGCAGCGGTTAAGACTCAATTGTTAAATTTGAATGATCATCATATTTATCAAATTGTACTACCTTATAAAGATGGGGCATTAAATATAGGGATTTCATTTGATAAAGCCATGGCTGCCTTAGTGCAAACTAGGAATAATGTAATTATTATTAGTATTATTTTATTGGTAGGTGCTGCTATAATCATTAATCTATTTGCTAAGAGGATTAGTCGGCCAATCTTAGATTTAGTTAATGTAAGTAATTTAGTAGCAGCAGGAGACTTCTCACAGCAAGTTGAGGTTAAGAGTAAAGATGAGATTGGTCAATTAGAAGAAGCGTATAATTATATGTTAGAAACTATTCGGGGGATAATTAATGGTATCTATCAAAATGCAGAGCAATTAGAGACTGTTCTGCAAGAAGCAACGGCTAATATTGTTCAGATTAATCAAAACACAGGCCAATCAGCCGAATCAGTTGATGAAGTAAGCAAGGTTATCGGTGAAGTAGCAGCTACTATTGAAGAGTTATCTGAACGGTCTCAAGAGATGCATATAGCGGGAAGTAAGACCTTTGAAGAGATGCAGCATACCGATAAGGATATCAAATATGGAAATAAGATTTTAGATAGTGCAACACAAGCTGTTCAGGATTTGGAAGAAAGGGTAGAGCGAATCAGTCAAATTTCAAATACTATTATGGATATTACCGAACAAACTAACTTATTAGCATTAAATGCTGCTATTGAAGCTGCTAGAGCTGGAGAAGAGGGTAAAGGCTTTGCAGTAGTAGCAGAGGAAGTAAGAGAGTTAGCAGAAAGAAGTAGCAAGTCAGCTAAACAGATTCAGAATATTACTGAAGCAGTTAAAGACGCTACGAAGAAGATGAAGGAGATTACTGTTGGCACAGAAAAGTCTAAACAGAATAGCATTGTTGATGTCTTCGATTCTATCTCTGATTCTTCAGGCTCAATTACAAGCAATATGAATAAAGTAATCGAAATTAGTGAAGCTCAATCTAGTAAAACCGAAGAGACTAGCGCTTCTACTGAAGAGATCTGGGCTTCTACAGAAGAAGTTAATTCTAAATTTGAAGAAGTTTCAGATTCAATAGACCAGTTGCAGAGCATGTTAGAGCAGATAGCTAAAGATAGTGAACGGTTAGTAAATGATATAGATGACAAGGTTAAAAAGCTTTAGAAGTAGGCTTTAAAGTTAATATTGAATCAAAAATGGTCAATATACCATAAAGCAATAGTTGGTATATTGACCATTTTGTTTGTAATTATTTCTTTAAAGGCTGTATATACTAATTTTATGTTAGCTATTGATTAGAGATTGTTGCTTCAATTACCAGGCTATGTTATAATGATAAAAGATGTCTAGATGTATATTTAAGAAAGGGTGGTGAAGTTAATGAAGATTGATCAGGCTACGGTAGAGAAAGTAGCTATGTTGGCTAGATTAGAGTTAGCAAGTGATGAAGAGGAAAAGATGACAGAACAATTAAATGATATTTTAGACTATGCGGACAAGCTAAACGAACTAGATACTGAAGATGTGAAACCAACAGCACATGCTTTACCAATTAAGAATGTTTTTAGAGAAGATGTTGTTGAGGAATCTTTAGATAGGGATATTGCTTTAAAGAACGCGCCTGAAAAAGAGAGTGGCTCGTTTAAAGTACCAAAAGTTATAGAGACAGGAGAATAAATCGGTTAAAGGAGGGACTGGAATGGAACTTTATGAATTAACTGCTCATGAATTACATGAGAAATTAACAGCAGGAGAGGTAAGTGCTGAAGAAGTTATAAATTCAATCTATCAGCGTATAGAAGAGACTGAAGAAGATGTTAAGGCCTATGTCACTTTAACTAAAGAAGAAGCCTTAAATAAGGCTAAGAAAGTAGATGAAAGGCTTGCAGACGGAGAAGATATTAATCCTTTAGCAGGAATTCCGGTAGCTATAAAAGATAATATGTGTACAGAAGGGATTAAGACAACTTGTTCTTCGAATATATTACATAACTTTAAGCCACCGTATAATGCGACAGTAGTACAGAAATTAAATGATGAAGATGCGGTGATGATAGGGAAGACCAATTTAGATGAATTTGCTATGGGATCTTCTACTGAAAATTCAGGTTTCTTTACTACTAAGAATCCTTGGGATTTAGAACGAGTACCAGGAGGTTCTAGTGGAGGTTCAGCTGCTGCGGTTGCTGCTAATGAAGCTATTATCTCTTTAGGTTCGGATACAGGTGGTTCAATCAGACAGCCTGCTGCTTTATGTGGTGTAGTTGGGATGAAGCCTACATATGGATTTGTTTCGAGATATGGATTAGTTGCTTTTGCTTCATCTTTAGATCAGATTGGCCCTTTTTCTAAGGATGTAGAAGACTGTGCATTAGCATTAAATTATATTTGTGGGCATGATCCACATGATTCTACTTCGGTTGAAAGAGAAGTGCCAGACTTTACTGAATCTTTAGTAGATGATGTTTCGGAGATGAAGGTTGGAATTCCAAAAGAATACTTTGGTGAAGGAATAGATGCTGAAGTAAAAGAAGCTGTAGAAGCTGCTATCGCTAAATTAGAAGAGTTAGGTGCTACTTGTGAAGAAGTATCTTTACCACATACTGAGTATGCACTACCTACTTATTATCTAATCGCTCCCGCAGAGGCTAGTTCGAATTTAGCTCGTTATGATGGAGTTAGGTATGGTTACCGTGCCGAAGGGGCTAACAGTTTAATTGATATGTTTAAAAAGACTAGGAGTGAAGGGTTTGGCGATGAAGTTAAGCGTAGAATTATGTTGGGTACATATGCTTTAAGTTCGGGGTATTATGACGCCTATTATTTAAAAGCTCAAAAAGTTAGAACTTTAATTAAAGATGACTTTGAAAAAGTATTCGAAGAATATGATGTTTTAATTTCGCCAACATCACCAACGACTGCATTTAAGATTGGTGAGAAGAGTGATGATCCATTACAGATGTATATGTCTGATTTATGTACAATTCCGGCTAACTTAGCTGGTATTCCTGGAATTTCAATTCCTTGTGGATTTGATAATGATGGTTTGCCTATAGGGTTACAGTTATTAGGAAATCATTTTGATGAAGAAAAGTTAATTCAGGTTGCTTATACTTTTGAACAGAATACAGATTTTCATAAAGAAAGTGCAGAATTGTAATTTAATCGTGGAGGTGTAAAGAATGGGTGCAGATTATGAGGTTACAATTGGGCTAGAGGTACATGCTCAATTAGATACTAATACTAAGATATTCTGTAGTTGTAGTACAGAGTTTGGAGCAGAGCCGAATGTACATACTTGTCCGGTTTGCTTAGGTTTACCAGGAGTGTTGCCGGTATTAAATAAGAAAGCAGTAGAATATGCAATTAAAACAGGACTAGCCTTAAATTGTGATATTGCTAGTTTTAGTAAGTTTGATCGTAAGAATTATTTCTATCCTGATTTACCAAAGGCATACCAGATTTCTCAATTTGATTTACCTTTATGTACAGATGGGCATATAAATGTAAAGACTGAAGATGAAGAGGTAAGAGTAAGAATTAATCGAATTCATATGGAAGAGGATGCTGGTAAGTTAGTACACGATGGAACTACTGATGAAGGGAGTTTGGTAGATTACAATCGAGTTGGAACGCCATTAATTGAGATTGTAACTGAACCAGATATTCATTCTCCAGCGCAGGCAGTTGCTTACTTAAAGGAATTAAAGAGTATCTTAGAATACCTAGAGGTTTCCGATTGTAATATGGCCGAAGGTTCTTTGCGTTGTGATGCTAATGCTTCTATTAAGCCTAAAGGACAAGAGGAATTAGGAACTAAGACAGAATTAAAGAATATGAACTCTTTTAAGGCAATTGAGAAAGCATTAAAATATGAAATAAAAAGACAAGCAAAAGTATTAAATGCCGGTAAAGAAGTAATTCAAGAAACAAGAATGTGGGATGATGATCTTGGAAAGACCTTCTCGATGCGAGGAAAAGAGGAGGCTCATGATTATCGTTACTTCCCAGAGCCAGACTTAGTACCAATGGAAGTTGATGAATCTTGGTTAGAGAAGATTGAAGAAGATATTCCGGAGTTGCCAACAGACCGTAAAGCGAGGTTCATAAATGAATTTGGATTACCAGAGTATGATGCTGAAGTCTTAACTGATTCTAAAGATATTGCTGATTTCTTTGAAGCTACTGTAAATAAACATGACGATCCAAAAAGTGTTAGTAACTGGGTAATGGGTGACTTAATGAGACTATTAAATGAAGAGAACTTAGAAATTAATGAAGCTGATATAACTGCTGATGGTTTAGCAGAAATGCTAGCATTAATGGATGATGGAACAATCTCTAGTAAGATTGCTAAAACTGTATTTGAGGAAATGTTTAAGACAGGAAAAGACCCAGATACAATTGTAGAAGAAAAAGGGTTAAAACAGATTAGTGACGAAGATGAATTAGGAAATGTAATCGATGGAGTAATCGAAAATAATCCAGATGCGGTTGCGGATTATAAAGGTGGTAAGGACCAGGCAATCGGTTATTTGGTAGGACAAGTTATGAAAGAAACACGTGGTAAGGCTGATCCACAATTGACTAATCAAATGTTAAGAGAAAAGTTAAGCTAAAGTTAATAATTCTCTACTTCTATAAGAGAGGTAGAGAATTATTATTTAAGTCTAATCCACTATATAATAATTAAGACTCTTATATAATTGATTGCTGACGTCTAAAAATTATAATTTAATTATACTAGGAATTTTATTATGGAATTGATTTAATTATTAATATGACATTCTTTCTATATAATTCTGGTTGACAAAAAATAAAAAAAACTATATAATGAATATGTAGGTTTTATACGATAGGGATTCTATATTTTAATAATTTAATATACGAGGGCTTTAAATAGTGAGTACTTAGTCTTAATTATTACTTTTTCATAATTTTCTAAAAATTAAAGAAGGTAGTATAGAGTAGCAAAATATAGTAGTTTAAACATTTATAATTTGGATTACATTAATTCTGACTCTAAGTATTCTACTTTAGAGTCTTTCTTTATACCTATGATGTAATAATATACATTAAAAAGTATAAAAATTAAGAAGAGGAGTGGATTAGATGGAAGGGATTAAGATAGTAGATACTACGTTAAGAGATGGTGAACAGACAGCGGGAGTTGTCTTTGCAAATCGAGAAAAGATCAGAATTGCTAAATTATTAGATCAGATTGGTGTTGACCAGATTGAAGCTGGGATTCCTGTTATGGGTGGAGATGAAAAGGAAGCCATTCAAACTTTAGTTAATGCAGACTTAGATGCTAGTATTATGGCTTGGAACCGTGCGGTTGTTTCAGATGTTAAAGAGTCTTTAGATTGTGGAGTAGATGCAGTAGCGATTTCGATATCTACTTCTGATATTCATATTGAGCATAAGTTACAGCAGGATAGAGACTGGGTACTTTCTAATATGGTTAAAGCAGTAGAGTTTGCTAAAAAGAATAACCTATATGTGTCAGTAAATGCGGAGGATGCTTCTCGTAGTGACAGAGACTTTTTAGTTAAATTTGCTAAGGAAGCTAAAGAAGCAGGAGCTGATAGATTAAGATATTGTGACACAGTAGGGATTATGGAGCCATTTGTTATTCATGATCGTGTAAAAGATATCATTGAGGAAGTAGGAATTGATATCGAAATGCATACGCATAATGACTTTGGTTTAGCGGCTGCTAATGCTTTAGCTGGTGTTAAAGCTGGTGCTAATTACGTAGGAGTCACTGTAAACGGTTTAGGTGAGCGTGCTGGTAATGCTGCCTTAGAAGAGGTTGTTATGGCGTTGAAATACTTATATAATGTAGATATGGACTTTTCAACGGAAGATTTTAGACAACTTTCAGAGTATGTATCTCAGGCTTCATCCCGTGAATTGCCGGTTTGGAAAGCGATTGTAGGTACTAATGTGTTTGCTCACGAATCTGGGATTCATGCAGATGGGGTATTAAAGAACGCTTCTACTTATGAGGTCTTTGCTCCTGAAGAAGTAGGATTAGAAAGACAGATTATCATCGGTAAGCATTCTGGGAAAAAAGCAATTGTTAGCAAATTTAAAGAGTACGGAATTGATTTAACAGACCAAGAGGCAAATGATCTTTTAGCAAGAATTAGAGAAACAGCAGTACAGTTGAAGCGAGCTTTATTTGATAAAGAATTAATGTATATTTATGAAGATTATAAAGAAGAGATGGAACAAGAAGAAGGGGCATAAAGAATAGATAATTAAAGTATGAACATTAGAGATAATAAGTTGAGGAGGAGTCTAGGATGTATAATATAACATTGGTCCCTGGAGATGGAATTGGACCAGAGGTTTCAAAAGCAGTACAGGAAATAATTGAAGCTACTGGAGTAGAGATTAATTGGGAGGAAGTAGAAGCAGGTGCTGGCGTAATGGACGAGTATGGTACTCCGTTACCAGAAGAGGTATTGGATTCCATTCGTAATAATAAGATAGCTTTGAAAGGTCCAATTACTACTCCTGTTGGTAGCGGTTTTAGAAGTGTTAATGTAGCGATTAGAAAGAAGTTAGATTTATATACTAACCTGCGACCGGCTAAGACTTTTGCTGGTTCTCCTACTATGTTTGAGGATATTGATTTAGTAGTTGTAAGGGAGAATACTGAAGGTCTATACGCTGGTATTGAACATATGGTTGGTGACGATGCGGCAGAAAGTATTAAAGTAATTACGAGAAAGGCATCCGAAAGAATTGTTAGAGCAGCCTTTGAATATGCTAAGCGAGAGAATAGAGAGAAAGTAACTGCTGTTCATAAAGCTAATATTATGAAATTAAGTGATGGATTATTCTTAGAAGTAGCGAGAGAAGTAGCTAAAGATTATCCAGAAGTTGAGTTTGATGATCGGATTGTTGATAATATGTGTATGCAGTTAGTTCAGTATCCAGAAGAGTATGATGTTTTAGTACTACCTAATCTATATGGAGATGTAGTTTCTGATCTCTGTGCTGGATTAATTGGAGGTTTAGGACTAACTCCAGGTGCAAATCTTGGCGATGATATAGCTGTTTTTGAAGCTGTGCATGGTAGCGCGCCGGATATTGCTGGTCAAAACAAGGCAAATCCAATTGCTTTATTATTATCTGGAGTTTTGATGTTACGTCATTTAGACGAAAAAGAAGCTGCTGATAGTATTGAAAATGCAGTTGCGGAGGTTTTAGCCGAAGGTGAAACATTAACTGCAGACTTAGGTGGTCAAGCAAGTACAACTGAGATTACTGAAGCGATAATTGATAAACTATAGATTAAACTTTAAAATATAAACATTATTTCAGCACTACCTAAATTCATTAGGTAGTGCTATTTTCGTTTTTAGAAGCAGGATCATATTTTGTTATAATTAGAAAGTAATTTGCGAACAAGTGAGAAGTTAGTCGAACACAAACTGTAACAAGAGGAAACTATACTTTTGGTATATTGACTTTGTTCATAGAGTAATATCGGCTAAAAAGTTAGACTTCGCGCATAATCGATTGATGTTAGCCATTTAGAATGGAGCAGACTGAAATAAATAAAGCATGGTAAAAGTTGTTTTCTGTTTGACCGTTAGGGAGTTTGAAAACAACCCATGCTTTATTTATGGAAGTCGTTGCGGAATTTGTAGGCGGTATCAATTGATTATGTAAGAACCTAGATTTCAAATATGATTGAGGTGAGCAAATCTATAAGGGCTTACGAACCCCTATAAACATTAGGCTTATTTAGCTGATAGTATTCTTCATGATTAGGAGGGATGAATCTATAAAAAGATTAAGGGAGAGATAATTGATGAAGATAATTGACTTTCATGCCCATGCATTTCCAAGGAAAGTAGCTACAAAGGCAATAGATAGATTAGAGATTCATTATAATATAGAGATAGAGAATGTAGGGACTCTAGAACATTTAGTAACGACAGCATCTCAGGCGGACATTCATCGGTCAGTCTTGCATGCTTCAGCAACAAATGCTAGACAAGTAGAAGCAGTTAATAATTGGATTGCAGATGTGACTTCACCACGTATAATTAGGTTTGGGACTATTCATCCAGAATACGAAGATATTGAAAAGGAATTAATTCGCTTAAAAAGTTTAGGGATTAAAGGTTTGAAGCTCCATCCTGATTTTCAACAGTTCGATTTAACAGATCAGAAGATGTATGAACTTTATGAAAAGATTGGTGACCAATTTTTAGTTTTATTTCATGTAGGAGATGATGTTTATCCTACTGAAGATAACTATAGCACCCCCCAAAAGATGGCACAAGTAATTAAAGATTTTCCTCAATTAAATGCAGTAGCCGGTCATTTAGGTGGTTATCGAATGTGGGATGAGGCAGAAAAGAATATTATTGGTCACGATATATATTTAGACACTTCTAGCGTCTTTCGTTACATATCTTTAGAAAGAGCGAGTGAGTTAATTAAGGCTCATGGAACAGATAAAGTTCTCTTTGGTTCTGATTATCCAATGGAGGTGCCTGCTAAAGAGATAAAGAATGTATTGAATTTAGACTAAACACGACCATAAGATTAATCAAATTGCTCAAAAAGCCTGCTAAAGAGATAAAGAATGTATTGAATTTAGACCTTAGTCTAACAGATAAATGGAAGATACTATATAAGAACGGATTTGAGTTATTGTCTAGATTTGACCTATTGTGAACCTCTCCACCTAATACAGTAGTTTAGATGGAGTTTTCTTTGACGATTTTAGATAAAAGGAGAAGAGATTATAGGAGGAGATTAAAAAGTGAAGGTAGTAGACTTTCATACTCATATTTTTCCAGAAGGGATTGCAAGTAGAGCGGTAGAGCAGTTAGAGAATCACTATCAATTGCAGATTAAGAATAATGGGACTTTTGATAATTTCATGAATAAGTTTAAAGAAGCTGAATTATATAAAGCAGTAGTCCATGCAGCAGCTGTTGTACCGAGACAGGTGCCAACAGTGAATGACTGGTTATTAAAAATTAAGGATGAGAATTTAGTCAACTTTGGTACAATTCATCCTGAATATGAAGATATAGAAGGAGAATTGACTCGTTTAAAAGAAGCAGGGGTTGGAGGGCTTAAGCTTCATCCGGATTTTCAGAAGTTTGATATTATTTCAAAAGAGGCATATGCTATTTATGAGGCAATAGGTGCTGATTTTTTGGTTCTCTTCCATGTCGGAGACCAAGTAGAAGAGCCAGCTAATAATTATAGTACTCCACAAAAATTAGCACAGGTTATAGCTGACTTTCCTGAATTAAGAGTTATTGCAGCCCATTTAGGTGGTTATCAAATGTGGCAAGAAGCTAAGGAATATTTAATTGGAGAGGATATTTACATTGATACTTCTAGTGCCTTAGACTTTTTACCAGAAGAAGTAGTAGTTGAGATTATTAATACTCATGGAGTAGATAAGGTCTTATTTGGCTCTGACTTTCCTATCAAAGATCCATTAACTGAGATGAGGCAGTTAACAGATTTAGGTTTAGATTTAGTAGATAGATTAAAGATTTTAAGTAAGAATGGACTAAAACTATTAGAAGAATTAGGGGTAGAATAAAAGATTAGAAAGAGAATAACAAAGGAGTTGAAAAGTGTTGAGCAAAGATAGACCAGTTAAAGTAGGAGAAAAAGTAATAATAGAATTAGAAAATTTAGCTTATGGTGGCGATGTAGTCGGGAGAAAAGAAGGGTTTGCTATCTTTGTTCCTCAAGGAGTACCTGGGGAAAGAGTCAAGATAAGAGTTACTAAAGTTAAAAAGAATTATGCTCGAGGTGAAATCATTGATATTGTCAAGGCTGCTCCTGAAAGAGTAACTGAACAATGTGAAGTAAGTAATGATTGTGGCGGTTGTCAATTGCAACATATTGATTATGCAGCCCAATTAGAATATAAAGAAGAGATTGTAAAAGATGCTATAGAAAGAATAGGTAATTTGGAGGGAATAGAGGTTAATCCAGTAATTGGCATGGATAATCCTTATTTTTATCGCAATAAAGCTCAATTTCCTTTAGGTATTAAGGAAGAAGAGGTAGTAGCAGGCTTTTATGCAGCTGGTAGTCATCAAATTATAGAGACACAAGAGTGTTTGATTCAACACCAATTAATTAATAGGATAGTTAGGAAGACTTTAAACTTAATTAACGAATATGAGATCTCCATTTATGATGAAGAGAAGCATAGTGGTATCTTACGTCACTTAATAGTTCGGGTTGGTGTATGCACAAATCAAGCTATGTTAGTCTTTGTAACCAAAGATGAAGAACTACCTTACCAAGAAGAGCTCAGTCAGCAGTTAATGGAGGAGATACCAGAGTTAATTAGCATTCACCAAAATATTAATTTCCGTAAAACAAATATTATTTTAGGTGATAAGACAATTCTATTAGCAGGTCAAGACAAGATCATAGATTATATCGGTAAGATAAGATATAAGATTTCACCAGAATCATTCTTTCAGGTTAATACACTACAAGCTAATAAACTCTATGCGCAGGTATTAAGAGCTGCTGATTTAAATGGAGAAGAAAGAGTTATCGATGCTTATTGTGGCATTGGTTCTATTTCACTATATTTAGCCCAAGCGGCAAAGAAAGTTTATGGAATAGAAGTAGTACCACAAGCCATTGCAGATGCAAGAGATAATGCAAAGTTAAATGGAATTAATAATTGTGACTTTCAAGTGGGCAAGGTAAGAGAAGTATTACCTCAGATGGAACAGGATGGCTTGTATCCTGAAGTTATAGTAGTCGATCCACCAAGAAAAGGGTGTCATGAAGAAGTTTTAAAAACTTTTTTAGATTTAAAACCAGATAAGATTATCTACGTTTCTTGTAACCCAAGTAGTCTAGCTAGAGATTTAAAAATATTAACTGCTGCAGATTATGAAGTAGCAGAAGTACAACCGGTTGATATGTTCCCGCAGACTTATCATATAGAGACAGTAGTAAAATTAATTAAGCCAATTTCATAATTAGATTTAAAACACAATTAACATAAAATTTTTGGGTGGCAGCAATTAATTATGTAAGATTTTTAATAAAAAATTAAACTTTTATGTATAAAGCACTTTAATAACTCGGATACTATGCATGTATCTTAAGAATCAGAATTAATTAAGTAAATGATTTAGGAGGAATTTAGTTTTATGAAAACAGGAACAGTGAAATGGTTTAGTAATGAGAAAGGTTATGGATTTATTGAAGTTCCAGGAGAAGAAGATGTTTTTGTACATTATTCAGCAATTGAAGATGAAGGATTTAAAAGTTTAGAAGAAGGTGAACAAGTCGAGTTTGATGTGGTAGACGGAGAAAGAGGATTACAGGCCTCTAATGTAATAAAACGCCAGTAGAAATAATGAGATGTTTTATCAAAAATTGAATATTAGAAAATAAAGGTCTAGGAGCTTTCCCTAGACCTTTTTAAGTGTTTACATAAAAAGTTCATAAATTTTAAAGAGGAATTTCTGGTTAAGTATTTAATTACGTTATTGTAGATAAATAATAATGATAGCGATACATAATCTACTTTCCCTTGGAGGGATTAATAAATACGATGGAAATTAAATTAAGAATCACTTATGACCAAAAAGCAGATTTAGCATATATTTATTTGGAAGATATTCCACCAGGTGGAGTTAATGAATCGGTTAGAGTAGGGGATAAGGTCTTAGATTTTGACCAAGATGGTAGATTATTAGGGATAGAGTTTTTAGATGGGAAGGATGGTCTACCCAAGTCTCTCCTATCTAAATTAGATTAATCTTGACAGTCAAATTTAATTATTATAATATATTAATATGAATATTAATTAGGGGGAAGAGGTTAAATGAAAGATTTTGATGTGGATATGGAGCTTTTAAAAGGAAAAGCAAAGATATTAAAAGCTCTAGCTCATCCAGTAAGGTTATGCATTGTAAAAGGTTTATTAAAGGTTGGTAGCTGTAATGTTTCAAATATGCAGTCTTGTTTAGAGGTGCCACAATCTACAGTTTCACAACATTTAGCTAAATTACGTAATGCAGGAATTATTACAGGAAAAAGAAATGGTGTTGAGATTAATTATTCAGTAATTAATGAAGATGCAAAGGCAATAGTTGAGACGTTATTCAGTTAAGTTATAATTACAATTCTAATTATAAATATATTATTAATTGAGTAAATAACTATAGTTCTTCTATAGAGTGGTTATGATTGAAATTTAAGTTTCAATTATTTTTTTAATTATACAATTAATATATTATAATTAACCGATTTAATTAACTGAGATACAGATGAATTATATATATTATAATAGACCAACTAAATTATACTACAACTGATGGAGGTTAAATTAATGGCTAAAAAGATACTAATTATTGGTGGTGTAGCCGGCGGAGCAAGTACAGCGGCTAGACTAAGAAGAATGGATGAAGATGCGGAGATTATTATGTTTGAAAAAGGAGAATATATCTCATTTGCTAATTGTGGGTTGCCATATTATATTGGAGGAACGATTGAAGAAAGAGATAAATTATTAGTCCAGACTCCAGAACGGATGGAAGCTAGATTCAATATTGATGTTAGAGTTCAAAATGAAGTTATTGATATTGATACGAATAAGAAAGAAGCAAGGGTAAAAGATTTGGCAAAAG
>NZ_FOTT01000035.1 GCF_900114655.1 Candidatus Frackibacter sp. WG13
TTACAACCGTGTGCGATATTAGCAAATGGACCACCATGGATAAATGCTGGTGTATTCTCTAAAGTCTGTACTAAGTTAGGCTTAATTGCATCCTTAAGTAATGCAGCCATAGCTCCGTGTACATTTAACTGCTTAGCCTGTACAGGCTCATCATCAAATGTATAACCGATAACGATATTACCTAACCTTTCTTTTAAGTCTTCAATTCCTTCAGAAAGACAAAGAATAGCCATTACCTCAGAAGCAACTGTAATCATGAAGCCATCTTCTCTAACCTGACCGTTAGGGCCACCTACACCAACTAATACTTCTCTTAATGCTCTATCGTTCATGTCAACAACACGCTCGAATACTACCTCTTTCGGGTCTAAACCTAAGTCGTTACCCTGCTTAATGTGATTATCGATTGCTGCTGAAAGCATGTTATGAGCAACACCAATAGCGTGAATATCACCTGTAAAGTGTAAGTTAATATCTTCCATTGGAACTACCTGTGAATAACCTCCACCTGCAGCACCACCTTTAACTCCCATACATGGTCCTAAAGACGGTTCTCTTAGAGCTACTGTAGTCTTATGTCCTAACTGATTTAAAGCCTGTGTTAAACCAACACTAGTAGTTGTCTTACCTTCACCAGCAGGAGTAGGAGTAATAGCAGTAGTTAAGATTAACTTACTGTCCTCATTGTCCATTCTCTCCTTATAAGCTTCATACTTAACTTTAGCTTTGTTATCTCCATATAGTTCGATTTCATCCTTGCTTAATCCTAGAATTTCAGCTATCTCCGTAATGTGCTTTAATTCTGCCTCCTGAGCTATTTCAATATCTGACTTTACTGCCATTTAATAATCATCCACCTTTCGTTTTATTATAATTTAATCTTTAACTTAGTTAAATTTTAGTAAATAAATATACTAATAAAACTTTTTAAAACTCTAAATTTTCAGAATATTATGTGTTAAAAATATCTGTCAGCCCCATCTGTAACCTTCCCTATGAACAACTCGCCTATTTCAAACTACTCCACCTATCTCCCCCTTTCATTCTGGCATAAAAACTGCCTTAACCTAAACCTTAATATTAAAATCTTTCATATCATACTTGCCTTAATTTAGGTATTAGTAGTAATATATTACATCAAAAGTTTAAAAACTCCTTCTTTTTTAGGAAAAAAATATTAAATTCGCAACATAATACCATAATAGTCCGGTATTACAAAGGATGAACTATTTAAAATAGAAAGTATGATTATTCTCATGAAATATTTTTTAGTTGTTCACATTTTATTAATAATTTCATCACATTTACGTCAAAAAGGTGATATATACTATAGATGTAAGATAAGAAATGGTTAATAAACCTTACCCCTTATTTTCCCTTTTTCAAGTATCCCCTTTTAAAAGCCACCTGTCAATTGACAGGTGGCTTTTTTATTCTTTTCTTAACAATAAATAAGTTATATCATCAGTATAATCATTATTTCGCACAAAACTTTCAAAATCATATTTAATCTTTTCCATTATATGACTAGTATCTAATTCACAACATGATTTAATACTTTCAATCAGTCTTTCTTCTCCATACATTTCTCCTTTATTATCTGTCTCTTCTACTAATCCATCAGTATATAGAAAAAGAGAATCTCCAGGCTTTAATCTCAATTTCTTCTCTACAGGCTCAAAGTCCTGTATATAACTATTTATAACTGGACCAGAACAGACTAGCTCTTCAGTATCCTCTTGGTTAAACTTAATCGGGAAATTTACAAATCCTGTAGCTGAGTAAGTCAACTCTCCTGTCTTATAATTTAAAAGTCCATAAAAGATTGCTATGAACTTATCAGCCGGAAAGTTCTCTTGCTGATACTTTCGCTCTAAATCTTTAATAACTTCTTTTGGACTTCTAATTCTATTCTCGCCATTCAATCCTTCTTTAGGTACAATATTACTCTTAATAAAGATCGTCATTAAGGCTGCATCAATACCATGCCCCGAAACATCAGCTAGATAAAACCCTAAATACTCTTCATCAATGACAAAAATATCATAAAAATCACCACCAAGATGTTCAGCAAAACTATGTCTAGCAGCTATATCTAACGCTGGCAATTGCGGTAACCTCTGAGGAAATAACGCTTCTTGAATCATTCGTGCCTTACTTATATTATTTAATAGTCTCTGATGTTTGTCCTCTAACTTTAACTGTAATCTCTTTGTATTAAAGAGATTAGTAATATCTATAATAAATGATGATAATAATTCTGATTCAAGTTCAAACCAATTGTTACCATCATGAATAATCATCTGTAAAATTCCTAATAATTCTGCATTATGTATTAATGGAATTCCAATAACTTCATAAAATGGACTATCATAGGCTTCGTCACATCTGGTGCATTCTTCACAATATGATTGTAAATTCTTAAATATAATCTTCTGCTCTATATCACATTCTTTAGCTATATTATATAAGCAATTATTTTCCTTTAATTTAATCCCAGAAACAACTTCGTTCTCAATCCCAGATTCTCCTACTAAAGCCAAATCACCATTATAATCTCTAAAATATATTGTTACTCCTCTTACTTCTAATAATTCTTTAAGCTTGATAGTAAACCTCTCCGCAACTCTCTCTAAGCTATAACTTAAATTAGTTATCTTAGATAAGAAAGAATAAGCCTGTTGTAATCTCTTTTCCAATACCTCCTCTGTTATATCTCTAAATACAAGCAAGTATTCTTCTGCCTTATTTAACTCTTCAATAGAAATTAAAGACCCTTTTAGAAATTTAATATGACCATCATCATAATTTACTTTACACCTGAAACTTCTATCCTCTAAACTTTCTATAAACTCTTTAATTTTATCTCCTTTGGCAAATATTAATTCTTCTTGCATAGGGTCATCATTATTACTTAAATCAAAAAAAGACAATGAATACTCTAAACAATCACTCCCAATCATATCTCCAATCGGAATATTTAATAATTTACTTGCCTGTTGATTAGCAAATATAACTTTTCCTTCATTATCAATAATCAAAATCCCATCATAAACCCTTTCAACTAATGTCCTATACCTTGTCTCAGAAATCCTAATTCTTTTTTGCATCTTACTCATTTCTAGTCTTGTTTCAATTCTAGCTAATAATTCTTCTTTTAAAAAAGGTTTCCTTAAGTAATCATCGCTACCTAATGAAAAAGCCTTTTCAACCTCATCACGGGTAGTTAAAACAATAATCGGTGTCCCACTCAAAACCTTACCAGATTTAAGACGACGACAGAGTTCTAGCCCATCTATATCAGGTAAAGTTAGATCTAACAATATCAAATCTGGATTATAAGTCAAAGCAGCATTAAGCCCTTCTTCTCCTGTTTGACAAATAATAAGTTCGTAATCCTGCAAACAGTTCTCTAGATATTTAATATGAGTTCTACTATCCTCTATAATTAAAATTTTATCTTTATTCATAATTGCAATCCTCCATCTATTCAATCGCTATGTACTGCATGGCTACTATTATCTATTGTAATTAATTCTGTCTAGATTTAACTAAACATACTTTATTTCCTTGCTCATTATATTCAACTTTATTATAAATCTTCCTAGCTATAATGATTCCACGTCCTCGCTCATTAGAATCATTATAATCTAATTCTTTCACTAGCTTATCATACCAATCAAAACCTACCCCTTGGTCTTCAATAATTATCTTAATAGATTGCTTAGTTATAATAACTTTTACTTTAATACTTTTATCAGGATCTAAATCATTCCCATGTTCAACCGCATTGGCTAGGATTTCATGAAATCCAATCTTCAACTCTATAATATTGTCAATATAAGGCCTTAAAAATACTTCTATTTCTTCCTCAGTTTTATAAACTTCATAAAATGTATTGGATATTTCTTTATTTAAACTATCAACTATTATCTCATCTTCAACTTCCTGCATTGATCAATCACCCCCACTTTACCCCAAACTAAATTAAATACTAATATACATTAATTATTGGGGTATTACACCCTCTTTAGTTACTAATATAGTACAACTAGAAATAATTGGGCTGTTAGCAATATTGCCAACAGCCCCATCACTACCTTCTAAAACTTCTCAAAATCATCTTCATCAAATTCCACGTCTTCTTCATTGCCTAATAACATGTTCTTTTCTTTGCTTTGCTGGCTTCCTTGTTGTTGAGTAGAGTTTGGTTGACTAAAACTTACTATATCATTATTTATTTTAAATTGCTTAACCCTATTTAACATATCTTGTGCTTCATCACTTAATGATTCACTAGCACTAGCTATCTCTTCTACCATAGAAGCGTTCTGTTGTGTTACCTGGTCCATCTCACCTACTGCTCCTTGAATTTGCCCAGCTGATGTTGACTGCTCTTGCATGGCAGAAGCAATTTCCATTATTGCTTGAGTCGTTTGCTCACTATTATCTACAATTTTATTTAATGACTGGCCTGTCTTTTCAACTAATTCGTTACCTTCTTCTATTTGATCAATAATTTGAGTAATTAAGTCTTCTATTTCTTCTGCTGATTCTGCCGTTCTACTGGCTAAATTTCTTACTTCTGCTGCCACTACGGCAAAACCTTTCCCATGCTCTCCAGCTCTAGCAGCCTCCACTGCAGCATTAAGTGCTAATAAATTAGTTTGGAACGCAATATCATTAACAACAGTAATAATATCTGATATTTCTTTGCTACTAGCTGTAATTTCAGACATGGATTCCATTGTCTCTTCAACTATCTCAGAACCATCTTCGACAACTTCCATAGTTTGTTCTCCTAATTCTTCGGCATTTTCAGAGTTAGCAGCTACTTCTTCTACTGCAGCTGTCATCTGCTGAATAGTTGCTGAGACTTCTTCTAATGAAGACGCTTGCTCTTGTGTTCTTTGTGATAAGTCTTGATTTCCTTCAGCTATTTCATTAGATACATTCTCAACAGTTGCTGCAGAATCTTGGACTTTTCCAATAGTAGAACTTAACTTATCAATAGTTTTATTAAGATCTTTAGCCATTCTTCCTAATTCATCCTTAACCTTTACTTTAGCCTTTTCAGTAAGATCTCCATCAGCCATATTTTTAATTACATTCTGCACTTCATTTACTGCATTTGTGATACCTCTAGTTATTAATAAGGCAGTTATTATCCCAATCACAAGGGCTACTAAAGTAATTACTATGTTTTTCTTTGCATCAGCATTCATCTTCTGCTCTACAGATTGCAACTCCATTTCCATTTCTTTCTCGCTATTATTAACTAATTTATTTACACTCTTACTTAATTTATCTGTTTCTTTGTCAACAGTAGTCATTAAGTGATTTCCCGCTTGAGTCCCCTGGTTAATGTAAGCCAGTGCCATCTTGGAACCGGTTTCTTTAAATTCCACAAATTCTTCCTCAATTCTATTTAACTCTTCTTTTAATTCCGGATGTAATTTTTTTAATTCATTTATATTTGTTTTAACCTTTTTAGCGTATTGTTCTGCTTTTTGGATCCCTGATTTCTCTTTGGTAGCACTTGCATCTGTCAACCACTGCTGAACTTGAGTTATATTAAATTTAATTTCATTTGCTAAAATGACCCCTTGATATGCTTTTTCTGACTCAATTAATTTCTTATCATTCTGTTTCATCGAGTTATAATTCATAAAGGTCATAATAATCATTAAAACTAAAAGTAAGCCAAAACCTAAAAATAACTTTACTCCTATACTTTTTATCTTCAACTTCTCAATTAACCTCACTAATATCATCTCCTTCACATAAAATAATTTTAATCAACCTAATCTAAACTAATCCTCTATATGTAGACTTAAGTTTACGAGAATAGACCCCCTCCTTTGGGATGAAGTAAATCTGTCGCCCACATTCTCCTCCTACATCTTGTGCAGTCACAGGAATCCCCTGCTCTGCTAAATATCTTTGAGCAAATTTAATATTAGCTTGTGGCACATTATTATAACTTGACCTAGTAACCTTCCCGCCACCAAAAAGCTTAGCTTTTAAATACTTTAACTTAGCTCCTTGCTTCAACATCTCTGTTAGTAAAAGCCGCATAGCATCTACACCATACTTTCCAGCCTTATCTCCTGCTTTTCTCTTGGTTTCAGTCGGCAACATAAAATGATTCATTCCATATATCGAATTAACCTCATCTAGCAAACAGACAGCTACACAAGAGCCTAATAAAGTTGTAATCACTGCTTCACGATTAGTAGTTACATAAAATTCACCAGCATAGATATTATTAACTTCCTTTCGTCTATTAAAATCTAGTCTTCGCTTCATAGTCAACAGTCCTTAATTATTTTTTGATAAGTTGTCTGGCGAATTAATCTCCATTTTCGACCTAACTTGCCTGCTGTATTAATCGATTCAGAATGACCTAAAAAGAGATAACCACCTCTTTTTAAATGGCGATGAAACCTATCTAAAATGCTATTCCTAGTCTCTTTTTTAAAGTAAATAAAGACATTACGACAGAAGATAAAATCTAGTCTCGACTTTATTGGATAACTCTCATTTTGATTCAAGTTCAACTTCTTAAATATAATTAAATTTCTTAATTCATTCTTAACTTTAAATAATCCTTCATTCTGACCTTGTCCTAATTTAAAGTATTTAGTCAATAATTTATAAGGAATAGGTTGGATTTGGCGTTGATGATAAATGCCTCGTTTAGCTAGCTCTAAAACTTCTGTATTAATATCTGTAGCTAAAATTTTAATATCCCATTCGTCTAAATTAAAGAATTCTTTTAAACTAATAGCTAGACTATATACCTCTTCTCCACTAGAACATCCTGCACTCCAAATGCGAACCTTCTTTTTAGATTTATCCGCTTTAATCTGCGGAAAGACTTCTTCCTGTAAAAAATCAAAATGATACTTCTCTCTAAAAAACTTAGTCACATTTGTAGTTAACATATTATAAAGGTGAATTAATTCACTATCATTACCATTTAAAAATTCATAGTACTCATCAAAGCTATCTAATCCTAACTTTCTAATTCTCTTAGCTAAACGAGAATGAACCATTGCTTTCTTCTTTTTAGTTAGATTTAAGCCAATCTTTTGCTGTACTAACTGACTAATCTGATCAAATGCTTCATCACTAATCTGCTTTCTAAAGTCCATAATATCTCATCTCGCTTCACTTTAAGCCTTAACAGAATCTTCTTGTGTGTCTACCTCTGTCTCATCCTCTTCATCCACCTTTTGTTGCTCTAAATGATTTAAACCCTTATATTCTTCAAAGGATAATAACTTTTCTAATTCTAATAACATAATCAAACGATCATCTAACTTAGCCATTCCTCTTATAAACTCCGTCTTAATATCAGAGCTAAACTCCAACGTATCCTGAATGTCTTCCTTAGAAAAACTTAGGATATCAGAAACATGATCTACTATAATCCCTATCGTCTTATCCTTAACCTCTAAGATAACAATCACTGTAAAATCATCATACTCCCTCAACTCAAGATCAAACTTCTTTCTTAAGTCAATAACCGGGATAACTTCTCCTCTAAAGTTAATTACACCTTTAACCACCTCCGGTGCATTAGGAACCTTAGTCGGTTTCTGATAACGAATAATCTCCTGTACCTTCAAAACATCAACACCATATTCCTCATCCTCAACTCCAAAAGTAACAAATTGATTTTCCGCAGAAATATTAGTCAACTGCTGATTAAGAATATTCATGGTATTATCCTGCTGCTCTTCAGCCTTCATATAATCACCCCACTTATTTAAAATTTAATTCGGAAGCTCTTTTCTGGGCTTCACTGTCTCGCCCAGCCTATGACAAACTCTGCTTCTAATTCGGAAGCTCTTTTCTGGGCTTCACTGTCTCGCCCAGCCTATGACAAACTCTGCTTCTAATTCGGAAGCTCTTTTCTGGGCTTCACTGTCAACTGTCAACTATCAACTGTCAACTGTATTACGCCAGTGCCATTCGTATAATTGTTGCTACATCTAAAATCATAGCTACACTACCATCACCTAAGATAGTAGCACCTGCCATACCTTTTACATATGTATAATTATCTTCTAAACTCTTAACTACTACCTGTTGTTGTCCTAAGATTTCATCTACTAACAAACAAGTCTTCTTACCTTCCTCTTGTACAATAACTAAAATTCCTTCTTTAGGATCAGTCTTTTTAGCTTCTATCTCAAATAACTTATGTAATCGAGTAAGAGATATATATTCGTTTCTAACCTTAATCGCTTCACCCTTACCTTTAACTGTCTTTATATGTTGCTCTATCGGTTGGATGAACTCTATAATCGAATTTAAAGGAATAATAAAGTAATCTTCGCCTACTTTAACTGACATTCCATCGATGATAGCTAAAGTTAATGGGATTTTTAGTTTAAAAGTAGTACCCTCATCAACTTCACTACTAATATTAACTGAACCTCTTAACTTTTCAATATTACTCTTCACTACATCCATTCCTACTCCTCGACCAGATGTTTCGGTCACTTCTTGAGCAGTAGAAAATCCAGGTTCACAGATCAATTGATAGATTTCTTCGTCTTTTAATTCCTGTTCAGGCTCAATCACACCTCGCTCTAATGCTTTACTTAGAATTTGATCTTTATTCAATCCTTGACCATCATCAGTTACTTCGATCACAATATTACCTTCTTGATGATAAGCATTTAGAGTAATAGTTCCTTGTCTAGGCTTACCTTTCTCTTCTCTTTCTTCAGGCAATTCAATACCATGGTCTATAGAATTTCTAATCATATGCTTTAGTGGATCGCCAATCTTTTCAATTATTGTTTTATCTAACTCTGTCTCTTTTCCTTTAATCTCTAACTTAACTTCTTTTCCTTGCTCTTGAGAAAGATCTCTTACTAAACGCCTAAACCGCAAAAATGTATTCCCAATAGGCACCATTCGCGCCTTCATAATTTCTTCTTGCAAGTTACGAATCCTTTTATCTACCCCATCTAAAGCAGTTACTAATTCTACCTCTGATTCAGCATCTTTATTAAGTGCTAAGTCTCTAACTTTTGCTTGAGAAATAATCAATTCAGCCATGGAGTTCATCAAAGATTCTAATTTATGAGTGTCTACTTTAATAGTATTTTTTGTTTTAACTTTCCTACTCTTTTGCTGTTCTTTAACTACTTTTTCTACTTGCTTTTGACTAACTTTTCCTTCAGCAGTCAGAATTTCACCTAACTTGCGCTGTTGGGCTAGAGCCTCTTGAATATCCTTTTCTTCTACAATCCCTTTCTCTATTAATATTTCTCCTGTTTTCTTATCGGCTAGACTTAAGTCTAAATCATCTTGATAATTCTCAGTGATATCATCTATCTCTACCTTATTATCCAGCTCTATAAAGATAAATACATCTTCAATCTGCTCTAGTGGCTCATCTGTTTTAAGTAATAGAGTAAAACTTAAATAACATTCTTCAGGATCAATATCATAGATTTCTGGAACCTTTGTTAAGTTAATATTTCTGTCTAAGATCTCTCCCAGTTCATCTAACTCCCTAATTAATAATAAAAAATCAGTTCCAGTCTTAAAGAGATTAGGATTAAATTCAAGATGTACTCTATAAACCTTTTCCTCACTACTTCTCACTCCAGAAGATATGTCTGCAGATCCTACTTCTATGTTATCTTTTTCACTTAAAAAGTACTGTAAAGAACTACTCACTTCTTCTACATTGCTAATATCAAAATCGTATTCCGGTTCAACAATGGCTTTTACCATCTTTTCAACTAAATCACGACTCTGTAATAACAGATTAATTATTTCTGAATTAATCTGTAATGAATCATTTCTAACTCGGTCTAATAAATCTTCTGCATGATGTACAAAGTCTGCAATTTGAGTCAAACCGGTTAAACCAGCACTACCTTTTAGAGTATGCATAGCTCTAAAGATCCTATTAATCAATTCCTGATTATTAGGTTCTGCTTCTAACTGCAAAAGATCAATCTCTAACTCTCTTAAAAGTTCTTCAGCTTCTTCAATAAAAACATTAATTAACTCCTCTTCAGACATGTCCTCCCTCCTTTCTATCTAATAAACTTCTTAGCTACTTTAAGCAGCTGTTCTGGTTTGAATGGTTTTACTAACCAACCAGCAGCTCCTGCTTTCTTACCTTTCTCTTTCATACTAGCTTGTGATTCAGTAGTTAAGATTAAAGCTGGAATAAACTTAAACTTACTACTCTTTTTAACCTCTTGGACAAAAGTAATCCCATCCATATTAGGCATATTCACATCAGTAATAATCATCTTTGGTCTTTCACTCATGGAGCTATTCTCTTCTAGTTTAGCTAGCCCATCTTTACCGTCTTTAGCTAAAATAACTTCATACCCTTCCTTCTCTAAAGTGTACTTAACCGATGAACGAATAGTTCTGGAATCATCAACAACTAATATCCGCTTACCCATCTTTCTTTTCCTCCTTAGCAAAATCTAATAATTCATTAATTCCTGCTAATTCTACCGTCTCCCTAAAACTAGGCGTAAGATTTTTAAATTCTACATTGAATTCTTCATTTAAAGCTGTTTTTTCTAAAGATAAAAGTAATTGAACTCCAGCCCCATCAATCATCTCTACTTCCTGACAATCCAATATTAATTCTTGCTTGCTTCCTAAGTTACTCACTACCTCATCTTTGAAAGCATTAACATTATAAATAGTTAACTCCTGGGGGATAGATATTTCTACCACTTGACCCATATTACCCCTCCTTAACTTCTATTACTTCATCCAAATGAATTAACCTAATAATCTTTTTGATATAATCACTCTTAATATTAACCAACGATAACTTGCCATCAACCTCTTTTAACCTTTTTTGACTTAATAATAACTTTCCAATCCCAGAACTATCAATCATCTTAACTTCAGAAAAATCAAGGTTGATTCGTTTAAATCCTTGCTCAATAAATAACAAGATCTTATCTTTTAGCTGTTTCGAATTAGTGATGTCTATCCTTTCATCTTCAATATAAACAGTTACCTCTTCCCCTTCCTCTTTAATCTTCAATGATAATCCCTCCTTATGTTTAGAATAACGTTAACTCTCCACCTTCACTACCTACTTCTATATCCAAATCATCAATTTCATCTTGAGCAGTCTTTCTTTCTAAGTAATTAGTAAACTGGATCACTAGCTCTTGTAATCTCTCATTATGCTCTTCCCAACTTTCAAGCCCTGCCTTCTCTAAATAGCTCTCCTTTAACTCTATTACTTCTAATTTAAATTCCTCTAAAGAATCAATAACACTTTGACCTTCAGTCTGTAAAGTATGACACTCATCTATCTGCTGGTTAACCATTGTCACCTCTGAAACTAAATCATTAATCGATTGCTGTAAAGCTTGGATTGCTTCTTTAATCAACCTTTTAGTTAATAGTAACTTATCTTCCGACTCAGCAATGACTTCATTAGATTGATTAATTGTGTCCCTAGTTTTACTTGATATTGCCATGAATTGCTTGTAATTTTCCTCTAAATGCACCTTCAAATCACTATATAGCCTCTGATTATGATCACTCGAATTGATAAAATCTTTAATAGCTGCTTCTATATCATCAGCAAATGATTGCTTAGCAGTAGGCATTCTCGAAAATTCAATCTTTGCTAAAAGCCTTATCTTATTAAACTGATTAGCTACCCCATTGATTTCAGTAAATTGTTCTTGAATTTTTTTCATATTATCATAAAAGATCATTTTATTATCTAGCACATGAACATATTTATCGTCTAATTCTTCTAAAGCATTAGTCAACTTCGGAATAAAGTTAATTAAATTCTGATAGATTAACTCTAGACTAACCCTTTCTTCCTCTACAGTTCTATTCTCTTCTTCAGGTCTACCAGCTAAAAATGATGTCAACTCCTTGCCATCTTCTTTAATTTCATTCAGATTAAGATCCATCTCTGTAAATTTATCCTGAATTGCAAATAAAGAATCCTGTAGCTGCTGTAAGATATTTGTCATCAATTTTTGCGATAAATTAAAGACTTCAGACATAAAGACTAAGTGATCTAAAATTTCTTTATCTCCCATACCAATTAAATTAAGTCCCTTAACCTCTTGATAGGTATTAGATATAATCTTAATTAGATTTTCTAAGTTCTGCCTAATAATATCTTGATTTTGAGTTAAAACCATAATGTCATAAATAGGAGCTACCGCTTGGTTGATATGATCCATAAAGTCCTTTAACATATCAGAAATAGTCTGTAAAGATGCTAATATTTCATTAAAGACTCCTTTAACCTCCTGCTTATAATCAGTGGCTACTGTCTCCTCTATTTCTGCTAGCCTATGCAAGTCATCTGTAAAATCATCATACCAGTTCTGTAAATTCAACATACTTTCTTCAATGAAATTATACTTTTCTTTAATATCAGCTGAAAGACGATTGATCTCATTTGATATTACTCTAAATCCAGCACCTTTATCTCCCGCTTTAGATGAAACAATAATTGCATTAATTGAAAGATCTTCTAACTCACTTAATACCTCATCTAATTCTTCAATTAAGTTTAAGACTTCAGAAAATTGAGCCTGGTCATCAGTACTATCTATTACAAACCCTTCTAAAACTTCAGAGATTTCATCTCTAGCTGATAACGAATCGTAGACCTGATTAATTCTTTTTTGAAGGTTTCCTAAAACCTCTGCCATCTGAAATCCACCGTTAACTTCTGATTCATTACTTTCAGTCTCTATAAAGTAATTAATTAACAACTCAGTTTCTTCAATTGTTTCATCAATATTCTGTTCAATTTCCGGTAGTCTAGCTGCAACCAGACCATAAAAGTCTTCGGTTTTAGAAATCATAGCTTCTAAAATACTTATATTCTGTTCTAAATTATCACTTAGCTTAGTTACTATCTCTTGTGCTGTACTATCCGATACTATTTTCTCCAACTCATCACCTCCCAATCTAAATCTGTAAATAAATTAAAAAAACCTTATTCCTCCAAAACTATGAGAAATAAGGTTTTTATAACCTAAGCCTATTTCTCATGGCAGTCCAACAGTCATAACATAAATTCTTATATCTTAGACCCGAACTTTGCGTTCCTCTCTTTCGATGAGGGTTGCCTTTTTCATGAAAAATGATAAAATATTCATTTTGTTATTTTATTCACAATTAGCTATACTTTAAAACTACAATTAATTATAAACCTAACAATATAACCAAGGGAACATATCATAAATTATAATATTATGTTTGAATTACTGACATTAACATTATCCCTATCAAAATTATTACTTTCCTTCTATTTTTTAATATTTTTCATTTTTTATTACAAAATAACATAATATTTTAAATTGTTATCTTCATATTTAGTATTTCTCATTTAATTTTAGTATTCCTGCATCATTTTGTTAATTTGTACATTTTTCGCACATAATTGTAAAAAGTATTTTTCCAATCTCAAAGCTTCAATCTTACAAAATATATAATAACGCATATAATAACACATAGCTTAAAATTAATTTTCATAATATTTACTATATTTAATATCAGCGTGAGTTAACTCACAGACAAAAGTAACTATAGTTTTTATAATGGTATCAACATTTGAATATTTTACATAACTTTTAGTCTTTTACCAAAATAAAAAGGAGGAGAAAATTATGTTTTGTTACCAATGTGAACAGACACCATCTAAAGGCTGTACAAAAGTAGGAGTTTGTGGCAAGAATGAGGATATTGCTAGTCTACAGGATACTATCATCTTTGGACTAAAAGGAGTTGCAGCTTATGCTTCCCATGCTAGAGAACTAGGCTATACTGACCCAGAAGTTAGTGAAGTTATAGAAAGAGGCTTATACTCTACTTTAACTAATGTAAACTTTAATTTAGAAGACCATATTAACTTAGCTTTAGAAGTAGGAGACGCAACAGTTAAGGTAATGGACCTATTAGACAAAGCTCATACTGACGAATTAGGTGTCCCTAGTCCAGTTGAAGTAGAACAGAATAAGGTCGAAGGTAACTGTATCTTAGTTACTGGACATAACTTACATGCCTTAAAAGAGTTGTTAGAACAAAGTGAAGGTAAAGGCGTTAATATCTACACTCACTCTGAAATGTTACCTGCTCATGGCTATCCAGAATTGAATAAATATGACCACTTAAAAGGTAATGTAGGTAAGGCATGGCATGACCAGCGTGAGTTATTTGAAGAATTCCCAGGTGCTATCTTAGGAACTACTAACTGTATTATGCCGATTAGAGGAAGTTATGCTGATAGGTTCTATTCTTATGATGTAACAGGTTTAGAAGGAGTACAAGAGATTGAAGATGATGACTTTACTCCTATTATTGAAAAAGCATTAGACTTACCAGCAGCTAATCAAGATTCAGATGAAAAATTGATTACTGGCTTCCATCATGAAACAGTATTAGATATTGCTCCACAGATTATAGAAGCTGTTGAAGAAGGAAAGATTAGTCGCTTCTTTGTAATTGCTGGCTGTGATGCAAAGACTAAAGGTAGAGATTACTATCGAGAGTTAGCTACTTCTTTACCAGAAGATTGTGTGTTATTAACAACTTCCTGTGGTAAATTTAGATTCAATGATGTTGACTATGGAACTGTACCAGGAACAGAGATCCCACGTTATATCGACTTAGGACAATGTAATAACTCCGGTTCAGCAGTAAAGATTGCTGTAGCATTAGCAGAAGCATTCGATTGTGGAGTTAATGACTTACCATTGAGCATCGTCTTATCTTGGTTCGAACAGAAAGCAGTATCTATCTTACTAGGCTTATTCAGCTTAGGAGTAAAAGATATCTATGTCGGTCCTAGCGCTCCAAACTTCTTAAGCGAAAATGTAGTTGGCGTCTTACAAGAAAACTTCAATCTACAATTAACAGGTGACCCACAAGAAGACCTTGAAAAAATGTTAAGCTAATTAAGTAAGTCACCCTTATTATAATAGAATCACCCTATTAATTTACTATTCTCCTAAGCCTCTGTATTAGACAGAGGCTCTTTTTTTAAAACAAAAAGGTGCTATCCCATATGGGATAGCACCTTTTATTTCGAAATTATAATTGATTGTAACACAAAAACACCAAATATTATCTGATTAAACTAAGATTTAAATACTAAAAATCAAGTTTCAACAATATATAATTAAATATCCTGAAGATAGTCCTTATCCAGTAACTATCCCTGGGTTCTTGAATAACTTTTTAACATTACTGGCCAAAACTTTAAAGCCAAAGAATAATTTTGAACGCACTTTACCCCTAACAGGCATTGAGTCGACATTGTAGAACCTTCTGAAGACAGAAGGTAATCCTTCAACTCCAGCCCGTTGGTTGGTGAGTTCAATAAATTCATCAGTTTTCATCCTGTTGCGGTAAATATCTCTTAAGTATCTGTCTTTATCGA
>NZ_FOTT01000004.1 GCF_900114655.1 Candidatus Frackibacter sp. WG13
TTTGACAGTCGAGTAAAAGCTGATAACTCTAATTAAAGTTATCAGACAGTCCTCTTCAAACCGTACATGAGATTTTCCCTCATACGGCTTCCCTTTAGACTTCATCTAAAGCTTTCACAAGTGTCAGTTTAATAAGCACTAGGTTTTATTAATCCGTATTTCTCAACTAATACCTTGTATGCTCCTTTACTATAGAGCTTGCTTCTTCTCTGACTTTTCCTTTTATAGTACCTGCCTAACCTACACTTTAGGTACCATTCTATATTCCTTTTTGCTTTATTTGGATAACTTACCCCTTCTATGGAAAAATAGTTTATCCAGCCTCTAATTTTTGAGTTTAGTTCATTTGCGATTCTCATTGGCACCAGATGGCCAGATTTCTTTAAATAACTTCCTATTTTCCTTCTTAACTTTTTCAGGGATTTCTTACTCGGGAATACATTCCAATATCTCTTGTCTTCATTAAACAAACTTTTATCAAATCTAAATGTAAACCCTAGAAAATCAAATGATTTCTCCCTAGCTTTTACTGTTTTTGTTTTCTCTTCATTTATTCTAAGACCCATTCTCTCAAGTAATCCTAGTAACGCACCTTTTATCTTACTTGAAATTTTCTTCCCCATCACAACAAAATCATCAGCAAATCTGACAATTTTAATTCTTGCCTCTCTGAATAACTTCCATCCACCATCCACTATTTTATCTAATAGATTTAGATATATGTTGGCTAAAAGTGGAGATATAACCCCTCCTTGAGGAGTTCCTTGCTTACTTTTCTTCCCTCCAGTTATCTTTCCATCTTCCTGTACTGGAGTCTTTAGCCATCCTTTGATTAAGCTTAAAGTATGTTTATCACTCACTCTCTGAGCTACTAATATCATTAGCTTATCATGTGGAATGGTGTCAAAGTAAGAACTTAAATCGGCATCATATACCTCTGTGTTTCCTGCTTTTAAGTTATCTTTGATTTCCTTTATTGCATCTGCTGCACTTCTTTTTGGTCTAAAACCATATGAAATATCTGCAAAATCTGCTTCAAATATTGGTTCTATTACGATTTTGCATGACATTTGTACTACTCTATCTCTTATAGTGGGAATACCTAAAGGTCTTTTCTTCCCGTTTTCTTTTTCTATATAAACTCTTTTGACTGGGGAAGATTTATAGCTTTTAGTCTTTAGTTCTTTATGCAAGCTATTTATGAAGTCTCCTAAACCTTCGTTCTCTATATCTTCAAAACTTACTCCATCTATACCAGGACTTCCATCATTCTTTTTCACCCGGAAATATGCTTCCAGCAAGAATTTCTTTGACATTATCTTATCGTATAGAATATAGAACTTGAATTCTTCTTCTTGCTTTGCTTTTAGATATATCTTCCCCTGAAAGTCTCGTATGCTTTCCTCATCTCGTTGTGGTATGTTATTTGAAATGGGTTGCAATTCTAGGTTTTTCACCAATTTGCAAATACTCCTCTCAACAAAAGATTGTCTAAAGTAATGTCCCTTTGCTAATACAAGTTATTCTGTCTTATATATCATCGCTACTATGGACATCTCCGCATTCTTCTCTGCGATTTCCCATTTCGGTTACCCTTATAGGTAAAATCTTAGGTTGTAATCCCAACAGAAAAGAACTTCTCAAGTTCCTATGCTATCCATTTATATCCACGCCATCTCTTTTAACCCCGATAGTCCCACCTATATGACCATTTTGCTATTTATAGGTAGTGGCAGGTTTCACCCAGTCTCGAGAGGCTGACCGACTATAATTTAGTTTAACGAGGCTACACCAAGTTCACTTTCGTTACGGCTTAGATACTGTCTTGATAGGCTTCTACTTTGACTGTCACCAGCTTCGTAGCTATCTCAACTTCTATTTGAAAATGGTAATTGAATAGATTGGACTTTCACCAATTGGATAAAACATAAGCTTAACTTGACGCTCCAAGACTATACACGAGACTTTTAAAACCTAGATTCATGTTATTCAATATTAATCTACGCCTCATTCATTAACTATGTTTAATTCATTTCTTATTCTTTAAGTTTTTAGTCTGTGTTTGGTCTGCGGAAGTCTGTGTCTAATAAATCTTTAAAGGTTTTATCCGTATTACATATAACCTTCTTTTCTAAGTTCCTCAAGACCTCCACCGTCTTCCTTATCCTGCTCACGACCTGCTCTCTCAGCAATATTAGAAAACTTACCAGTCTTCAACTCTTCAATTATCTCCGCTGGATTACTAGCTGTCGATTCGACAGGGTTAGTACAAGGTGCACATCCTAATGATCTATATCTAGTTCCATCACCTTGATCAAAGTAAAGTGAAACCATCGGAATATTCTCTCGTTCAATATATTCCCAGATATTCAACTCTGTCCAATCTAATAACGGATGAATCCTAACGTGAGTTCCTGGTGCAAAATCAGTCTTATACTGATCCCAAAACTCTGGTGGCTGATCTCCTATCTCCCAGTCATTATTTGTATCTCTTGGAGAGAAGTATCGTTCCTTAGACCGCGTACCTTCCTCATCAGCTCTTACACCGACGATAACACCAGTATACGGCTCAGTATTTTTGTCTATCTCATATTCTCCAGTCTTATGATTCATTCTGTATCTAGGCCAATTACCGTTCAATGTATTCTTTAACCCCGCTGTCTTTAACTTACGACAACAGTCCAATCTAGTCGTATTCCCATCGGGAAAGGTCTGTTTTTCTTCTAAAGCTTTCTTATTTTGACCGTAAATCATATCTAACTTCCACTCCCGAGCTAATCTATCACGATGTTCAATCATCTCCGCAATCTTATAATTTGTATCTATATGCACCAAAGGAATCGGCACATGACCAAAGAACGCCTTCCTTGCTAACCATAATAATACGGTACTATCTTTCCCAATCGACCATAACATACTTAAATTCTTAAATTCACTATAAGCTTCACGTAAAATGTGAATACTTCTATTCTCTAACTTATCTAAATGATCCATGAATTAGTTTGCCTCCTTCTCAATCTCTATCATATGTTTCTTAAAGGTAATAAGTGACAAATATTAAAATTAATTATTAACATCTTTATAAAATATGTTCAATGAGACCACTATATTACAATTGAACAATCAATAAATAATAGTGACCCACATATTAAAGTTTTAATACAATAAATTTCATTCCTGGTTTCTTTTTTAATCTTTTAATATAAATCAAAACTTCATTATTAAAGAAGCTATATTATGTGAATCCTACATAATATAGCCCTTAAACTTATAGCGTAATATTTAGTTGCCGCCTCCCATAAAGAATAACATCTCTACTTCATCGCCATCGCTTAATTCAGTCACTTCAATTCGGTCTTTATTAACCACTTGTTCATTCACCTTGAGAGAAACTAAATCAGGGTTAACATCAAACTCTTCTAATAACTCTAACAAATTACTTGTTTCTGTTTCATGTTTCTCACCATTTACTACCAACTCCATATTATTATTTCACTCCTTTATTTTTAGTCGTTCTCTTGCAGAGAACAATGTATAGTATACTCTTCTAATTCAGTAATTTCTGGTTTAGCACCACAAAGTGAACAATCTGAATTCTGTTCTATCTTCACTTCTCTAAATGATAACTGTAAAGCATCATAAATTACAAGTCTTCCGATTAACGATTCACCAATTCCTAATAAATACTTAATCGCCTCTGTAGCTTGTAAAGTACCAATAGTTCCAGCGATCGCTCCTAAAACTCCTGCTTCTTGACAACTAGGGATACTCCCTGGCTTAGGTGGTTCCGGAAATACACAACGATAACAAGGTCCTTCTTCTGGGTCAATTAATGTTACTTGCCCTTCAAATCGCAAGATTCCACCTTCTACCAAAGGCGTGTTAGTAAATACACACGCATCATTAACTAAATAACGAGCAGCAAAATTATCAACACCATCAATCACTATATCATATTGAGAAACTAAATCTTCTACATTATCTGTCCCAAGACGTTGATTATAAGTTATAATCTCTACGTTCGGATTTAATGCCTCTAAAGTTTCCTTTGCTGAATCAGTTTTAGCTCTTCCTACATCATCAGTACTATGTAGAATCTGTCGCTGTAAATTACTAAGGTCAACTTCATCAAAATCTACAATTCCAATCTTACCTACTCCCGCTGCCACTAAATAGTAGGCTACTGGTGAACCTAGCCCTCCTGCACCTACGACTAATACACTGGATTCTCTTAATTTTGCCTGTCCCTCTACTCCTACTTCTTGTAATAGAATATGCCTACTATATCTTTCGACTTCATCTTCATTAAAATCAAACATTTATTCTCCCCCTTTTATAAGAGTTTATCTATTAAATTGAATATTCCTTAAACAAGATGTCTTAAATCTATTATACCATAATTTATTAGAGACTAAGATTACTACAAAAAAATTAAGTAAACATCTTATACATAACCAAAAATATTATCCCGAGTAATCTCATTGGTTTTTATGTATTTAAGCTAATATAATTATAACAGATAACTTTAATACTTTCAAGGCCATTTAATAAATAATTATAATAAAACCCATCAGTTTACCTGGTATTAATATAAAAAATATAATCTAATCTTTAACATCCTCTAAGGCTCTCGTAAAATCACCTTTAAGGTCTTCTATATCTTCAACTCCAACACTAATTCGAATTAAATCATCGTAGACTCCTAATACTTCTTTTTCTTCTGCTGTATTATTAGCATATATAGTTGAAGCAGGATGGATTACTAATGATTTTACATCACCAATATTAGGCGAGTTATAAAAGTATTGCAAGCTTTCGATAATTTTAAATGCTTTTTCCTTACTACCGACTCTTAAGGTTAACATTCCTCCAAAGCCTACCTGAAACAGATCCTTCGCTCTAGTATGGTATTTATTCTCTTTTAAACCTGGATACGTTACTTCATCTATTTCCGGATTTGAATCTAAGAATTGGGCTAATTCGAATGCATTCTGACAATGCCTTTCTATGCGCAAAGCAAGAGTCGGAATTCCTAATTCGTTTAAGAAAGAGTTCATTGGTGATATGCAAGCACCAAGATTACGAGCAGTCTCTCCTCTTATTTTTGCACTAAATGCAAAATTGCTAAATTCTTTATATTTAGAAAAAGTATTAAATTTACCCCAATTAAAGTTCGCACCATCAATAATAACTCCCCCAATAGAATTAGCAGTTCCGTTTATATACTTAGAGGTTGAATGAATCACTATATTAGCACCTAATTCAATCGGATTAATTAAACAAGGACTAGTCATTGTATTATCAACTATTAATGGTACTCCTTTTTCTTTGCACAATTCAGCAATCCCCTTAATGTCAGGTATATCTAATTTAGGATTACCCAATGTCTCTAAGAAGACAAATTTAGTCTTATTATTTAATAGTTCTGCTATATCATTCTTCTCCACCCCAGAAGCAAATCTAGGTTTGATACCATAATTTTTATAACTTTTAAATAAATTATAAGTTCCGCCAAACAAAGAGCTAGTCGCAATAAATTCATCACCTTCTTCTAAAATTGCTAAAGTACAAGTAGTAATTGCTCCCATTCCTGAAGAACATAATAGAGCAGTCTCGCCTTGTTCTAATGTAGCTAATTTTTGCTCTACATTACTAATAGATGGATTCCCCACCCTAGTATATGTATAACCTGGAGCCTTATTATTAAATACCGCTTCTAAATCTTCAGGTTTTTCATAAGCAAAAGAGTTACTTAAATATACTGGTGTATTTGTAGACCCATTTGCATCTTTAGAATCAAAATTGACTAATTTTGTATTAAATTTCATTAATATTTCCTCCTCTATCTCTTATTACAAAAACCTCTTCTCAGAAATGAGAAGAGGTTTTTGTTCGTTACCTAACCTTTTCTCATCTTTCAGTAAGAAATAGCAATTCTTACTGTAGGATTTAGCACCTGTTTAGTAATTGAATACAATTACTACTGGTTGCTGGGTTTCATTGGGCCAGTCCCTCCACCGCTCTTGATAAGAAGAATTTACTTTTATCTAATCATTACTCGAACTTTAGAATGTAGGTACAATAGCACCTTTATACTTCTCTTGAATGAATTTCTTCACAGTCTTAGAAGTTAATACATCTGCTAATTGATTTAATGCTTCGTTATTTTTATCTTCAGTTCTAACTGCTAATATATTAGCATATGGCGATTCACTACCTTCCATAATGATTGCATCTTTAGTTGGTACTAAGTCAGCCTCTAATGCATAATTAGTATTAATCACTGCTGCTGTTACATCAGTTAATACTCTTGGTAATTGTGCCGCTGCTAACTCTTCAAACTTTAAATCCTTTGGATTTTCTACAATATCTACTGGTGTTGCTTCTAAACCAGCATCTTTATCTAATTTGATTAAACCATTCTTTTCTAATAATAATAGGGCACGACCTTCATTCGTAACATCATTAGGAAGAGCAATTGTAGCTCCTTTTTTAAGCTCTTTTAGCGAACTAATCTTTTCAGAATAAAGCCCCATTGGTTCAATATGAATTTTATTAATATAAGTAAGGTCTAACCCTCTTTCTTCTTTAAAGTTATTTAAATAAGGAACATGCTGAAAATAATTAGCATCGATACTTCCATCTGCCAAAGCAATATTAGGCGTTACATAATCAGTAAATTCCTTAATCTCTAACTCAATCCCTTTCTTAGCTAGCAACGGCTTTACTTTCCTTAAGATTTCTGCATGTGGTACCGGTGTTGCTCCTACAACCAATTTTGTCTGTTCTGCCTTTCCTTTAGTCTCAGTAGCTTGATTCCCACTGCAGCCTACTACTAAACCTACTATTAATACTAACAAAATAGAAATTACAATTCTTTTACTCTTTAACATTAATACTCACTCCTCATCTTTCTTTTATTTTTAAAAATATTAAGTTGCTTTGTTTAGTTTACTTGATAACCAATTGCCTATTGATTGAATCAATTGTACTAAAACGACTAAGATAACTACTGTTTGTAACATTACATCTCCTTGAAAACGCTGATAACCATATCTAATTGCTATATCTCCTAGTCCACCTCCTCCAACTGCTCCTACAATTGCAGAATACCCAATCAAACTAATCAAAGCTAATGTTATTCCCAATATTAATGATGGTAATGCTTCAGGAATTAATACTTTAGTAATAATCTCCCATGGAGTAGCTCCCATCGCCTGTGCAGCCTCTACCACTCCAGGGTCTACTTCTTTTAATGAATTTTCAACAATACGTCCTATAAAAGGAATTGCTGCTACAGCCAAAGGAACAATTGCTGCTGTAGTACCAATTGAAGTCCCTACTATCAGTCTAGTAAAAGGAATAATTGCTACCATCAAAATAATGAACGGAATTGAACGAGCAACATTAATTATTGAGCCTAAAATGAAATTTATCTCTTTCTTTTCTAAAATACCATTTGGTTCTGTAACCACCACTCCTACTCCTAATGGAATCCCGAAAAATACAGCAATCATCATCGAAACTAAGACCATATATAATGTTTCTTGCAATCCTTGCAACAATAATTCTGAATTACTAGCTAACTGTCCTAACATCTCTGTCATTTCTAATCACCTCTATCTTTAAGTTCTGTTCTTCTAAGTAATTAACTGCCTGTTTAACTGAAAAATTATTTCCTGTTATCTCAATTAAGAGGATTCCAAATGAGGTCTCTTGTATCTTATCTATATTGCCATACAAAATATTAGCATCTACATCACACTCTTTAATGACGTTAGATATAATCGGCTCTTTTACTGATTTGCCAACAAATGAAACCTTGATTAGCTTTCCAGTTTCTGGTTCTATAACACTCTTTCTTTCGTAGAACTCTTCTGGTATATCGGCATTAATTACACTCTGAACAAATCTTTTAGTCGTATCATGCTGTGGATTAGTAAAGACTTGAATCGTCTCTCCTTCTTCTATAATTGAACCTTTTTCTAAAACCGCTACCTTATCACAGATCTGTTTAATCACTTCCATTTCATGAGTAATTAAGACGACTGTAATTCCTAATTGGTGATTAATATCCTTCAATAAATCTAAAATCGAATCTGTAGTCTGTGGATCTAAAGAAGAAGTTGCTTCATCACATAATAGTAACTTCGGATCATTAGCTAAAGCTCTAGCAATACCTACTCTCTGTTGTTGCCCACCACTTAACTGTGCTGGATAATTATTAGTTTTATCAGCTAATCCAACTAGTTCTAATAATTCATCAACTTTAACCCTGATCTGCTCTTTATCCACTCCTGCTAATTCTAATGGAAATGCCACATTATCAGCTACAGTTCTACTTTGCAATAGGTTAAAATTTTGAAAGATCATTCCAATCTTCTTTCTAGCTTTTCTTAATTTCTTAGTGTTTAAAGTAGTTAAATCTTGACCATCTACAATCACTTGTCCTTCAGTAGGTTCTTCTAACAGATTCAAACAACGGATAAAACTACTCTTCCCGGCGCCACTAGGTCCAATAATCCCAAATATTTGACCTGCCTCAATCTCTAAGTTAACATTCTTTAAGGCAACTACTTGACCTTCTTCGCTATTGTATACTTTGCTGAGTTCTTTAATTTGAATCATATTATCACCCTTCTTAAATTTAAGACTCTTCTATAATCTCTTAATTAAAATATTATTAGCTAAATCATAGAGTATAGTAACATCAAAAAAACCTCTTCTCAATGAGAAGAGGTTAAAATTTCTAAGACCTTTCTCATCTTTCAATAAAAGTATTTGTATACTTTTACTGCAGGATTTGGCACCGCTATAGTAACTAACGACGTTACTACCGGTTGCCGGGTTTCATCGGGCCAGTCCCTCCACCTCTCTCGATAAGAGCATATTATTTAGTTACTTATATAAGCTACTAACATGATAACACGATAATAATTCTTTGTCAAGAAGAATTCGTTTTTAATTTTTTCCTTATATTCTAATTCTTATCTTCTAAAGTAGCGACTATTGCTTTGCTTAATTGGTCTGGACAAGAAGTCCCATTACGACAAGTAATTCCTCTCAACTTATTTACTACTTCTTCAACCTCCATACCTTTAACTAGAGTAGCTATGGCTTCTAAATTACCACCACAGCCTCCCCTAAATTCAATATCTTTAATAGTTCCTTCTTCTATTGCAAAACTGATCTCTTTTGAACATACTCCTTCTGGCTTAAAGCTTTTCATCAAACTAGCCTCCTAATACTTTAAAACAAATTTCTTTTATATAATTAAGATTTACTCTGGTCTAGTAAGTAATCATAAGCTAATTGTCCCAAAATTGCAGTTCCTATAGATAATGCTGCTTCATCTAAATTAAACTTAGGATGATGCCAAGGATATATCTCCCCAGAAGATTTTCCTGCTCCTAAATGAGCAAAGACTCCAGGCACTTTTCGAGCATAATAGGCAAAATCTTCTCCTCCCATAGAAGGATTATTTAATTGCAAAGTCTTTCTTTTACCTATAATTTGGTCACTTGCATTCTCAATATAATTAACCATTATCTTATCATTATCTAAAATTGGATACCCCTTTTCATACGTTAAATCATATTCAGCATTAAAACTATCAACTACCCCTGAGATAGTCTTCTCAATCAACTGAGGCATCTTCTTTCTCAGTTCATAATTAAGAGTACGCACCGTCCCTGCAAAGTTGACTTCTTCAGCTATTACATTAAAACTACTTCCACCTTGTAACTCACCAATACTTAAAACTACTGCTTCTAAAGGATCAACTTGGCGACTAACTATCGTCTGTAAGGCTTGAATCACATGGGTAGTGACAATGATTGGATCTACTGTCTGATGAGGCGCCGCTCCATGGCCACCTTGCCCTTTAATCTTAACTGTAAATTTATCGGCTGCGGCCATAATAGGTCCCTCTTTAACTGCTAACATTCCGGTTGGTAGTTGAGGATTAACATGTAAAGCAGCAATTGCATCTACTTCTGGTGTAGACAATACACCATCACTAATCATACCTTTAGCTCCTCCAGGTGGCTGCTCTTCATTAGGTTGGAAGATAAACTTGATGTTACCAGGTAGCTTAATTTCTGTTTCAGTTAATAACTTAGCTACCCCCAACACCATAGCCACATGAGCATCATGACCACAAGCATGCATCACACCATTATTTTGAGAAGCATATGGTAAGTCAGTTTCTTCCTGAATAGGTAAAGCATCCATATCAGCACGCAAAGCAATCGTAGGACCATTATCGTCACCACTTAGGACCCCTACAACTCCCGTATTGCCTACTTCAGTCTCTACCTCTATATCTAATTCTCTTAACACATCAGCAATTAAATTAGCTGTCTTGAATTCTTTACATCCTAATTCTGGATAAGCATGTATCTGACGACGCCATTCTATTATCTCATCTGCTAAAGCTGCCGCTTCTTCTTTAAATTTTATCTCTTTCATTATTAAAGTAAGACTACTCTCCTTTCTTACCTAATCTAAAGTATTTATGAACACTAAAGTATCTTTCACCTGTATCTGGTAAAATAGTGACTACTTTTTGGTCAGGTTCTAGTTCTTCTGCCACTTTAATCGCCGCTAGAACATTGGCACCTGCTGAAATACCTACTGATAAGGCTTCGTCATAAGCAAGTTTTAATGAAGTTTGGAATGCTTCATCATCATCAATCTTGATTACTCTATCATATATATTAGTATTCAATACTTCCGGTATAAATCCTGCTCCAATCCCTTGAATCTTATGGGGACCAGGTCTTTCTTCAGATAATACAGCTGAATCTTCAGGTTCAACAGCGTAGACCTGTACTCCATCAACTTCATTCTTTAAAACTTGTCCTACCCCTGTTAATGTGCCTCCAGTCCCTACTCCAGCTACAAAAGCATCTAAATCACTATCGACAGCTTCTAAAATTTCCTGAGCTGTAGTCTTTCTATGTGCTTCTGGATTTGCCGGATTTTCAAACTGCCGGGGCATAAAACAATTATCATATTCTGCTTCTAATTCTTCAGCCTTCTTGATAGCCCCTTGCATTCCTGCTTCTGCTGGAGTCAATACTAGGTCAGCTCCATAAGCACTAAGCAATCTCCTTCGCTCCATACTCATTGACTCTGGCATCGTTAAGACTACTTTATAACCTTTAGCTGCCCCTACTAAAGCCAAACCAACTCCTGTATTACCACTAGTCGGTTCTACAATAGTCCCGCCTGATTTCAATCTTCCTTTCTTCTCAGCATCTTCAATCATACTTAAAGCAATTCTATCTTTAACGCTACGTCCAGGGTTAAAGAATTCTAATTTAGCAAAGACTTGGGCACCGTTAGCTGGACTCATCTTTTTTAGCTCAACTAATGGTGTCTTACCAATTAATTTAGTAACGTTCTCAATAACCTTCATCCTTAGTTCTACCTCCTATATAGCTCTATGCTCTTATATAATTAGCTAAGTAAATTTTATAATAAAATTTCAAGGATAAGTAACACAGAATTTTTAAGTGTCAGCAATTAATTATAAAAAATTCTTAATTTTAAAATTTGTTTATATAATGAAAATACCGGGACTAAAAACCGTTCTTTTTAGCCCCGATAATAAATGACAATTATAGTATAGTCTAATCTAACCTTTATTTAATTTCGAATAGATCTGTACTTAAGTATCGTTCACCGGTATCTGGAGCAATAACTACTAATTTCTTATCGCTACCTAATTCCTTAGCTACCTTTAATGCAACTGTTACTGCTGCTCCAGAAGAGATTCCAACTAGGAGACCTTCTTCCTTTGCCAATCTACGTGCTGTCTCTTTTGATTCATCATTAGTTACTTGAATGGTATCATCTAACAGACCTGTATTTAGTACTTCTGGTATGAATCCAGCACCAATTCCTTGGATTTGATGAGGACCAGGATCACCACCGGATATAACCGGAGAACCCTCAGGTTCTACTGCATAAACTTTTACGTCATCTAACTCTTCTTTTAACACTTGTCCGACACCGGTCACTGTCCCACCAGTTCCTACTCCAGCTACAAAAGCATCTAAATCATTATCGACAGCTTCTAAAATTTCCTGAGCTGTAGTCTTCCTATGTACTTCCGGATTAGCCGGATTCTCAAATTGTTGTGGCATGAAGTAGTCATCATTCTCTTCATCTAACTCCTTAGCTTTTTCAATTGCTCCTGGCATACCATCTTCTCCAGGAGTCAATACTAACTCTGCTCCATAAGCACTAAGCAGCTGTCTTCGTTCCATACTCATTGAATCAGGCATAGTCAAAACTACTTTATAGCCCTTTGCTGCTCCTACTAATGAAAGACCGATTCCTGTATTGCCACTAGTCGGTTCTATAATAGTCCCACCTGGTTTCAAATCTCCATTCTCTTCTGCAGCTTCAATCATGCTTAGAGCAATCCTATCCTTAACACTTCCTCCTGGATTAAATGCTTCTAATTTAACGTAAATATCAGCAGCGTCTTCATCAACGATTCGGTTTAATTTTACTAACGGAGTTTGACCTATTAATTGTGCTACATTATCAACTTTTTTCACAATAATTCCTCCTTAAATCGATTTTTGAACTAATCCCTACTAAATCACTCAGAATATATGTTATTTTAATTCTATCAGAAGCAAGAAATCTTGTCAAGCACTAATCTAAGGGTAATTGAAATCTTTTAGTCTGAACTACTTCAAAGTAAATTCTAACATCAGGACCAAGTTTTCTCCTAATTCTCTTTTCTAGTAATTCAAAAAAATGTTCATTAGTTCCTTGTGGAGTATAAATGAATAACTCTACTTCATTACCAGTAACTTGAATCCTTAGTAAGTCGGTTTCTAACTCATCTCCAAAACTATCTCTATATATCTTACGCACTATCTCTTCTGGCTTTTCTTTAATCATCCGCTGATAGGTTATCCAAGAAAGAGGTAAACTCAAAATTATAACAGCAGCTATTATCAACGTTAAGCTTTTTTTAATCAATTTCTCCGCTTTGAATTTATACCAAATCTGTGGTTTCAATCCTTTAAAATAAAAGACTCCAATAATAGCTAGAATCAAAGCCAAATAGTTACCTCCTAAAAGTAATAAAGCTCCCCCTACCATAGATAAGTTTAATAAAGAAATCCCGATGCCAACAGTACACATTACCGGAATTAAAGCAGCAGCAATTACCACCCCAACAATCTGAGCTCTAACACCGGAGATCAATGAATAAGCACCTGCACCTCCTGCAGCTAGTGCTACTAAAATATCTGCTACTGTCGGAAACATTCTTACTCTTAAAGCATTAGTAATGGCTATATTTGGTGTAATAGCCCCCATTAATAACCCAATAATTACAGCTATTAATAAGACTGCTGTTTCTGACATTATCCCTTTGCCCATTAATTTGAAATCCCCTAAGACAATTCCCATAGCGATTGCTACAATTGGACCAAATACCGGAGCAATAATCATTGAACCTACAATCACAGGGGTATTATCTAATATCAAACCCATGGATGCTATAATTGCAGCCATAATAGCTAAAAATATAAAATGGTCATTAATCGTAGAATTATTCTGAGCATATGTAACTAATGATTCCCGATTGGCTTTAAATGAAGACTCTTCAATCTTATCTTTATCACGAGGAATAATTGTATCTGGCGTAAAGATAACCATACTCCTATCATCATCCTCTTCAAAATTAAAATGTTCAGAAAGATTATCTAGAACTACATCTGTATTTCCATATAATAGATTAATAATTAAAAGATCACCCGTTTCAGATGTGATTAACTTATAATCCTTAATATCTAAACCTAAAGTCTCTAGTAATTCTATCGCTTCCTTCCCCTCACCAGGACGAAAAGTAGCTTGAACTACCTGCATAAAAAAACCTCCCTATCTTAAACGACTAAGCTATCTCTTAGTATGTTTAATTAGGAAGGAATTTATCACCTTATTCATCTGTAAAAACTCTTTCTAGAATTAATCGATATCCACCAGCGCCATAGTTCAAACATCTCTTTACTCTACTAATAGTTGCCGTACTAGCCCCAGTAACCTCAGCAATTTTATCATAAGTTGCTCCCTCATTTAACATCTTAGCAACCTCTAATCTCTGTCCCATCAATTTGATCTCATTAACGGTACATATATCCTCAAAAAACTTATAGGATTCATCTATTGATTCTAATGCTAAAATTGCTTCAAAAAGTTGATCTGTAAAGTCATCTTTCAAATGTGAGCTCACTAAAAACACCTCCAGGTAAAAGCCTTTACCTATATTATAACGAATCTTTGCTAAAAATGCTAGTGCTTTAAAGTATTAAAGTGGAATAAAGTATTAAGTTTAACGAGCGCAATCGCCTACTTCGCCTCTAATCAACTCTATTGCGTGGGGGATTGCTGGTAAAATAACTTCTAAACACTCACTTACCGCTTTAGGACTACCTGGTAGATTAACTATTAAACTCTCTTGTAATATTCCAGATACTGCCCGAGATAACATAGCCCGATTAGTCACTTTTAAGCTCTCCATCCTCATTGCTTCAGCCAAGCCAGGTACTTCTTTCTCTATTAATTCTAAAGTAGCATCTGGAGTTACATCACGAGGTCCCAGACCAGTACCTCCAGTAGTTAAGAGTAGCTCAACATTCTCCTTATTAATCATCTTTAGCATTACTTCTTTTAATTCTTCTTTTTCATCCGGTACAATTTGATAACTGACTACCTCACCATTTATTTCAGCTACTATCTCTTTAATTACTTGTCCACTCTCATCTTCACGTTCACCTTTAGAACCTTTATCACTGGCTGTAATGATACCAACTCTAATCATTATCTACCACCTCAATCTTATCTCCCGGTTCTACCTTTCCTCCCTGAATTACTTTAGCAAAGATTCCTTCCCGAGGCATTACACAATCTCCAGCTTGATGATAAATAGCACACCGGTCATGACACTCTTTTCCTTGTTGAGTAATCTCAAGCACTACCTCATTATTAACTCTAATTCGACTACCAATCTCTAAGTCAAGTAGATCAATTCCCTTAGTAGTTAAATTTTCAGCAAAATCACCTGCACTTACATCTAGACCTTTATCTATCATCTTATCTATGCTCTCCTGAGCCAAGAGACTAACCTGTCGATGCCAGTCTCCAGCATGAGCATCACCGACAATCCCATGATTCTCCTTTAAAGTAACAGCATTTTTATTAGTCTTCTGTTCACCCTTATTCTTACTAATTGATACTGCTAAAATTTCTGCCATCAATACCACTCCTTAAGTTTAATCGATCTCTCTAACAAAATCACCACTTTGGCCACCGGTCTTCTTTAATAATCGAATTTCTCCAATTTCCATTCCTTTATCTACCGCTTTACACATGTCATAAATAGTTAAAGCAGCAGTTGAAACTGCGGTTAAAGCTTCCATCTCAACTCCTGTCTGTGAACTTATCTTTACTTCCGCTACAATTCTAATATAGCTATCTTCATCATTAATCTCAAAATCTAAATCAACACCGGTTAAATTTAACGGATGACACATAGGTATAATATCACTAGTCTTCTTTGCATTCATAATACCAGCGATTTGGGCTACACCTAATACATCACCCTTTTTAATCTTTGCTTCTTGAATTCGGTTAATAGTCTCAGCACTAGTATAAACTTTACCTTCAGCAATTGCCTTTCTCTCTGTTACTGGCTTCTTACTGACATCGACCATCTTAGCTCTTCCTGCTTCATTAAAGTGGGTAAAATCCTGTCCCTTTTCAGTCATAGATTAACCTCCTATCTGCGACATCTTTCTTTGGTTAGTATTAAAATTAGAAAGATCCTCTATTCCTAAACCTTTTTTAGGCTTATTAAAAATAGAATTAGCAATTGCTCGTTCCAACTCTTCATTGTTTACTCCCGCCCGTAATAGCTCTTTAATGTTAAATTCATTATCAGCATGTAGACAAGGCTTTAAAAATCCATCGGCAGTTAAACGAACCCTATTACAATCACTACAATAATGATCAGAAATAGGACTAATAAAACCAAGCTTCCCTTTAGCTTTTGGAAAACGATAATACTTAGCCGGTCCATTTCCTTGCTTAACTTCAGCCGGTATAAGACCATCAATCTTATTTAATTCTCTCTTAACATCCGCAATCGAAATATATTTCTCATCTGCCCAATTATAGCTTTCCCCTAAAGGCATCAATTCAATAAATCTAACTGCAACCTCACTATCTAAAGTCAGTTTAGCAAAATCTTCTATTTCATCATCATTAACTCCTCTAATTAATACTACATTTAACTTAATCGGATTTAAATCTGCTTTTTGTGCTTCTTTAATACCTAACATCACCTGAGATAAAGAATGATTGGTACGACTTATTTCATCAAACTTCTTAGTCTGCAATGTGTCTAAACTAATATTAACTCTATCTAATCCTGCTTCTGCTAAATCACTAGCATATTTGGCTAATAAAGTTCCATTAGTAGTCATTGCTAAATCTTCTATGCCTAATTCTTTAATATCTCTAATAAAGTCAATTAAACCCTTCCTTACCAGAGGTTCTCCCCCGGTCAATCTTACCTTACTGACTCCTAACTTAGTAGCTGTTTTTATGATCTTATATAACTCTTCATAACGAAGGATATCATTACAACCTTTTAATTCAACTCCATCTTCTGGCATACAATAAAAACACCTTAAATTACAACGATCAGTAACTGACACTCTTAAATAATCAATTTCTCGTCTATAATTATCTTGCATTAGTCAGCACCTACTTTCTATATATAATCTCTCCTGTCTCCTTCGTATCATAACCTAATATATTCTTCAATCGTGTTTTAAATTTAGACGACTTAACTATTTCCCATAAACTCTGCATCCTATCAGTTGCAAATTCTGTTTCTGATAATACTAAATTAAGATTAACCTGTCCTAAAGAAATAAATTCTAAACCAAACAACTCAGCTACTCCTTGACTAACCAACCCCACGTCCACAATACCTTCTTTAATTAAATTAGCCACACCTAAATCTGTACTTTCTTCATGTTCATATCCCCTTATGATTTTATCATTAATCTTTAAATTTTGCAATTTATTGTCTAAAACTTCTCTGCTAGCCGCTCTTTGCTGCCTATTAACAAATAATACATCTTCTTTAACTAAATCCTGTAATTCATTAATCGCCTTTGGATTTCCAGAAGCAACAGCTAAACCTATTTGACTCCTAACTAAGTTAACCACTACTAATTGTTGCTCCAACTCTTCCATTGATGAGATGGTTTCTTTAAGAGTCTCAAGGTTATTCGTTTTCAATAATGCCATATTAGCTTGTTTCTGTCTTAAAAATTCTAACCCAGTCCTACTATCTACATCTTTAAGATGTAAGTTTAATTCTGCATCTAAAGCTAACTGATCCTTTAATAATTCAAAAACATAGTCCTGCTCTCCAACCGCCAATAAATTCTGTCTATAATTTATTCCTTTGTGAAGCTCTACATTAATCTTATCTTCAACTTGTAAGCCTTGACTTAATGCTGGAACTCTTATAAAACCATCGGCCTTCGCCACTGAATTAATTGCACCAGCTCCTCGCTTAAGCGGTATCGCCTTTAAAGTACCATCTATTTCTACTAGCTTAACCCGTATAAATTCTTCTTGTCCTAATTTAGAAATTAATTTCTGAACTAACCCTGCTTCTACTTCTAATGGTTTGCTAATCGATAAGCCTAAAAAAGTTTCTATTAGTGGTTTAACAAAAAGTTGCGTATTTAAATAAGCTGAAACCGGATAACCTGGCACGCCAATTACTAACTTTCCATTGACTAATCCAGCCATTAATGGTTTCCCTGGCTTAATGGCTACACCATGGAAAAGTAATTCTCCTAAGTCTTCAATCACTTGCGAAGTATAATCTTCACTACCAGCCGAAGACCCAGCAATAATTAATACTATATCATGTTCCTTGCTTAAGTTTTCAACTTTCTTTTTAATTAGTTCATAATCATCTTTAATCTTATCAAGCCTGCTCGGTTGTCCTCCCCATTCTTGCACCTGACTACTAATTACACGTGAATTATATTCAACGACATTTCCCGCTTCTAATTGAACACCTGGCTCCACTAATTCAGTCCCAGTTGGTAAGATAGCAACTACAGGTTCTTTATTAACTTTTATCTCTGTTACTCCTGACGCTAAAAGACTCCCTATCTCTGCAGGACCAATTTTAGTATTAGCTGATAAAACTAATTCCGCAGCATTAATATCTTCTCCAATAGCTCTTATATGCTGCCACGGTGTAGCAGCTTGAGTAATCTCTAAAGTATCCTTGTCTATCTGATTGACATCCTCAATCATAATTACTCCGTTACATCCTTCAGGAATCGGTTCTCCAGTATCAATAAAGAAGACTTCTTCACCAATAGTTAATTCTTTAGGATTACGGTCACTAACTCCAAACGTAACCTCTACGTCTACAGCTACCCCATCCATAGCTGAAGCATAATAATGTGGTGCCGAACTTTTAGCAAAAACAGCTTCAGCATTAACTCTATTTAAAGCTTCTTCTACAGGAATTACCTCTGTCTTCTTCTTTGAATACTTTGCTCTAAAATTATCTAAAATTATCTTCCGCGCTTCTGATAAAGGAACTTTATCTAAATAAATATTTCTATCCTTCATTCTTTACACCTCACTTGCAAAATTAATTACTATAATAACTCTACTTCTACTTCTTCCCCAGTCACTAAACCTTCTTTAGATAAAGGAACTTTAACTAAACCATCAGCCTCTACCATAGTCATAATTAAGCTTGATCCTCCACGAACAGGTTTAGCTACTAGACCTGTTTCCTCTTCTTCCAATTTTACGCGCAAATAATCTTCTCTTCCTGGTGCTGAACTCAAGTTCTGACTAAACTTTGCTTTAACAGTATTTAATTTATTCTTAACTCCCATTCTTTTCTTAATATAAGGCGCCACAAACTTTTTGAAGATCACCATCACCGAGACAGGATGACCTGGCAATCCGTAAACCGGCACATCATCTATCATAGTAAAGATAGTTGGTTTTCCTGGTTTAACAGCGACACCATGAATTAATACTCCATCGTCTCCGTTCTCATCTAAAACTTCATAAGTCACATCTCTAGTTCCTACTGAACTACCACCAGAGATGACCAAGAAATCAACTTTCTTCACCAAATCTTCAATCGCTGCTTTAAGGCTAGCAAATTCATCTTCAACAATCTTACCTTCAACAGTTATAGCACCTAATTCTTCAATTAGACTTCCCAAAGAATAAGTATTTATATCACGCGTTTGACCTAGTTCTAAATCGTTCCCTAATGATATCAATTCATCTCCTGTAGAAATGACACCTACTTTAGTCTTTTTATATACTAATATTTCTTCTACTCCTACCCCAGCTAGAGCACCTATATCTTGCGGCCTTAGTTGGTGATTCCTAGGTAATAATTGCTGACCCGCTTCAATATCACTACCTTTGCTCACTATATTCTGACCTGGAGAAACGGATTTAAAGATTTGAACCCTTTCTTCCTCAAGTAATGTATCTTCAACCATAACGACTGCATCTGCGCCTGAAGGTAACATTCCCCCAGTAGGAATCTTAACTGCCTCTCCCTTCTCTAATTTCATTGTTGGTTCAATCCCCATTCTTACTTCACCAATCAGCTCTAAAGTTTGAGGTTTCTCTTCACTAGCCCCAAAAGTATCTTCGGCTTTTACAGCATAACCATCCATTACCGACTTAGTAAAAGCCGGCAAACTCTCTGGTGCCATTACATTTTCTGCAGTTACCCGGTCTAAAGCTTGAGTAATATGAATTTTTTCTTTAGAATTAGACTGCAAACTACTAATATTGTCTTCAATAATCTGTCGTGCTTCTACAGAAGTAATTAATTCAAAAAATTCCATAATCCAAACTCCTTCCACCTAATTAATAAATAGTCTATTCCAAAAGTACCACCTTGCAATTAAACTATCCAAATCAATCTATTTAAATTAATTATTCCCTAAAAACATCCTAATTGACAATTTTTTATTTTAATATTAACTTCATTAGCTATTTCACCTATTCTTCGTGTAGATACCCCTAACTCTTCAGCTAATTCTTGTGCCACCTTACATTTTAAAGCCTTATCGCTAGCCTTCTCATTAATTGATTCTATAACTTCTTCCTTCTTTGATTTCCTCGATGCCAATCTAATACTACCTCCTCTATTAAACTACCTTTTTATTCATTCTAAGTGAATATATCTATTATAATAATCTTGCATAATTAATTACGGACGCCAAAAAATTCCGTATTAATTATGCTTGAAATTTAATTATGAAATTTTCTTAACTACATAATTATTTCACGGTTTAAAAACAAATTCCTCTATACCTCTGTAAATTAGAAAGCAGCCAAACTTAATATAAGTCTGACCGCTTCAAAGACAACAAAGGAGAGGGGAATCCCCCTCTCCTTTACATTAAAATATTGTCAACTAAACAAATTCAACATTCTCAAGAACTTTCAAATTCCACATTACTTTCATTCCTTAAACTCAACCTTGACCTAAACCTCAACCTAAATTACAATCTTACATAAATATATAACGCGCTATAAATAGTAAAGCTAGAATATAGACCATTGGATGTACTTCATCTGATCTTCCAGCAACTAATTTAACTACTGGATAAATGATAATTCCTGCTGCAATTCCTTCCGCAATACTATAAGCAAACGGCATCATAACAATCGTCATAAATGCTGGGAATGCTTCTGTAAAATCTTCAAAATCAATATCCGTAATAGCTCCCATCATTAGTACTCCAACGATAATCAATGCTGGTGCTGTAGCTGCCTCAGGCACTAATAATACTAATGGCGAAATAACTAAAGAAGCTAAGAATAAAACCGCTACAGTTACTGCTGTTAATCCAGTACGACCACCTTCAACGATTCCAGCAGTACTCTCTACATAAGTAGTTACTGTACTAGTTCCTAGAATCGAACCAAAAGTAGTTCCTAAAGAGTCAGCCATTAATGCCTTACCTACCTTAGGCAAGTTGCCGTCTTCATCTAACATTCCTGCCCGAGCTCCAGTACCAACTAGTGTTCCAATAGTATCAAATAAATCAACAAATGTGAAAGCTAAAATTACGTTCAACATTCCAAAGTTCATTAATTCAGGAATTCCTTGTCTAAAAGCACCTAAAGTCTCTAAATTAAACTTTAATGCAAATGGTGAAAAGCCTTCCTTAATCTCTACAACTCCCAATGGAATCCCAATGATAGTAGTAATAATGATTCCAATTAAAATAGAACCTTTAACTCTTTTTGCCATCAACACACCAATAATAACCAACCCAATTAAAGCTAAAAGTGTATTCGGTTCAGCTAAATTCTCAGTTAAACTAATTAAAGTAGCTTTATCAGCAACAATAATATTAGCATTGCTAAGTCCAATTAGAGCAATAAATAGACCAATTCCAGCACTAACTGCTCTTTTTAATGAAGTAGGGATCGCATTTACTATAGCAGTTCTAATTCCTGTAATAGTAATTAAAATAAAGAAGATACCAGATACAAATACTGCTGCTAAAGCTGCTTGCCAACTTAACCCCATACCTAAAACTACTGTATAAGTAAAGAACGCATTTAGTCCCATCCCTGGCGCTAATGCAAATGGATAATTAGCATATAACCCCATAATTAAAGTAGCAAATGCTGCGGAGATTACAGTTGCTGCCATTACTGCTTCAAACGGCATTCCTGCATCCTTAAGAATGATCGGATTTACTATAATGATATAAGCCATAGTCATAAATGTAGTTAAGCCAGCGATAATTTCCGTCTTAACTGTTGTATTATTCTCTTTCAACTTAAAAAGTTTTTCTAAAAGACCTTTTTCTGCTGCCCCTTGTCCTGAACTATTCATAAATCAATTCTCCTCCTTGTTCGGTTTATAACACTTATCCTCTTAATTATACGGATATTATAGCATGATATTCTAAAATTGTCAACTTTAATCCTAATATTAATTAAAATTTATTATTTAATGTTCGTGTTTATCAGATTGCACCTTAACTTTTATTAGGATAGTAGTGAATTAATGGTTTACTCCCATTCAATAGTTGCTGGTGGCTTAGATGTGATATCATAAACTACTCTATTTACCTGCTCAACTTCATTAGTTATCCTAATTGAAATTTTTTCTAAAACTTCATAAGGAATTCTAGCCCAATCTGCAGTCATAGCATCCTCACTTTTAACTGCTCTTAAACCGATCGTATAATTATAAGTTCTTTCATCACCCATTACACCTACACTACGCATTGGCGGTAAAGCCGCAAAATACTGCCATATCTCTCGATCTAAGCCAGCTTTCTTTATCTCTTCCCGCAGTATTGCATCTGCCTCTTGTAAGATTACTACTTTTGCCGGTGTAACTTCTCTCAAAACTCTAATCCCTAAACCAGGTCCAGGAAATGGTTGGCGCCAAACTATCTCTTCTGGTAGACCTAATTCTTCTCCAACCTCCCGCACTTCGTCTTTAAAGATATTACGCAACGGTTCAATTAATTTAAATTCCATATCCTCTGGTAACCCACCTACATTATGATGACTCTTAATGGTGGCTGAATCATCGGTACCACCACTTTCAATTACATCAGAATAGATAGTCCCTTGAACTAAGTACTTAGCCTCCCCTATCTTATTAGCTTCCTCTTCAAAAACCTTAATAAATTCATTGCCAATTATCTTTCTCTTCTCTTCAGGATCAGCAACCCCAGCTAACTTATTAAAGAAACGTTCCTTAGCATCTACATAAATAAGATTCATATCGAACTCTTGACCAAAAGTCTCTTGTACCTCTTCCGCTTCACCTTTTCGCAATAAACCATGATCAACAAAGATACAAGTCAATTGATCACCAATAGCTTGATGAACTAATGTTGCTGCTACTGAAGAATCTACTCCTCCTGACAGACCACAGATTACTTCAGCTTCACCAACTTCTTTCTTAATCTCTGCTATCTGCTCTTCAATAAAATTAGAGGTTGTCCAATCTCCTTTACAATTACAGACTTTAAATAAGAAATTACTGATTATCTCTGTACCTTGTGGAGTATGTACTACTTCTGGATGGAATTGTACACCATAAAATTTAGCTTCAGCATTACCGATTACAGCTACTGGAGAATTAGTCGTATGACCAATAACTTCAAAGCCATCTGGTATCTCTGTTACTCGATCCCCATGGCTCATCCAACACTTAATCTGTCCTCCTAATCCATCTAAAAGGTCCATCTCCTGATCAATAATTAATTCGGCACTACCATATTCTCTATGTTCTGCTGCTTTAACTTCTCCTCCAGGTAGTAAGTGACTCATTAATTGCATTCCATAACAGATTCCTAAGATTGGCACTCTTAATTCAAAAATTTCTTCATCTACATAAGGAGCACCATCACCATAGACACTAGCCGGTCCACCTGAAAAGATAATCCCTTTAGGATTAAGCTCCTTTATCTTCTCAATCGACGTACTATAGGGCAAAACTTTAGAATAAACATCGCATTCTCTTACGCGTCGGGCAATCAATTGACTGTACTGTGCTCCAAAATCTAAGACTAAGACTAATTCATGTTCTTCTTGCATAATTATTTCCCTCCTGAAAATTACTATATCTATATAAGGTTCCTGCATAATTAAATTGTTAAACTTCCTTATATAAGAATTTTAATCACAAATCAAAAATACCAAGCTATCATCTAAGTTAAGACTTACAACTTAATAGCTTGGCTAGTAGAATTGAAATATAGGTATATATAATTAGAGAATAGATTATTATACCTAAATTCCGTAGTCGGTTAGTTTACGGCTAACCGGTAGAAACTATCAAGCCTTATTCTTGAAATTATACGCAATTTATAACAAAATCATATAAAATTATATTAAGTTCTATTGGTAGTATAAAGCAGATTCTATTTGTTGTCAAGAAAAATCCTATAGTAGATTAGACAGAAAATTATTTTATACTTGAATAGTAAAAGATAATTCAATTTTTATACTGTTAAATCAGTAATCCCCTTTGGAATATTCCAAAGGGGATTAAAAATGAAACTATTCTCTTATCAAAACTAATTTACATCATTCCTGGCATTCCGCCCATTCCACCTGGCATTCCTCCACCAGGCATTCCACCGCCACCATTATCATCATCTTCATCATCACTAGCTACTAATGTTTCAGTAGTTAGTAACATAGCAGCAGCACTAGCAGCATTCTGAAGAGCAGAACGAGTTACTTTTGCCGGATCTACAATTCCACTTGCAATCATATTAACAAACTCACCATTATAAGCATCAAATCCGACACCTAATTCTTCATTCTTAACTTTCTCTACGATTACTGAACCTTCATATCCAGCATTATCAGCGATTAATCTTACTGGGGCTTCTAATGCACGACGAACGATATCGGCACCAGTAGCTTCATCTCCTTCTAGACCTAAATCTTCTAATCCAGGTAAGATATCTACTAATAACGTTCCACCACCGGCTACAATACCTTCTTCAACAGCAGCACGCGTAGCAGCTAACGCATCTTCAATTCTTAATTTCTTCTCTTTAAGCTCAGTTTCAGTAGCTGCACCAACCTTAATTACAGCAACTCCACCGGCTAACTTAGCTAATCTTTCCTCTAACTTTTCTCGATCAAAGTCAGAAGATGTATTTTCAATCTGACGACGAATCTGTTCCACACGCTGCTTAATATTAGCTTCATTTCCAGCACCGTCAACAACAGTAGTATCATCTTTAGTAATGGTTACATTTCTAGCTTGACCTAACATATCAACAGTTGTACTTTCTAACTGTAGACCTTTATCCTCTGTAACTACTTGACCTCCAGTTAAAGTAGCGATATCTTCTAACATTGCTTTACGACGATCACCAAATCCAGGTGCTTTAACAGCTACACATTCAAATGTCCCTCGAATCTTATTTACAACTAATGTAGCTAAAGCTTCTCCTTCTACATCTTCAGCAATAATTAATAGCTTCTTACCTTGCTGGGCTACTTTTTCTAATAAAGGTAGAATATCTTGAATATTGCTGATCTTTTGGTCAGTTAAAAGAATATATGGGTCATCTAAGTTAGCTTTCATTTCATCAGTATCAGTTACCATATATGGAGATAAGTAACCTCTATCAAACTGCATACCTTCAACTACTTCTAAGCTAGTTCCCATTGTCTTAGATTCTTCAACAGAGATAACTCCATCCTGACCTACCTTTTCCATTGCATCAGCAATTAAATTTCCTACTTCTTCATCAGCAGCAGAAATAGAAGCAACCTGAGCAATAGACTCTTTATCTTCAATCGGCTTACTCACCTTTTGAATCTCTTCTACAGCTTTATTTACAGCTTTATCGATCCCTTTTTTAAGTACCATTGGATTAGCTCCAGCAGCTACATTCTTCATTCCTTCTTTAATGATTGCCTGAGCTAGAACTGTTGCAGTAGTAGTTCCATCACCTGCAACATCATTAGTCTTTGTCGCTACTTCCTTTACAGTCTGTGCACCCATATCTTCAAAACGATCTTTCACTTCAATCTCTTTAGCAATAGTAACACCATCATTAGTAATTAATGGAGCACCAAATCCTTGCTCTAAAACTACATTACGACCTTTTGGGCCTAATGTAACCTTAACAGCTTCAGCTAACTTATTAACACCATCTTCTAAAGCTCTTCTTGCCTCTTCACCAAACTTTAGTTTCTTTGCCATTATGTACACAACCTCCTTGAAATTTTATTCAAATGATTTATTTAACAATTGATTTACGATTAATTAAAGGATATTATTCAACTATAGCTAATATATCCTTCTCACTAATTACTAAGTACTCTTCCCCATCAAACTCTATTTCCGTTCCAGCATATTTACCATATACAACTTTATCTCCTTCACTCACATCTAACTCTAATCGTTCACCACTATCCAATTTTTTACCCTCTCCTACAGCTACAACTTTACCTTCTTGCGGCTTTTCCTTTGCACTATCTGGTAGTACAATTCCGCTTTCAGTAGTCTCTTCTTTCGCTTCTAATGCTTGCACAACTACTCGATCACCTAAAGGTTTAATTCCCATTACCAAAACCTCCTTATATATTTTTAAAATTAAATATTTGTTATTAGCACTCGCTAACAGTGAGTGCTAATCATTCCAGTATTAATAATACATAAGACACCACTTAAAATCAACCTTGATTTATAACCATTTAGCAGTTATAATTATGGTTAGGGGCAATTAAATGCTAATTACTAGTTTATTCTCAAATAATCAATCTTTTTCAATCAATCCCTTTCTTGAAAACCTATTGATATAAAATCCAATCTAATAACCCCTTCCATTATTAATATTTCATTGACATTAACTATAAAATCATATATTATTGTTATCAAAATTACATTAAATTAAACGGAGGTGCTTATATAATGCAAGAAGAAAAGAATAATAGAATTGTTGTTACAGTCTTAGGAGAAGATAAAGTAGGTATCGTAGCTAATATCACCACTGTTTTAGCTGAACACAAAGCTAATATTATTGATATTAGTCAATCTTTATTACAAGATCTATTCTCTATGATTATGTTAGTTGATATTTCTGAAATAGATATCAGTTTTGAAGAATTACAAAACGAATTACAAGACGCCGGACAAGAATTAGATTTAAAAGTTATGACTCAACATGAAGATATCTTCCGCTATATGCACCGTGTCTAATTATGTAAGGAGGGAAATTTAATGCTCATCAATCCAGATGAAATAATCGAAACTATTAAAATGATTGAAATGGAAAACTTTGATATTAGAACAGTTACTATGGGTATCAACCTTCGTGACTGTGCAGATAGTAATATCAAAGTCTTAAATCAGAAGATATATGATAAGATAACTACTTATGCTAAAAATTTAGTAGAGACAGTAGAAGAGATGGAAATTAAATATGGAGTACCAATCGTTAATAAACGAATCTCTGTTACTCCCATTTCTACTATAGCAGGTACTTGTCAAGAAACAGACTATAGCAGCATTGCTGAAACAATGGACAAGGCTGCTAAAGAAGTAGGAGTTGACTTTATTGGTGGATTCTCTGGGCTAGTACATAAAGGTTACACTAAAGGAGAAAAAAACTTAATAAAGTCCATTCCTGCTGCTTTAAGCAAAACAGACCGTGTTTGCTCATCTATTAATGTAGCCACCACTAATGCTGGTATCAATATGGATGCAGTTTTAGAGATGGGCGATGTAATTAAAAAGACTGCTGATTTAACTAAGGATAATGGCGCCATTGGTTGTGCTAAATTAGTCGTCTTTGCTAATGTGCCGGAAGATAATCCATTCATGGCCGGAGCTTTCCATGGCGTTGGTGAACCAGAAGCAGTGATTAATGTAGGAGTTAGTGGACCAGGAGTAGTTAAAAATGTAGTTGATAAGATTCCCGGAGCTGATTTTAGTGAGTTATCGGCCTCTATTAAACGAACTGCTTTTAAAATTACTCGCATGGGAGAATTAATCGGCAATAGTGTTTCTAAGGAGTTAGACGTTCCGTTTGGCATTGTAGACTTATCATTAGCACCTACACCTGCTATTGGTGATAGCATAGCTAATATTTTAGAAAGTATGGGCTTAGAAAGATGTGGTACTCATGGTACTACTGATGCTTTAGCTTTATTAAATGACGCAGTTAAAAAAGGTGGTGCTATGGCATCATCACATGTCGGAGGACTCAGCGGAGCATTCATTCCGGTTAGTGAAGACCAAGGTATGATCGAAGCAGCCGAAGTAGGAGCTTTAAGTATAAGTAAACTAGAAGCAATGACCTCAGTCTGTTCCGTAGGTTTAGATATGATCGCAGTTCCTGGTTCAACTTCTAAAGAAACCCTCGCTGCTATCATAGCTGATGAAATGGCCATCGGTATGATCAATAAGAAGACAACCGCTGTGCGGATTATTCCTGTCCCAGGCAAAGATGTAGGTGACTACGTAGAATTTGGTGGCTTATTAGGTAGAGCACCAATTATTGATGTAAACCAATTTAGCTCAGATGACTTTGTAAACCGCGGTGGAAGAATTCCAGCACCTTTACAAGCACTAAATAATTAAAATTTATCTATGTGCTTTCATAATCAATTAATTATGAAGGAGTAAAGTTACCACAACCAGCGTGTCCACGCTGGTTGTATATCTATATCCTTAATCCAAATTCTATATTAAAATTCCATTCCAATTCAGATTAATTATTCTATTACTCAACCTCAGCCTTAGCCTCAACCTTAGTCTAATCCTCAACCTTAACTTAAACCAAAGCTACCTCACAATCCAGTTCATCCTTTATTACCTCATAAGACTTACCAACCAAATCATTTCCCCAATTATTAAAAGGATTCTCTGGAATAAAGACTAAATCAGCTTCTAAGATTTCAGCTTGATACTCATAAATAGCATCTAAAAAATCATCTGCTACTAACAGTCCTGCTGCCATAATACTTCCACCAAAAAACTTGTTCTTAATTGGCAAGATTTTGACTTCTATTTCAGATAGCGATTCATCTATAATCTTTTCAACCCCCAACTTAACTATTCTTTCACCTAAAACAGACGTTAATAATACCACCTTCTTCACAACTTTACTAGTAATTATCTGTTCTATCTTCTTTATTCGTTTTGAAGAAATATCATAATCTAAAACTATTCCCGGTCTATCACCAGATTCTTTTTCTAATGAAATTTCAATGATTTGACCACTACGCTTACACTCTATAACGGCTGTCTTAGCATTTAATAATTTATTAAATGCATCCACTCTTGTCTTTACAGTTTCTTGGTTTATTTTTATAATCTCATCACCTTTTTTAAAACCAGATATATCCGCTGGTGAACCAGAAATTACCCCCTTTAACTTCACATTCATATCTTCAAGCAAAGGAGGTTCTACCATAATAGGAACTCTATATCTATTATTCAATTCCTTAATATAGTTACTTAGCTCTTCCCATAATTCTAAATCAAATTGCAATTCAGATGGCGTTAACTTAGTATAACCTGGTAAGAATACCCTTACAGTTTGAGCATGATTACTATCTAAAAAACTAATTGTTTTTTCTAACTCATCCCAGCCGCTAATCATAGGCATTGCTACAATACTGCCATGATAAGGAATCTCAAACTTAGCCAACTCTTCTATTCCTTTTAAAACCTTTTTCCCATTTTGATCTCCCATTATTTTTTTACGCCAAATAGGTTGTGAACTATTTAAAGAAAGGTTTAATTCTATTAAACCCAAATCTTTCAATACCCTAACATTTTTATTATTTAAATATGACCCATTAGTTGTAATTTGAACTGTAGTTTCAGGAAAGCGCTTACGTAGGTAATTTAAAATAGAATTGAATTTTGGATGGGCAAATGGCTCACCTTCTATAATGCGAGTAATAGATTCGCCAATTACAATCTTTCTTTGTGGGTCTAAAAAATCAGCAACTTCCTTTACCTCATTTAAACTCTGATGCCCACAATTAAAGACTTCAACCCCTTCTGGATTAAAATAATGACTACAAAAAAGACAATTTAGATTACAAACAGAAGTAATAGGTAGAATATTACGTTCTTGAGCTGATAGAATGATTAGTTGTTTAGATGAATATTTCATTTTATTCTCTACTCTCCTTTACCCCAACTGCAAATTAGGTTCTGCATTCAAGTCATAATCTGTCCGCATACCACTCTTCCAATGGTAGTAACCTACACTAGCAATCATAGCTGCATTATCTGTACATAACTTAGGGGGTGGGAAATGTAATTCAACTCCTAAATCATACAACTTACTCTCTAGTTCTACTCTTAATTGTCGGTTAGAAGCTACACCTCCGGCTAAAATTACATTCTTAACCTTAGTCTCTTTAACCGCTTTAATCACTTTAGCAACTAAGATATCCACCACTGCTTGCTGAAAGCTAGCGGCTAAATTAGCCTTATTAATCTCTTCCCCTCGTTGCTCTTGATTATTAATATAATTTAAAACAGCAGTCTTTAGTCCACTAAAACTAAAGTCATAATTATCAGCATTGATGAGAGGGCGCGGTAAGTCAATTGCTTCCTCATCACCTTCCTTAGCTAATTTATCTATAATTGGTCCTCCGGGATACCCCAACTCTAGGACTCTAGCTACTTTATCGAAAGATTCTCCCGCTGCATCATCTCTAGTTCTACCTAATATCTGATATTCTCCAAATTCAGAGAAATATAATAAATCAGTATGCCCTCCCGAAACGGTTAGACAAACTAAAGGCGGTTCTAGATCTTCATGAGCAATAAAATTAGAATAGATATGCCCTTCAATATGATTAATAGCTATTAAAGGTATCTGTTGGGCATAAGCTATACCTTTAGCAGCAGCTATCCCCACTAATAAACCACCGACTAATCCTGGACCATATGTAACTGCCACTGCTGATAAATCTGCAAATTTAACTCCTGCTTCCACCATAGCCTCTTCAATAACCGGATTCATTAATTCAACATGCTTACGAGAAGCAATTTCAGGCACTACACCACCAAACTTACGGTGCCAATCTATCTGTGAAGCAATAATATTTGATAATACATTTCTCCCGTTTTCAACTACTGCTGCTGACGTTTCGTCACATGATGATTCAATCCCTAAAATCAAGTCATTTCCCATAATATAATCTAACCCCTTAATTATTTAATCTTTAAAGTCTTCCACATAATCACTGCATCTTCTTTATTATCTTGATAATAGTTCTTCCGGATACCCGCCTCATCAAATCCATAATCAGTATATAATCTCCGCGCTGACTGATTAGAAACTCTAACTTCTAACGTCACTTTATTAACGCCTTCTTCTACAAGCCGACCGAAAAGAGTTATCAATAATTTTTTAGCTACTCCTTGCCGTCGATAATCAGGATTAACCGCTAAAGTAGTAATATGGCTTTCATTTAAAATAATCCAAGCCCCTATATAACCTATTACTTCTTGTTCGTTCTTAGCTACAAAGTAATTTGCATAACGATTCTTTGTTATCTCCTTCTTAAACGCATTTCTTGACCAAGGTGAATTAAAAGCTTCTTTTTCAATAACTAATACCTGGTCTAAATCAGATGTCTTCATATATTCTACATTTAAATCTAAATTATTAGTTTCTTTCAAAACTATCTCCATCCTTACCTATTCTCTAACCTCCGCTCCCAATCAATTTCAGCTTGAGAACGCTTTAAATAATTAGGGTTGACCTTAAAAAGATCATCATCTTCGCCGGCTTTCAACTTAATAGATCCAATTCTACCTAAGACTCCACCACGAATTATATTATATATACTAGGTAAAAATTGAGCTTGTTTCCCTAACTCACCCTTGATTATTGTACCGTAGTTATCTGTTGCCTCTCCTACAAAGATAGTCTCCTCATTAAAATCTCGTCCAATTTTTTGAACTAAATCTGTTACAGGAATCATTCTTTCAGAAAGGACTTGCTTCTTTAATCCATCTACATTCTCTTTATAGATTCCTGTATAGACTCTTTCTCTTCTAGCATCTATTACAGGACAGATATATTTATCAGTATGTACTAAACTATTAGCTAAAACTTCCAAAGTTGAGACACTAACAATTGGAATCTCTACTACCTGCGCTAAGCTTTTAGCTGTAGCAACACCTATTCTAATGCCTGTAAACGAACCAGGTCCAACTCCAACTGCAATTCCATCTAACTCATTTAATTCTACCTGTGCCTCTTCCATCACACGAACGACCTGAGGCATCAACCGTTGCGAATGAGTCATCTTCAAATTCAAATTATACTCTGCAATTATCCTTTCATTCTGACATAGACTAACTGCCCCTGTCTTTGTAGAACTATCTAAAGCTAAAATCAACATTCTTCTTCAACTCCGTAACCAACGAAATATACTTATTAGCCTGTGGAATAACCTTAATAGTTCTTGTATTATCATGACCTTTAATTATAATATTTAAATAGTTATCGGGCATTAAAGAACCAGCTTTGTCTGGCCACTCAATAATTGTCACTCCTTCTCCATAAAGATATTCTTCAAATCCGATATCATATAACTCTTTATAATCAGATACCCGATAAAGATCTATGTGATAAGCAGGCAAACGTCCTTGATATTCGTTAACTAAAGTATAAGTAGGACTAGTTATCTCTCTTTCTACCCCTAATCCCTTTAATATTCCTTTTGCTAAATATGTCTTACCTGCTCCTAAATCACCTTGAAGACAGATAATATCACCACTATTAAGCACTTCACCTAATCTCTCACCTAATTCAATTGTCTCCTCTGGAGCCTCAGTCTTTAACTTTAACATATTTCCACCCCTCTTCATATAAATAAATTAGTAATCAATATCAGTTGTCAGTATCAGTAAAGCCCACTAAAAAGTTATCAAACTAAAGCAGTAGTTATCATAAGCTTATGGTCAGCCTTGTTTTTTAGGCTGAGAATAGCCCACTAAAAAGTTATCAAACTAAAAGCAGTAATTGTCATAGACTTATGATCAGCCTTAACCTCATTACCTATTATTATCCAAAACTCTAACTACTAACAAAACAATAATAACTGCTACAACCACTTCTGGAGGACCGTGAGTAATACCAATCCCTATCGCTCCTGCCAAAGGTAAATAGCCTTTTAAAACTGATAATCCTAAAACCCCAATAGTATTAGTTAAAGTTCCTACAGTTGCTGCCAACCCAACTGCTAATGAATCTTTAGATACTAATTTATAACTATACGCAGCCAAAATACCGATTAAAACCCGAGGTAAAATCCCAATTAACGGATCTGCTACAAAAGGATTTCCTGCTCTCAAAAAGCTGAACACTCCAAAGACTAACCCTACTAAACCACCTACCAAAGGGCCTTCTAAGATAGCGCCAATAATAACCGGGATATGCATAATAGTCGCTGCCCCCGCTGGCGTAGGCACCGGCACAAAACCTAAGGGAGTCATTCCTAGCACAACCGATACTGCACCTAAAATTCCTACTATTGTAATCTTTCGTGTCTCCAATTGCATCTTATTCAACCTCCATCAACTAATAAACCTTACTTAACCTCTTTAACCAAATTCCTAATTTCTTTTAGGACTTCTGCTTTATTCTGTTGAAAATAATCATTATCAAAACGAGAAATTATCTCCTCCACTCGCTGATAATTCTGTTTTACACTTTGAATCATACCTAAATAGAAGTAGGCATCACCATAATAAGCATTCTTTTCTAAGGCTGCACGATATTCTTGCATCGCTAAATTTAGTCTACCTTTACGACGCCATCTATCCCCGTTTGCCTTATATTCTTTACCATATGTCTGATAATTATTTTTATTTTCCTGTAGTCGTTCTAATTCGTCCACAACTTTAGTAAGCTTAGTAGTCAACTTACTTAAAGTCGGATCAGGTTTAAATCTTTTAATATATTTAGAATTAATTCTAACTTTATCAAATTCCCCAGTAATTAGATGAGCAACTGCTAAATTATATACTGCTCTTAGATCACTAGGATCCTTCTGTTTTACTTTCTTCCATAGCTTAACAGCTGTTGCTAAGTCCCCATCTCGCAGCTTCAAGACTCCCAGCTTTCTATAAATCCATGGATAATCATGTAATTCAAGAGCATTTTCATAGTTATTAACTGCTAACTGATAATTACTCTGCTTTTCATATAATTTTGCCAAATTTGCATATAGCTTAGCAACTACTCTTTCGGTCCAGCTATCTGCTGAATCGCCAAACTCTTTTATCCCTTGTTGGTAAGTAGCTACAGCTAGATTATCTAATTTATAATTAGTTAATAATTGTCCTAATTCAAGATAATCATTAACCTTTAAATCATCGACTTCCAAAATTCCACCCCACACTTTAAGGGCTTCATCCTTATCTTTTAATGCCCAATATGCTTTACCTAGCTTCACCTTTAAATTAAATTGTTTAGGTTTTAACTTTAATGCTGATTTATAATACTTTACAGCAGCCTCATAATTCTGCCAACGATAATAGAAATCAGCTATTTCTTCATAGTTCAACCAATTTGGCTCTAAGTTAATAGCTTGCTTATATAATTGCTCTGCTAATTGATACTCTTTCATCTTCTCATAAGACTTAGCTAGCTTTATATAACCCCAAGTATTTTTAGGCTCAACCTGAATAGCCTGTTGATATCTAAGAGTAGCCTGCATATACTTCCCAGCATCAAAATATAAATTTCCAGAGTAAATTAGATATTCTGGCTTTTTAGGAGCTAAAGCAATTAGCTTATCTAGAATATTTTGTGCGTTATTAAGCATTGCAGCAGTAATAGAAGAACGACGATATGTCCAAAATAACCTTTCCAAATACTCTTCTCTAGTAGGCTTCAAACTAACAGCTGTTTCAAAAGCATCTCGCGCTGCTTCTAAATTATTTAATTGTAAATTTAGCTCTCCTAAAGTAAAATGCAATTCACCATTTTGATAATCAATAATTAAAGCATCTTCAATTGCCTTTATAGCTTTTCTATACTTACCTTGCCCACGATAAATTTCAGCTAATTTTTGATAATACTTCACTTTCTTATCAATCTTAATTGCTTCTTTTAAAGTCTCGATTGCTTTTTCAATATCTAAGATTTTATAATATAACTTAGATAAAAGGTATCTGCTTTCATCATCCTTCGGATTATTATTAACCTTCTTTTCTAATTTTACTATCTCTCGCCTAGCTTGTGGCGCAAAACCTACAGCAAAATCATTATAATTCAGGCCACTATTTAACACCCAATTTTGATAAGTAATCAATAAAATTTTTCTTCCTTGATTATCTTTAACTTCGATTAAGTTAGGTAGCAAAATATTATCAACTAACTCTTGATAGTCATTATAATTTATTGTAGCTACTAACTGTTTATTACTATTAAATATTTCTATCTTCTTAATAATTAATTCTTCTTGATCTACCCACAAAATCTGTCTAGTAAATAAATTATTTAACTCTAATAAGTACATAGGATTATTATTTAGATTAGCTTCACCAATTAACTTTAAAGTATAAAGATCCTCTAAATTTGCTAATGGTTTTAAGTAGTCTCGTTGACCATTCAAAGGAAGAGCTGTCTGTAATAACGAATAATCTGGCGGTAGATAGATCCATGGTAAACTATTCAATAACCTACCTACTTCAGTTCCTTCAAGTTTATTAAAATTATATGAATTATCAATTAAAGAACGTTGTTGATTCTTCATTATATTCGCCTGATAAGCTATCTTCTTATCTTTATTTAAAATAACTTTAGAAATTAAAGAACCTTTAAAATCATTAATCTGAGCAAAATTATCTGTAATCGCTTTAATAATTTCTTTAGCACTCTTATCCCCTTCAGACATCTGATATGGAAGATCGATCCCTTGACCTAACCCTCTTTCTTTCGAAGTTTGTGCTGCCGACGGCAAATTAATTGCTACACACAATACTATAATAAAAATTGTAACCTTTAACTTCTTCTGCAAAGTTGACACCTTCCTTACTAAAGGTTTAATGGACTTCTTAGACTACTTATTCTATACTCAAGAATCTTTTCCTTTATTCTTAGAATAATTTAAAACTGTTTCTACAAAAGTCATTACTCCAAGCTTCAATGCTGCTTCATCAAAATCAAATCGAGGGTGATGTCCTGGATAAGAATAGTTTGGAAACTTTCCAGCTCCTAAGCGATAATAAGCACCAGGCACATCTTGACAGTAATAAGCAAAATCCTCAGCCCCCATTGAAGGTTTCTTAACTCTATCTACTCCTTCAAGTTCTACTAATTCATCTAAAATTCTTACTAAATAATTTACTAACTGCGAATCATTCATCAGCACAGGATAACCAAATTTATAACCCAAATCATAATCTGCATTATGACTAATAGTTACTCCTTTAATCACTCGTTCAATCTTTTTGGGTAAATCTTCTCTAATATCAGGGTCAGTTGTTCTTACTGTTCCTTTTAACTTTACGCAATCAGCAATTACATTATGTCTATATCCGCCCTCAATCTTACCTAATGAGATAACCGCTGCTTCCTGAGGATCCAGTTTCCTACTTACTACAGTCTGTAAAGCAGTTATAATCTCTGCTGCTACTACTATAGCATCTACTGTTTGATGAGGAGCTGAACCGTGTCCTCCCTCTCCTAAAACTTCTAAATGAATCTGGTCAGCTGCTGCTGCAAATGGTCCATCTTTTATCTCAATCTTTCCTGTCGGTAAATCAGTATTTAAATGTAGACCTACTATACTATTTACCCCTTCTAAGACCCCCTCTTTAATCATTGGTAGTGCTCCCCCAGGCCCTTCTTCGGCTGGTTGAAAGATAAACCGAACATTAGTATCCAAGTGATCACGAAATTCATCTAAGATAACTGCTGTTCCTAGTAAGATAGCTACATGACCATCATGACCACAGGCATGCATGACTCCTTCTTTCTGTGAAACATACTCAACTTCATTCTGCTCTTGGATAGGTAATGCATCCATATCAGCTCTTAAAGCTAAAATAGGCAAATTATCATCGATATGTAAATCAGCAACTACTCCTGTCTTCGCCACTTCAGTCTTTAATGATAATTCCGTATCTTTTAATACTCTAATTATCTTCTTTGCTGTTTCATATTCAACAAAACCTAATTCCGGCTCTTGATGGATAGAACGCCTCCAAGTAACTAAATCCGACTCTAAATCATAGATAGCTTGCTTAATTTTGGATTGCATATCCAATCTATTACCCCCTTCATAAAAAATAATAACTAAAAAAAGCTATTAACCTTTTCTAAGTTAATAGCCTCCACCGCATATATCTAATTATAAATCTATTAACCCTACACTAATTTCTAAAGCTTCATTCACTTCCTGTACTATCTCATCATCTAAATGAGTAATCTGCCGTTGTAACCGTTTCTTATCGATGGTTCTAATCTGTTCTAAAAGAATTACTGAATCTCTTTCTAATTTATGTTCATTAGCATCTATTTCTACATGTGTTGGTAACTTAGCCTTATCAATCTTAGAAGTAATTGCTGCTACAATAACTGTAGGACTATATTTATTACCAATGTCATTCTGAATCACTAGAACTGGCCTAACGCCACCTTGTTCTGAACCGACTACAGGGTTTAAATCGGCATAGAACACATCTCCTCGTTTAATAGCCACTGTTATTCACACTCCGCTATATTTGTTTCATACTTAAAAAAATCCCTGTTTTCCGTATTAATATTATCTTCTGCCAGTTCTAAATTAATATTACCCATCTCAAGATAGCCCTGTTTCATCTCTCTTTTTATCTCTTTTTTACGCAACTCAGTAATGTAAAGCTTCATAGCTTCACGAATAAATTCACTACGATTCTGATTCTTCTCTTGAACGACCCCATCTACTTCCTCCAATAAATTATCTGGCAAACTAATCATTACCCTCTTTAGATTAGTCAAATTAAAACACCTCCGGCAAGATACATTAATTTAATAATAGTATATGTTACTGACTGTAAGAATGTCAATATGGATATATATAAAGTTATATATTTGATTCAACATTAGTTTTTACAAGTTAATATATAATATTCATTTAATTTAAAGCTCTTCCAAGGAGAAAAAAGAGACGCAATAACACGTCTCCTCTCTTAAGTTCAAGACTAATTAGTCATCACTTATACTCTTTCATAAGCTTCTTTATCCGCTTTCAAACCTTCTTCAGCTAATTTCAAATTGATCTTCCCCATTTTAAAATAGCCTTTCTTCATTTTCAGCTTTAAACTGCCTTTACATTCTTCATCTGCATTGTTAACTTCTTTCTTACTTAAAAACTGCTGGTTAGCCATTGGCATCCCACCTCATTCAAAATAGTTGAAACAGGACAATACGTAATTTAATTATATCCTATTCTCAACAGACATGTCAATAGAAGTAATTGATTCTTTTGCCTAAATCGACAAGTAATTTATGGTAATCCAATTAAAGTGTATGCTAATATTATAATGCATAATAATAGCCATCTTCCTGCACATAATTAATTAATCGTTGGTAAACTTCATTAGAATTAATAGTAGAAGAATCCCCGATTATAATTAATTTTCGTTTAGCTCGCGTTAAAGAAACATTCAGTCTTCTCAAATCCCTTAAGAAACCAATATTACCATATTGATTACTACGAACTAATGATAAAATAATCACTTCTTTTTCACGCCCTTGAAAACCATCAACAGTATTAACTTCTAACTCATCTAAATCTAATTTATTATTAATCAACTCTACCTGGTCTTTATAAGGAGTAATCACCGCTATATCTTTTAAGTCTAAAGTAAGCTTCATAGCTTCTTCCACAATTTCTATAACTAAGTCTGCTTCGATATGATTCTCTAATGACGTTGAATCACCTTTAGAACGTTCTGGTGCTCGCATACCTTTCGTATCAAAGAAGATTAATGGTTCATTAAAAGTTAATGCTTTCTCTGCTATCTGTCCTCCATCTGGTTTTAAGATATCTAAGTCAGCTAAAGTATGATTTCCAATTCCTTGTGCACTTTCTAGTAAACCATTATAAAATTCGAAGTTAGAAAAGTTCATAATTAGATCATTCATTCGATATTGAACCTTTAACATCTGTTTTATTTCACCATTATATAAATCAACTAATCTTTCAAATATAGAACGATTTAAACCATCTTGTTCAGCCTTACCACTTAAGATTGTTGGTGGTAACTGTTTGTGGTCTCCAGCTAAGATAGCTTGCTTAGACTTGGTTAATGGTATTAAGACTGCTGGTTCAGTAGCTTGAGTAGCTTCATCCACTACCAACAGATCAAATTTGAAGTTTTCTAGTACCTCAGAACCCGCCGTAGAATTAGTAGTACATACCACATCTGCTTCACTCAATAATTCTTTTACAGCTTCATCTTCTAAAGTCTCTATCTTTGTAAATAACTCATCAACCTTTTCTTGAATTTTAAGCCATTCTGCCATCTCTTTAATCTTGTTAAGCGGAACACCTCTAGTTCTCTTGTTATTATTAGCACTCTCTATAATTTGTTCATTACTCATCCCTCTACGCCATCTACCACTTGGATGAGTCAATTCATCCTGTTTATCTAACAATTTATAAGCTTCTCTCCTTAACTTAGTAGCTTCTTGATACTTAGCACGCTCTTCAATCAAATAGTCCAAAGTATGCTCCCTTAGAATAGGTGTCACTCTTACGGGATGTCCCACTCGGACTACATCAACATCTGCTTGCACTAACCTCTCTACTAAGTTATCAACCGCCGTATTGGAATCAGCCGTTGCCAAAATATCTTTCTTAGGACCAATAGCCTGCCTAATAATCTCAATACAAGTCATCGTTTTACCAGTACCTGGAGGCCCATGAATAAGGAAGAAGTCTCTAGCCTGTAAAGCCTTTTTAACCGCTTTCTTCTGTGACTCATTTAAGTTTTGATTAATGAATTCTACTTTTGGTTCAATATCATTAAACTCCATTTCTTCAATTCCTAAAAACCTATCACGAATTTCAGCCAATCTATCCTCTGCTTTTTCGACTTTCTCTAAAGCATCTAACATCCGTTGGAAAGTAATATCATTTACATATAGGTCTAGCCTTAAGCCCTTACCATAAACAAAGCCAGCCGGTTCTTGATCAAAAACAACAGTTAATGAGTACTGAGTCTTCTCAGCCACAGTCCCTGTCGGATTATCATCTCGTAGAGGTTGATTCTTACTAATCATTACTAAGTCTCCTACATTTATCTCATTATCCGGTAACTCTTCTCCTCTTCGCTGTCGCATAAATTTTACTAACTTCTTACCACCAAAACCTTCACCTTCATCACGACCACGAAGATGTAAGATTGCTCTTCCTTTCTTTTCACGCTCGTAACCTGTCAAGTTCTGAATTTCTAATTCATGTTTCCGCATCTCAGCTTTTCTTTCCATCTGTACTAATCGCTTAAACTTATTAACATAATTATTTATATCCTCTATCTTTTCTCGGGCATCATCATCAACCCGAACTTTGACCTTAATTCCCGCTACTTGATTATTGTCCATAACCTTAACCACTTTATCTGCTATACCTTCTTCTACTTCGACTACTGCTTTACCATCAACAAAATCTATCTTACCAATCTTATTTCCATCCATCTTCACCTCATTAGTAAAAGCCCCTACAATATCACCTGGCCCTACATAATCAGGTAAATTTTCAACTACTAAATTTACCATTACAATCTTCACCTCCAAAAAAAGCACCCTAAGCTTAGGGTGCAATTATACACTAAAAAGTATATCAAAAAGTCTTTTGTTAGTCAAAATTTCAAAGTAAATTGATTACACTATCTACCAGTTTTTTTACCCCAATATCAACTTCCGAAATTGAATCCGCTAACATATATGCCGGAGTAGTAACTATCTTTAATTCTTCATCCACTACTATTTCATCTACTTTAGTTTCAACATGTTCAGCACCTAGCTCTTCAATATATTGAGCTGCTTCACAATCAATTCCTACAGTTAGTTTAGGTTTGTAATCTGCATCTGCTAAGGCCTTAGCTACTACTAATGGTGAAATACAGATAGCACCTATTGGCTTTTGGTCATTAATCATCTGTACTATTATCTCCTTAACCTCTCGATTGATCTTGCACTCATCTTGCATCAAAGCATAGTTAGTTAAATTCTTGGTAGCCCCCGCACCTCCAGGTAAAATTAAGGCATCTAAACTAGAAGCATCCACTTCACTTAATGATTGAATATCTCCACGGGCAATTCTTGCTGCCTCTACCAGTAAATCTCTATTCTCTCTTTTAATCTCTTCCTGGCTCAAATGATTAATTACTTCTGTCTGAAGAATATTAGGTCCTAATGCAACTATTTCTTGACCTGCTTGGTCTAAATGAAGCATAGTCAGAACAGCCTCATGAATCTCTGAACCATCATAAACCCCACAACCACTTAATAAGACACCTATCTTCCCCATCTTCAATTCCCCTTTCCTAATCTTATTTGACCAATGAGCTTACTAAGTCATTTCTACTTACAATCCCTACTAATTCATCTTTCTCTAAAACCGGAACCCGATTAATTTCATTCTCAGTCATCATAGTAGCTATCTCCTCAGTAGACGTTTCTGTATCAACAGCAATAACATCCTCACTCATTACATCTCCTACTTTAGTTCCTATCATCTTCTTAAATTCTTCTTCAAACTCGCGAAAACTCTCTAAATAAATAATACTATCCAATAGATAGATATAGTCAGGAAAATGTAATTTTTTATCACGAACAATTAAGTCCTGTTCCGTTACAACTCCTACTAATTCTTGCTCATCATTAACCACTGGCAAACCACTAATCTTATGTTTAGTTAATAATTTAGCTACTTCTTTAATAGTGGCTTCCTCATTAACAGTAATTACATCTTTAGTCATTACATCTTTTGCTAACATTTTTTATCCCTCCATTAAATAATTGAATGCTTTTGCTAATCCTTTAATTAGATCACTAGCTACCAAAGTATGAACTGTCTCCGCTTCTAATTGTAAATCCCCAGTCAAACCATGTAAGAAAACTCCTAAAACAGCTGCACTATCAGATGATAATCCTTGTGCTATCAAGCCAGTAATAATACCTGTCAAGACATCTCCACTACCTGCCGTAGCCAAACCAGAATTGCCAGTTGAATTAACATAGACCTTACCATCAGACAGAGCTACTAAAGTAGCGGCTCCCTTTAAAACTAATGTTATATCTAAGTCTTGTGCTAACTGAGTAGCCACTTTTACTCTATCTTCTTGAATATCTTTAATTGAACTCCCTGTCAAACGAGCCATTTCTCCAGGATGAGGTGTTAAAACAGTTGGAGCTTCTCTTTCAGCTAACAGCTTTAAATCATTAATCGCATTTAGACCATCAGCATCAATTACTAAAGGTATTTTTACTGTGGAAAGAATATCATGGAGAATATAAGTCATTTCTTCATTCTGAGATAATCCTGGACCAATAGCCATGACATCTGCTTTTTGGCTTAACTCTTTTATATTAGATAAAGCATTTAAACTTAAGGAGCCTTTACGACTCTCCGGTAAAGGTTTAGTCATTACTTCAGTTAATTTTTCCTCTAAAATTGAATTTAAACTTTTAGGAATACCTAAAGTTACAATTCCAGCCCCGCTCTTCAAAGCAGCTAAGCTACTTAACTTAGCTGCACCGGTCATCCCTACTGAACCGGCTACTACTAAAGCATGTCCATAAGTCCCTTTATAACTAAACGCCTCTCTTTTAGGCAATAATTTTCTTGCTAGCTTAGGAGTGATTAACTCTCGTTTAATCTCTTTACCATCTATTACTTGGTCTGGTATACTAATATCTGCTACCTCTAAGCCCCCTACATAGTCCCGACCAGGATAGAGTAATAACCCTAGCTTTGGCAAAGCAAAAGTAACCGTTCTATCTGCTTTAATTGCTATTCCATGTATTCTTCCGCTATCAGCATTAATTCCTGAAGGAATATCTATAGCTAAAACTGATGTCTCTACATCATTAACTATTTTAATTAAATCTGGCACTAAACCCCTTAATTTTCCTTTAATCCCAGTCCCTAAAATTCCATCTATTATCAAGTCAGCCTCTTCTAAACTAGGAATCAACCGTTCTAAATCTTCTTGATTCTGCAATTCTTCTATCGTAAATCTTAGTTTATGTAAGATATTTAAATTAATTTCGGCATCCCCACTTATCTGAGCAGTCTCTCCTAAAACGAAGACTCTAACTTCTACTCCTAAGTTAGCTAATAGACGAGCTACTACGAAACCATCACCACCATTATTCCCTTTCCCAGCTAAAACTATTACTTCAGCCTGATAATTATCTTCTAAGATTTCTAATGCAGTATCAACTACTGCTTGTCCTGCATTCTCCATTAGAACCACTCCTGGAACACCGACCTCTTCAATGGTAATTCGGTCTAAATCTTGCATCTCTTGAGCAGTTACTAACTTCATAGTACCCCTCCTTGCAATATTCCTCTCAACGCTAATTTAATCCTTCTTACTTAAGGCAACTGCTTGAGCAACAGCATACTCTTCTGTGTGAGAAAGACTTATTAGCACTTCTTTAATTCCTAACTCTTTAGCTACTTCTTTTGCTCGATTATGTAAAATAATCGTCGGTTTACCTAATTGATCATTCCTAATCTCTATATCAGTTAATCTCATCTCTCTTAATCCAGTTCCTAACGCTTTAACTACTGCTTCTTTAGCAGCAAAGCGAGCTGCAAAGTTAATTTCTGGTCTGTTACGTTCTAGACAGTAATCAATCTCATCTAAAGTAAAGATTCGTTGCTGAAATCGTTCTCCATGCTTCTGTATCCCTTCTCTAATACGCTCAACCTCAATAATATCGACACCTATTCCATAGACCATTTTAATTATTACTCCTTCTTGATTAAAAGTCACCAAAGAGAGTTTCGGCTATACTCCTTTATTAATACAGGTGAATACCTACTATTATTATACTAGCTAACTTACTAATTAATTCTTTAAATATCCGGTTGATTCCTTTTTATATTGCTAAAAATTGGGCAAAAGAAAAACCTTCGGCCTAAAAATAAACCGAAGATTTAATTTATTCCACTTATTCAACTGTAACACTCTTAGCCAAGTTCCGTGGTTGATCTACATCACAACCTCTTTCTACAGCTACGTAGTAAGCCAGTAACTGCAGAGGTACTACTGTCAAAATAGAAGTTAATATTTCTTCTGTAGACGGAATTTCAATAATATGATCTAAAGACTTAATAATATCTTCATCATTCCCTAAGACAATTCCTGTAACAGAAGCTTCCCGCGCCTGTACCTCCCGAACATTACTTAACATCTTATCTAATACAGACTTTTGGGTCGCCAGTGCTATAACCGGTACACCTTCCTCAATCAAAGCTAAAGTACCATGCTTTAATTCACCAGCAGCATAAGACTCAGCATGAATATAAGAGATCTCTTTTAACTTTAATGCTCCTTCTAAAGCCACAGCATAATCTATACTCCGCCCAATAAAGAACGCATTCTCATATTCAGCATAATCGCTAGCAAAATCCTCAATCATCTCTTCACTCTTATTAATAATCTGTCCTACCTGATTCGGTAGATTCTTCAAGGCTGCTATTAATTCTTTAACTCTCCTTTGAGATATAGTCTCTTTAACCTGAGCTAAATAGATAGCTAACAGATAAAAGACCATTAACATATTAATATAGGCCTTAGTAGAAGCAACCGCAATCTCTGGACCAGCATGGATATATAAGACCTTATCAGCCTCTCGTGGTATTGTCCCTCCTACCACATTACTAATTGCTAACACTTCTGCCCCTCGGTCTTGAGCTTCTCTTAAAGCTGCTAAGGTATCTGCTGTCTCTCCCGATTGACTAACTACAATAACTAAAGTGTTCTCATTAACTAGCGGACTACGATACCTAAATTCAGAAGCAATATCTACTTCAACTGGTACTCTAACTAAGTCCTCGATTAAATATTTAGCTACTAACCCTGAATGGTAAGCCGTACCACAAGCTACAATATAGATTCGCTCGTAACCATTTACATCTTCTAAAGTAAAATCTAACTCTTCTAAGATTACTTTGCTATTATCATTACTTAATCTACCGCTAATTGCTCTACGCAAAGCCTCGGGCTGTTCGTGAATCTCTTTCAGCATAAAATGATCATAGCCAGCTTTTTCAGCCATTCCTGGGTCCCAATCAACTGTAAAGACCTCTTTTTCAACCAGTTCACCATCAAAAGCAGATAATTTCACTCCGTCTCTCGTAATAACTGCTATCTCTTCATCATCTAAAATATAGACCTGATCAGTATGCTTTAAGATAGCCGGAATATCTGAAGCAACAAAATATTCACTATCTTTAAGACCTACTATTAAAGGGCTATCCTGTCTGACTACTACTAGTTTATCAGGTTCATTAACCGTCATAACTACGAGCGCATATGAACCGTCTAACTTCTCAATCACCTTCTGTACTGTTGCTTCTAAATCTCCATCATAATATTCCTCTATTAAATGGGCGATTACTTCCGTATCTGTCTCCGAACTAAATTGATGACCTTCAGCCAATAGTTCTTCCTTCAAAGGTAGATAATTCTCAATAATTCCATTGTGAACAACCACAAATTCACCTTCACAACTAGTGTGAGGATGAGAATTAGGGGTCGAGGGTCGACCGTGAGTTGCCCAACGTGTATGACCAATTCCTATCTTCCCTTTAGGTTCTTCTTTAGTAACTACTTCCTCAAGATTCTCTAACTTACCGACCTGTTTATAAATATCAATTTCACCTTGATGATACAAAGCTATTCCAGCCGAATCGTACCCGCGATACTCTAATTTATTTAAACCATCAACCAAAATGGAACTCGCCGTTTTTTCACCTATATAACCGACAATTCCACACATATAGTTAGCCTCCATCTCTATCAAATTATATTTGTTAGTTTAACCTTCTTTGTCCTTATAGTCACCTATAAGTTTTAAAGATTAATTAAGGTATCTAACTATACCTAGAGGTATCCGCCGAAATTTCGATCACCTCTTCCTCGTCAACTCAGTCTAAGCCAAGTCCGGGCGCTATAATTGTAGTTGACAGTTGATAGTTGCTGCCAACTAATTCAATTCTTTTTTAATTACACTTGCTATTTCATTTGCTAATTCTTCTAACTGTGCCTTTTCTTTTCCTTCTACCATGACTCTAATAACAGGTTCTGTACCTGATGCTCTAACGAATACGCGACCATCATTGCCTAATTCAGTTTCTACTTCTTTGATAGCGTTTTGAATCTCTTGATTAGTCTTCCACTCTTCCTTCTTTTTTACTTTTACATTTACTAACAACTGTGGAAAAGGTCTCATTACTTTAGCTAATTCAGACAATGACTTCTGTTCTTCTACCATCACTTTAATTAACTGTAAAGCAGTCATTACTCCATCGCCAGTGGTATTATAATCTAGAAAGATAATATGACCTGATTTTTCACCACCTAATTTATAACCTTGCTCTAGCATTTCTGCTAATACATAGCGGTCACCATTCTTAGTGGTTACTATCTCTCCACCTACCTCAGTTAAAGATTCTTGCAAACCTAAATTACTATACCTAGTAGCAACTACTGTTTCTTTCGGCAATTTTTTTTCTTTAATTAAGTGTCTCCCACAAATAGCCATAACTAAGTCTCCATCTACTAAGTTACCTTTTTCATCAACAGCAATCATTCGGTCAGCATCACCATCATTAGCAATCCCTATATCTGCCTGATGTTCTTTAACTGCTTTCTGTAAACCTTCTGGATGCGTAGAACCACAGTCTACATTGATATTAGTTCCATCTGGACTATTATTTAGAGCAATCACTTTAGCACCTAGCTCTTTTAGAATACGAGGTGCTAATGCTGAAGCAGCACCATTAGCAGTATCTATAACTACCTTAAGAGTTGAAAAATCTGTAGCTACTACCTCTTTAGCAAACTCTAAATAACTCTCTAATGGTTCATTTAACTCCTTTACTCTTCCTACTCCCGCACCAGTCGGTTGCGGTAAATCCTTTAGTCCAGCGAAGATTATTTCTTCAATTTCGTCTTCAACTTCATCGGAAAGTTTAAATCCATCACCATCAAAGAACTTAATACCATTATCCGGCACTGGATTATGAGAAGCTGAGATCATAATTCCAGCATCAACCTCTTCTAATTCACGGGTCAAGTAAGCTACTACTGGTGTTGGTACAACACCTACTTTTAATATATCTGCCCCTATCGAGTTAATGCCAGCAATTAAAGCTGCTTCTAACATATCACCTGAAATTCTAGTATCCTTCCCGATTAAGATAGTAGGACGCTCAACTCCTTCAACTAACCTATAAGCACCTGCTTTTCCTAACTTATAAGCCAACTCTGGAGTTAAATCCTTATTTGCTAATCCTCTTACTCCGTCAGTTCCAAACAATTCTCCCATTATTTCACTCCCTTCTTTATAGAAGACACTCATTTCATTATATGTTAATTCATACACAAATGTCAATTCCAAAAGCTTCTAAAATGATTTTTATTTTAACCCTGCTCGCCAATTCTATTTCTTAAACTACCGATTCCTTCAATCTTAACTTCTAATTCATCACCTGTCGTTACTTCTCCTATTCCTGGTGGCGTCCCAGTTGCAATCACATCTTTCATCCTAATCACCTACCTCCCTACTTTATTATTTATAATTGGCATACCTATTATATTTTTTCTAGTTTCATAAGATTAACACCTTCTTTTAAAACATAAAAAAGCCGTCACTTCAAAGTTATACTGAGCTAACTTTGAAGTGACGGTTAATTCATTAGTTATAAGCTGACGCGAGTGTAATCTTATTGCAAGAAGCTAATAATATTTATTAATTGTCTTCTTTGAGTTTAATACCATACTCTATACTATCTACGAGAGCCTGCCAACTTGCTTCTATTATGTTAGTTGATGCACCGACTGTGCCCCAGGTTTCATGGCCATCGCTAGATTCAATCAATACTCTAACTTTAGCTGCTGTGCCATCATTACCATCTAAAACTCTTACTTTATAGTCGATTAGATGCATTTCTTCTAAGACCGGATAAAATTCGATCAATGCTTTTCTTAATGCACTATCTAGAGCATTAACCGGGCCTTCTCCCTCGGCAACTGTATGCATTATTTGATCATTAACTTTTACTTTAATTGTTGCTTCTGAGATTGGAGTCATACCTTCATTCTTCTCAGTAATTATTCGACAGCCTTCTAATTCAAATAATTTTTTGTAAGTACCCATTGCCTTCTTCATCAAGATTTCAAAGGAAGCCTCTGCTCCTTCAAATTGATAGCCTTGGTGCTCTAATTCTTTAATTTTATCTAAAACTTGACTTAGATTCTCACTCTCTTTATCTAGTTCAATACCAAACTCTTCAGCCTTATAAACCAAATTACTCTTCCCAGATAGTTCAGAAACTAATACTCGCCGTGAGTTGCCTACTACTTCTGGTTGTAGATGTTCATATGTTTCCGGATTTCGCATTAAAGCACTAACATGAATACCGCCTTTATGAGCAAAAGCACTATCACCTACATAAGGCTGTTGACTAGAGGGACTTAGATTGGCTACTTCACTAACATACCTGGATACTTCAGTTAAACTGCTTAGCTGTTCATCACTAATAACGTCAATACCATGCTTTAGCTTTAAGTTTGGAATCAATGAGCTTAAATTTGCATTCCCACAACGCTCACCATAACCATTAACTGTGCCTTGTACTTGAACTGCTCCGGACTGAACTGCAATTAATGAATTTGCCACTGCTACATCGGCATCATTGTGAGCATGGATACCTAATGAAACTGAAACCTTTTGTTGCACTTCTTCTATTATATCTTTTACTTTTAAAGGCAGTGTGCCACCATTAGTATCACATAAAACTATTGTATCTGCGCCTCCATTAGCGGCTGCTTGTAATGTCTTCAAAGCATATTCTTTATTAGCCTGATAAGCATCAAAGAAATGTTCTGCATCATAAAAAACCTTTAACCCCTCGGATTTAAGATGACTAATAGTATCTTCAATCATAGCTAAATTCTCATCTAAAGTAGTCTTTAACGCATCGGTAACATGCAAATCCCAACTCTTACCAAATATTGTAGCTATCTCAACTCCTGACGATAGGATAGCATTGATATTAGGGTCTTCCTTGGCCTTAATTCCAGCACGTCTAGTACTACCAAAAGCAGCAATTTGAGCATTTTCTAGAGAAAGTTCTTTAACCTTTTTAAAGTATTCAATGTCTTTAGGATTGGAACCCGGCCAACCACCTTCTATATAATCAACTCCTAATTCATCTAACTTCTTAGTTATCTTTAGCTTATCATCTGTAGAATATGATATTCCTTCCATCTGAGTACCATCTCTTAATGTCGTATCATATAACTTAACCACCTTATAACACCTCACTTTCAATACAATCTTATATAATTGTCAAAATAGACTGAAAAAATAACAGCCACACCCAGCCTAAAGATAAGACTAGGTGTTAATCTATGATAGTCTAAGACTTTTTAACTTAACTCACATTCAACCATAAATTATAATAAACTACTAATATAGTCTCCTGCCTCTTCAGTGGACAAGTCGCCGCCCATATCTGCTGTTGTCTTACCATCAGCTAAAGATTGTTTTATCGCTGCTTCAATTTTAGCTGCTTCTTCTGAATGCCCTAAGACTTCTACCATCATCTGTGCTGCTAAGATTGCTGCAATTGGGTTAGCTATATTCTGACCAGCAATATCTGGTGCTGAACCATGTACTGGTTCAAACATAGAAACTCCATCTGGATTAATATTACCTGAAACAGCTAATCCCATTCCGCCTTGAATCTCTGCTCCTAAATCAGTGATAATATCACCAAACATATTACAAGTAACTACTACATCAAAGTCTTCTGGATTACGTACCATCTTCATTGTCATCGCATCTACTAGCATATGATCTGGCTCTACATCTGAATAGTCAGGAGCTACATCATCAAAAGTTCGTTGCCATAGTCCATGAGCATAAGTTAAAACATTTCGCTTATCACAGACCGTCAACTTCTTAACATCATCTCTTTGCTGAGTATACTCAAAAGCATACCTAATTACTCGTTCTACTCCTTTACGAGTATTAACCATCTCTTGCGTAGCTACCTCATCAGGAGTATCTTTCTTTAATACACCACCAAAGCCAGCATAGAGTCCTTCAGTATTCTCTCTAACTACTACAAAGTCAACATCTTCACCTGTCTTATCTTTAAGTGGAGTAAAGTCTTCATCTAGCAATTTAATTGGTCTTAAATTAACATACTGATCAAAAGAAAATCTTAGATCAAGTAAAATTCCCTTCTCTAAAACACCAGGCTCTACTCGTGGGTCACCAACGGCACCTAAGTAAATGGCATCAAAACCTGCTAGCTCTTCTTTCACTTCATCAGTAACTAATTCTCCTGTCTCTAAATAGTGATCTGCTCCCAAATTAAAGTATTCAAATTCGAAATCAAAATCAGCTTGCTCAGCCAATGCTTTTAATACTTTAACTCCTTCGTCTGTTACTTCTGGCCCAATCCCATCACCAGGAATAACTGCTATTCTATACATTATTTATTCACCTTCTTTGCTACGTATTTAATTAATCCGCCAGATTCAATAATTTCTTGCATGAATTCTGGAAAAGGTTCTGCTTGATAGACTTCGTCTTTAGTTAAATTCTTAATTTTACCGGAATTCACATCTATTTCTATCTGATCACCTTCCTCAATTGCAGCTACTGCTTCTACCGATTCTAGAATAGGCAACCCAATATTAATTGAATTTCTATAAAAGATTCTAGCAAAAGACTCAGCAATTACACAAGAAACTCCTGCTGCTTTAATTGCTAATGGTGCATGCTCTCTAGAGCTACCACAACCAAAGTTTTTACCTGCTACTATTACATCTCCTTTTTTCATCTTATCTACAAACTCACCATCTAAGTCCTCTAGACAGTGCTTAGCTAATTCAGATGGGTCAGAAGTATTTAAATAACGAGCTGGAATAATTACATCTGTATCTATATCATCGCCATATTTCCAGGCTTGGCCGTTTAAATTCATCTACATTACCTCCTCTGGACTAACTATTTCACCTTTAATAGCTGAGGCTGCTGCTACTGCTGGATTAGAAAGATATACTTCACTTTCAGGATGCCCCATTCGTCCTACAAAGTTTCGATTAGTAGTGGCAATTGCTCTTTCCCCTTTAGCTAAGATTCCCATATGTCCACCTAAACAAGGCCCACATGTCGGAGTGCTAACTGCTGCTCCTGCATCAATGAAGATTTCAATTAATCCTTCTTTCATCGCTTGTTTATAAATTTCTTGTGTTCCTGGAAAGATAATTAACCGTACATTATCTGCTTTTCTCTTACCTTCCAGTATCTTAGCTGCTAATCGTAAATCCTCAATTCTACCATTAGTACAAGAACCAATTACAGCCTGGTCAATCTTGATATCCTCTACCTCACTGATTCCTTTTGTATTCTCTGGTAGATGCGGGAAGGCTACTTGTGGTTCTATCTCACTTACATCATATTCAATTACTTCTTCATATTCAGCATCTTCATCACTTTCATATAACGTATATTCCCTTTGTGCTCGGTCTTCTATATAATCGATTGTAGTCTGATCTGGCTCGATCAACCCACACTTACCTCCGGCTTCGATAGCCATATTAGACATAGTAAATCTATGATCCATCGATAAGTCCTCTATTACTTCACCGCTAAATTCCATAGCCTTATAAAGAGCACCATCTACACCAATATCTCCAATAGTATAAAGGATAAGATCTTTTCCTCCTACCCATTCGTTCAATTCTCCAGTATAGACAAACTTGATAGTCTCTGGTACCTTAAACCATGCTTCTCCAGTTGCCATTCCGGCAGCCATATCTGTGCTGCCAACCCCCGTAGCAAAAGAACCTAAAGCCCCATAAGTACAAGTATGAGAGTCAGCCCCGATAATCACATCTCCAGGCACAACTAAACCTTGCTCTGGTAAAAGACAGTGTTCAATTCCCATATCTCCAATCTCAAAGTAATTTACAACCTCTTTTTCATGGGCAAAATCTCTAATAAATTTACACTGCTCTGCTGAATTAATATCTTTATTAGGCGCAAAGTGGTCTGGTACAATTACTACTCTCTCTTTATCAAATACCCCATCTACACCTATTTTATCAAACTCATGAATAGCTACTGGAGTAGTTACATCATTTCCTAAAACAATATCTAATTTAGCATTAATCAGTTCACCTGGCTTAACTTTTTCTTTTCCTGTATGCGCAGCTAAAATCTTTTCTACCATCGTCATTCCCATCTTAAGCTTCCTCCTTGCTTTCAATTAAGTCCTTATTTTCATATAAAATCTTATTTACTGCACTCATATATGCTTTGGCACTAGCTTCAATTACATCTATACTAACACCACGACCAATAAATAGATCATCATTATACTTTAATTTAACAGTAACTTCTCCTAAAGCGTCTTTTCCACTAGTGATAGCATCTATAGCATAACTTTCCAAATCACAATCTAATCCAGTAATTCGATCAATAGTCCGATAGACAGCATCAATTGGTCCTCCATCACAATAAGCCGCTTCAGTAACTATTTCCCCAGCACAGTCCATTCTAAGAGTGGCAGTTGGAAAGACTTGATTTCCACTAGAAACTTGAATCCCCATTAACTCATAAGACTGTGGAACTACTTTAATCTCATCTTCAACTAATGCTTCTAAGTCTCGGTCTGTAATCGACTTCTTACGATCAGCTAACTCTTTAAAACGTTTGAAAGTCTTATTAAGATTTTCACCTTCTAATTCGTAACCTAATTCATTTAATCTCTCTTTAAAAGCATGACGTCCTGAATGTTTACCTAGCACAATCTTATTTTCATTTAAACCGATAGTCTGGGCATCCATAATCTCATAAGTCGTTCTTTCCTTCATCACTCCATCTTGATGAATCCCAGATTCATGAGCAAAGGCATTCTGCCCTACAACTGCTTTATTAGCCTGAACAGACATGCCTGTTAATGAACTTACTAACTTGCTAGTCTTATAAATCTCATTCAATTTAAGTTCTGATAATCTATCAAAATAATCTCGTCGTGTATATAAAGACATAACTACTTCTTCTAGGGCAGTATTACCAGCCCGCTCTCCAATCCCATTAACTGCACACTCTACTTGCTCAGCACCATTCTCGATAGCAGCCAATGAGTTAGCAACTGCCATACCCAAATCATTATGACAGTGGACACTAATCGTTGCTTCATCAATATTAGATACATTATCATTAATATACTTAATCAAACCTCCGAACTCCTGAGGAGTAGCATAACCCACTGTATCAGGAATATTGATTACTGTTGCTCCTGCTTTGATTACAGCGGTAAAGATCTCACATAAAAAATCTTTATCACTACGAAAAGCATCTTCAGCAGAAAACTCTACGTCATCAACATACCCTTTAGCATATTCCACAGCTTTTACTGCTGATGCTAAGACCTCTTTAGGACTCTTTTTAAGTTTATATTTCATATGAATATCAGAAGTAGCTATAAAAGTATGAACCCTCGGTTTTATAGCAAATTTTAAAGCTTCCCAAGCACGGTCGATATCCTTTTCAGTGGCACGAGCCAGCCCAGCAATGACTGGCCCTTCCACTTCCTTAGCAATAGCTTTTACTGCTGCAAAATCTCCATCGGAGGCAATAGGAAATCCGGCTTCTATTACGTCAACGTTTAGTTTGGCTAGTTGATGAGCAATCTCCAGTTTTTCTTCAATATTTAAACTAACACCTGGTGATTGTTCACCATCTCTTAAAGTCGTATCAAATATCTTAATTTCACTCATTAGAATCCCTCCGAAATCTATTTAAGTAGCTTTAGTCCTCAATCCACTCCATCATATCTCTTAACTTCTTCCCAACTTTCTCAATCTTATGATTAGCATCTATCTCTTTTCGTTTCTGATATGATGGCCGACCTGCTTGATTCTCTAATAACCATCGTTTAGCAAATTCACCATTCTGTACATTCTTTAGTAGCTCTTGCATTGCTTCTCTTGATTTTTCATTAATAACTTTCTTCCCAGCAATTAAATCACCATACTCTGCTGTATCAGAGATTGAATCTCTCATAGTAGCAATACCGCCTTCATACATTAAGTCAACGATTAATTTTAACTCATGTAAGCACTCAAAATAAGCGATTTCCGGCTTATAACCAGCCTCAACTAATGTATCAAATCCAGCTCTAACCAATTCAGTTGCTCCACCGCAAAGTACTGCTTGCTCACCGAATAAGTCAGTTTCTGTTTCTTCTTTAAATGTAGTCTCAATTACACCAGCGCGAGTTCCACCAACACCTTTAGCATGAGCTAAAGCCATCTCTTTTGCATTACCAGTTGCATCTTGGTATACTGCAATCAAAGTAGGAACCCCTGCCCCTTCAGTATAAACTCTTCTAACTAAATGTCCTGGTCCTTTAGGTGCAACCATATATACGTCTACATTTTCTGGAGGAACAATCTGGTCATAATGAATATTAAACCCATGAGAAAACACAAGTGCATTACCTTCTTCTAAATTAGGCTCAATCGCATCATAATAGACTTTCTTTTGCACAGTATCCGGAAGTAAAATTTGAATCACATCTGCTTCAGAAGCTGCCTCAGCAGCTCCTTTTGGTTCAAAACCATCCTCAACTGCTTGCTCATAATTAGATGTTCCTTCTAATTCAGACACAATAACATCTAATCCAGAATCTCTTAAGTTTTGAGACTGTGCATGCCCCTGACTACCATACCCAATAATTGCTATCTTCTTTCCTTCTAAATACTTTAAATCAGCATCTCCATTGTAATACATCTTCATTAACATCATCTCCCTAATTTTAATTTATGATTTTTAATATATAATTTATTAGTTGTTAACTATTTCTCCCCTCTTGCCATAGCAATCTTACCAGTTCTAACTAATTCTATGATACCAAATGGTCTTAATAACTCCTCAATGGCATTAACCTTCTCTTCATTACCAGTGACCTCAACTACTAGTGATCCTGTTGCTACGTCTACAATCTTTCCTCTAAAAATATCTACAATCTGCATAATTTCGGATCTAGTACTTGAAGTTGCTTTTACTTTAATTAAAGCTAAATCTCTATCTATAGATGGATCATTAGTAATATCACTTACTTTATAAACATCTATTAATTTATTAAGCTGTTTGGTAACCTGTTCTAAGACCTGATCATCACCTTCTACTACAATAGTGATCCTAGAAACTGTTGGATCTTCAGTAGTTCCCACTGAAAGACTATCTATATTAAACCCTCTTCTACTGAACAGGCTAGCAATTCTAGCTAAGACTCCAGACCTATTAGCTACTAAGACTGAAACTGTATGCTTCACTATTCATCCCCTCCTAGAATCATATTATCCAACTCTCCTCCAGCAGGTACCATTGGAAACACATTTGCCTCTCGTTCAATAATAAAATCTAAAACTACTGGCTTAGGACTAGCAATTGCTTTCTCTAAAGCCGGCTTTATCTCTTCAGCTTTAGTGACTCTAATACCTAAAGCTCCAAAGGATTCAGCTAGCTTAACAAAGTCCGGTACCAATTCTGGACACTGGTCTCCTGGTGAGGAACAGTTTGGAGGACAACTATTTCTCCTTTGCAAACAAGTAGACGAATAACGCTTATCATAGAATATCTCTTGCCACTGTCGCACCATACCTAAATAATTATTATTAAGAATTGCTATATTAACTGGAAGCTCATAATGAATAGCAGTAGCTAACTCCATAGCCTTCATTTGGAAACAGCCATCTCCAGCTATACAGAAGACAGGTTCATCTGGATTACCAACTTGAATACCTAAAGCCGCTGGAAATCCATATCCCATAGTTCCTAAACCACCGGAAGAACTAAAACTTCTTGGTTTAGTATACTTATAATATAATGCGGCCCACATTTGATTCTGTCCTACTTCAGTAGCAATTAAAGCCTCGCCATTAGTTGATTCATAAATCTGATTAATTACTCCTTTTGGAGTTACCTTATCTTGAAGTGGCTCTTTTTGAACAATAGATTTACTCTTCCAATTAGCCACTTTCTTATTCCACTCTTTATGTTCTTTGCCCTCTACCTGTTCATTTAACTCAGTTAGGATCTGTTTAACATCTCCTACTATCGGTACATCTATCAACACACGTTTTGAAATTTCAGCCGGGTCAATATCAATATGGATAATATCAGCATTAGGAGCAAAAGTCTCTAATTTTCCAGTTACTCGATCATCAAACCTAGCTCCAACCGCAATTAATAAGTCAGCTTCACAAACAGCATAGTTTGCCTGTTCTGTTCCATGCATTCCTAACATCCCTAAAGCTAAATTATCTGTTTCTGGGAAACTACCTAACCCCATTAAAGTTGTGGTTACAGGAATTGTCGCCTTCTGTGCTAATTCTCGTAACTCATCAGCAGCCCCGCTAGAAATTACTCCTCCTCCGGCGTAAATTAATGGCCTTTCAGCTTCATTAATCACTTTAGCCGCCTCTTTTATCTGTAACCCATGTCCAGTATAATTAGGTTTATAGCCAGGCAAGTTGACCTCTGTTGGATAATCAAATACTGCTTCTTCATTTTGAATATCCTTCGGTAAATCAATTAAGACCGGACCAGGCCTCCCCGTAGTAGCAATATGAAAAGCCTCTTTAATGATTCTAGGTAGCTCTTTTACATCTTGTACCAAATAATTATGCTTAGTAATTGGTAAAGTAATCCCGGTTATATCTGCTTCCTGAAACGCATCTGTCCCTAACATATGCGTTGGAACCTGCCCAGTAAAAGCAACGATTGGAATTGAATCCATATGAGCAGTAGCTAAACCAGTCACTAGGTTAGTTGCTCCTGGACCTGAAGTAGCAATACAGACTCCTGGTTCACCTGTACTCCGCGCATATCCATCTGCTGCATGAATCGCCCATTGCTCATGTCTCGTTAAGACATGCTCAATCTCCTCTTCATATTCATATAATACATCATAGAGAGGTATTACTGCTCCACCTGGATAACCAAATATTTTTTCTACATCTTCTTCTAACAATGACTTAACAATAATTTCTGCTCCAGTAATCTTCATTTGCTTAAATTCACCCCTTTTAAAGTATTTATGAGTTTTTTAAAAATTATATACTTGGAATTAAGATTAAATATATATTTAAATATAAAAAGGCTCTAGATGAGTATATCCAGAGCCTAAATAACAATTTAAGAGTTAATAAATATCTAAAGATGAAAATTCACCTATAAATAAATATAAACTACCCTTAGTTAAATAATATACTCCTTGGCTACTGGCTACTCAATCTTTTACTAATAATTCTATTCTAAATCTTATACTAATTTCTTCTTAATTCTGCTAATAATCTTCTACTAATTCTTCTCTCTACTTGCTTACTACTTAAATCAAAAAAACCTCTTATCCAGACTAATGCTATAGACATTAATCGGGACAAGAGGTTATAAACTTCTCGTGTTACCACCCTGATTCACTACTACCTCACGATAGCAGTCTTAGTAAGTACTTACAGATTCATAAAAAGAATCTGTTCCATACTCCAGCACATAATAACGGGTGCTAAACCGGCACAACTTACTCGGAGTTATCTTTCAGTCTGCAGCTCTAGGGGGATGTTCAATAGGTCGTTCTATCCTGGCTCTCACCAATCCCAGTTCGCTGTAAATAGAATTAACTATTTACTCTCCCTTTCAACGCCTTTAAGCTTATAATCACTTTTATAATTTATTTATTAACAAGTATAAGCGATTTCCACTAATTTGTCAAGAGCTTTCTTAAAAGAATTGACTCCTTTCGGTCTACAGTTCTAGGACGAGAGAAATAATTAATTTAGATATCGGTTCTCAGCCCCTCCGATTCTCTGTAATCCAATTAATTACTTCATTTCCTTTCATTACTTTTAAACTTTATTATTGATTTAAAACATATTATATGAAAATTTTATCTGTTTGTCAAGAGATTTTTCATTTTTTATTCAAAAACCGCTCCTGTACTTGCTGAAGTAACTAGCTTTGCATATCGAGATAAATAACCACTCTTAATTTTTGGCTCTGGTGCTGACCACTCTTCTAACCTTCTTTCAATCTCTTCTTCATTTAATTTCACATTTAACTTTCTATTAGGAATATCTATTTCAATAATATCTCCTTCTTCAACAACAGCAATCGGTCCACCTTCCATAGCCTCTGGAGATACGTGTCCAATAGATGCTCCACGAGTAGCACCAGAAAAACGCCCATCAGTAATTAAAGCAACCTCTTTATCTAACCCTGCACCAGCAACTGCTGAAGTTGGGGTTAACATTTCTCTCATTCCTGGTCCACCTTTAGGTCCTTCGTACTTAATAATCACTACATCTCCTGCTTTAACTTCACCAGCATGAATCGCTCTTACTGTTTCTTCTTCAGAAGTAAAGACCCGAGCCGGACCTTCATGAACTAACATTTCATCAGCTACTGCTGCTTGCTTAACTACTCCTCCATCCGGGGCAAGGTTACCCTTTAATACAGCTAGACCACCGGTTTGATGATACGCAGTATCAAACTTTCTAATTACATCTTCATCTAATACTTCTACCTCTGCTAAATTATCTCCAACACTCTGGCCAGTTATAGTCAGCAATTCCTCATTAAGAAGCCCTTCGCTACTTAAGACTTTCATTACTGCTGGAATACCGCCAGCTTCGTCCAAATCTTGAATGTGATGTCTACCAGCAGGACTTAAACTACAAAGATGAGGTACCTTAGCACTAACCTCATTAATCAGCTCTAAATCCAATTCAACTCCTGCTTCATGAGCAATCGCTGGTAAATGTAAAGCCGTATTAGTAGAACAACCAAGCGCCATATCTACAGCCAAAGCATTCTCAAAAGTTTCCTCTGTTAAAATATCTAATGGCTTAATATCCTTTTCTAATAGATCCATAACCTGCATACCAGCCTTCTTAGCTAATCTAATTCTTTTAGCATCTACCGCTGGAATTGTTCCGTTGCCAGGTAAACCTAATCCCAAAACTTCTGTTAAACAATTCATTGAGTTAGCAGTAAACATTCCTGAACAAGAACCACAACCAGGACAAGCACTATCCTCAACTGCTGCTAATTCATCTTCTGACATATTATTAGTCTGAACTGCTGCCACACTTTCAAAGACTGTCTTCAAATCAATATTTTCTCCTTCATGGCGTCCAGCTAACATCGGTCCACCACTTACTACTACCGTTGGAATATTTAATCTAGCTGCTGCCATCAACATTCCCGGCACTATCTTATCACAATTAGGAATCAAAACTAACGCATCAAAAGCATGGGCTTGTGCCATAATTTCTACTGAATCAGCAATCACTTCTCGACTAGCTAAAGAATAATGCATTCCTTGATGTCCCATAGCGATACCATCACAGACTCCAATCCCTCCAAATTCAATTGGAGTCCCTCCGGCCATCCTAACCCCTGTCTTCACTGCTTGCGCAATCTTATCTAAATGAGCATGACCAGGAATCACCTCATTTTGAGCATTAGCAATTCCAATTAACGGTCTCTCTATCTCCTCATCAGTGTACCCCATAGCTTTAAATAATGAACGATGAGGTGCCTTATCTACTCCTTTAGTTACTTGATCACTTCTCATACTTAACTCCTCCTCTTCTTAACATAAAGTCATCTGCGTTAACTTAATACGTGTTTTTTAATTAACTATTATTGATATAATTTTTAAGGATTTGAACTTCCTCAACCTTATCCTCAGCCTGAAATTACGTCTCTTATTAATAACTCCCAGCTAAAACCTGAATCGGATGAATAATTTCATCATCAATTCCTTCTTTGATCTGCATCTTACAAGCATCACAATCAGTTAATACCTGATCATAATCCATCTTCTTTAATTTATCAGTAATATTCTTACCTATCTTCATCGAAAGCTCATAATTATCCTTCTTAAACCCAAAGGTCCCTGCGATTCCACAACAGCCTGCATCTATCTCTTCTACCGTAACTCCTGGAACTAGCTTTAATACTTCTTTCGTAGAACCTTGTAAGTGTTGAGCCTTTAAATGACAAGGAGTATGATATGCATACTTCCCCTGCTGATCTTTAAAGTCAAGATCTAATTTCTCTTTTTCTCTTAAAGTTAATAAATACTCATTAATATGATAAGTATTCTCTGCTACTAACTTAGCCTCTTGAGTATCTATCAAATCTAAATACTCATCTTTAATACTTAGACTACAGCTAGGACAAGCGGTAATAATATCATATCCTTCTTTAACAACCTCAACTAATGAATTAATATTATAATTTATATTATCCTTAGCCGAATCCAAATCTCCATAATTTATCTTTGGAATTCCACAACACTTTTGCTCTGGCAATATAACTTGGTATCCATTCTTCTCTAATACTTTAACTAAACTTTTGCCTACCTCTGGGCTATAGTAATTAGTAGAACAACCAGTAAAATAAGCTACTTTTTTACCTTTTTTAGACTTCTTCTTCTTAAACCAAGCATTAAAAGTCTCATTAGCAAATTGAGGAAAATTTCTTTCCTTAGCAAGCCCAGTCACCTTCTCCATAACTGCTCTAAATGGTTTCATCGTAAGAAAGTTATTAGTTATAGCCGGAGTTATACTTCCCAATCTGCCCATATCTCCACTAGCACCTAATACCTTATTAACTAATGGTTGACCAGTTCGTTCGTAATGCTTAGTTCTTGCTTCCACCATTAATTTAGGTATATTTACTTGAGAAGGACATTCTAAATGACAGTTCTTACAATTAAGACAGAGATCAAAGATTTCCTTAATATTCTGCTCTTCAGTTTCACCTGATGGATCTAATCTACCTGAAATAATCGCCCGCAAAATATTAGCTTTAGATTTAGGAGCCATTCGTTCATCGCCATATGCTTTAAAGATTGGACACATATCGGTGCCTACAAAAGATCGGCACTTAGAACAACCATGACATTTCTCTACCTCTGCTTGATACTCACCTTCAGCAAATTTTAATTTAGACTCTACATCAGTAATCTCATATTCACTGCCATATCTTAAATTTTTAGTCATTAATTCTGAATCATCACTAATTATCTTACCTGGATTTAAGATATTCTTAGGATCAAAAGTCTCCTTTATATCCTTAAAGAGATCATACATCGGCCCATAAATCCTCTTTAAAAACTGAGCTCGTAATAGGCCATCGCCATGTTCGCCACTAATAGTCCCATTTAATTCACTAACTAAATCATAAACCTCTTCAGCGATAGCCTCCATCTTCTTAATATCTTCTTCCTCTTTTAAATTTAAAAGAGGCCGGGGATGAGTATTACCATGACCTGCATGGCCATATATAATAGCCTTCACTCCGTGTCTATCTACAATCTCTTTAAAACCTCTAATATAATCTGGTAACTTAAAAGGATCAACTGCTACATCTTCTACAAAACCTGTAATGCGCTTAGGTCCTTTTATCTTATTTAAGATCGGTACTGCCGATTTTCTAATCGACCATAACTTCTTCTGTTCTGCTTCATCATAAGCAGTATCAATTCCAAAAGCTAATTCTAATTCTTGACATACTAACTCTTCTATTCTATTAATTGCCTCTTCAATTTCATCATCATTATCTCCATCAACTTCTACTAACAGAGCTGTTTGAATATCATCCGGTAGTTGCTTATCAATATCGGGATGATTATTACGCACCAACTCTAAAAATCCATAATTCATAATCTCAATTGCACTAGGGTCTAAATTCAAAATCTTGCCTACAGCTCGACCGGCCTTATCTAAGTCATCAAAATACAATAAAGTAATAGCCTGTTTTACTGGTCGTTCAACAATCTCCAACTTAGCTTCAGTAATTACTGCCAAAGTACCTTCTGAACCAACAAGTAATTTAGCCAAATTGAAGTCTTCATCTTGAACCACTGCATCTAATCTATACCCACTGCAGTTCTTCCTCGCATCAGGAGTATGTTCTTTAATTAACTCTTGGTTATCTTTAATCAATTGACTGACTTTCGTATATATCTCTCCTGCTAATCCTTCCTGTTGTAAAGCTTCCTTATATTCTTGACTATCCAATTTAAAATTCTCAACTCTAATATCCTCACCATTAGCTAAGACCACTTCTAGTTCTAAGACATAATCAATAGTACTACCGTATTTAACTGAATGGCCTCCGGAAGCATTGTTCCCCAACATTCCTCCTAATGTACAATATTCACCACTAGAAGGGTCCGGCGGTAAGAATTTATTATCTTCTGCTAATCTTCTATTTAGAACACCCAAAGTAATTCCTGGTTCTATTTTAACATATGACTCATCAGTATTAACCTCAACAATCTTGTCCATATACTTAGTAAAATCCAAGATAATCCCTTCCCCCAAAGATTGTCCGGCTAAACCAGAACCGGCACCCCGAGGAAAGATAGCTAAACTATTTTCATAAGCATATTTGATTACTGCTTTTACATCCTCTTTATCCTTTGGAAAGACTACTCCTAAAGGTTCGATTTGATAGATACTTGCATCAGTACTATAAAGAGTTCTTGTTACTTTGTCCACCAATACTTCGCCCTTATTAACTTTCCTAAGATCAGCAGCAATCTGCTCTATTCTTAACTCTCCCAAATAAAATACCTCCTTACTACTCACTTCTAACTTCGATTTCTAGTTTTAAATAATTATAACACACCACTTTTATTTATACAAGCACTTAAACCAGGGATGATTTTCAAATTATTTCCAGTCGCTTGCAGGATATTTCCTCTCTCAATTAGAATTTAATAAAAAAGAAATAAGGGGATTAATATGAAGAATAAACAGCTCAAAAAACTAATTAAAGGCAAAAAAAAGAAGTATACTTGGAAGACTAAAGAGATAATAATGCTTCAACTACTTTGGTATCTAGGACCATTGCTTATCTCCTTAGCTAAAGATTATAATCTTCCAAATATACCTGAATTTGAATCTTTCTTTTACTATTCATTCTTATTAGTTATTAAATTATTAATAATTACCTACCTGGTATATACTTTATTATTTAAACATAATCTTTCTTTGAGCAAGATAGGTCTTGCTTTAGATAATTATACTAAAGATTTAAAATTAGGACTTAAAGTTAGTTATCCTTTACCAATTTTAACGATCTTACTTATTAATCTTCAACATCAACATCTTACTTTTGATACTACATTTCAACCTTTAGTAAGAATTACTTCAATAGATGAATTAACAAGTAGTATCCTTTACTTTATTATTCTAAGTCTATTATCGATAATTCCTGCTTTAGCAACTGAGCTATTCTACCGTATTATTATTTATAATTACTTTAAAGAAAGAATCGGCATTATCTTTGGTACTTTAGCTAGCAGTCTCTATTATGCATTAAGCCTGTTAGAATTTAACTTTGGCTTCTTACTACATTATTTCATAATTGGAATTATTGCTGTCTACCTTTATGAGCGAAATAATAGCCTAATCTCATCAATCATTTGGCAAAGTTTCTATCAAGCTACTAGCATCCTATACATTTTTGGTTTCCAGATCTTTTAGCTATTTCACCTTTAATAATCTTACCTAATCTATAGATTCCTTCTTCTATTTCATCTATATCTGGTTGGCTAAATGATAATCTGAAGGCATTATGCCCTTTACCATTAACTTGAAATGCACTCCCGACTACAAAGGCTACATTCTCTTCAATCGCCTTTAATAAGATCTCTTTAGTATTTAAAAATCCGGGTAATTCGACCCAAGTATAGAAGCCTCCTTCTGGCTCCGTCCAGGTTGCTTCTTGAGGAAAATATTTAGTTAAAGATTCTAATGTCACATCCCTCTTCTTACGATAAAAGTCTCTTAACTTATTAATCTGTTGATCAATGATACCTGCTTCTCCACAAGCAGTAATCAACCGTTGTCCAATTGAATTAGTACATAAGTCTGTTGCTTGCTTAGCTAAAATCATCTTCTGAATTATCTCTTCGTGCGCTACTATCCAGCCAATTCTAACCCCTGGAATAAATATTTTAGAAAATGACCCTAAATAGATTACTCTTCCCTCCCGGTCAAAGTTTTTAATAGCAGGCTGTTCGATACCCTCATATCTTAATTTGCTATACGGATCATCCTCAAGAATTAAAAATTCATATTCCTCAGCCAATTTCACTAACTTCTTTCGCCGTTCAGTAGCTATCGTCAAACCAGTAGGATTATTAAAGTCAGCAACTAAATAGATAAATTTTGGAGTCTCACCTTCACAAGCTAATCTTTCTAACTCTTCCTCTAAAAGATCTATTCTAATCCCTTCTTCATCTACCCCAACACTAATTATATCTCCTTGATAATTATTAATCGCTCCCAACCCTCCTACATAACTAGGAGCTTCTGTTAATACTTTATCTCTTGGGTCAACAAAGACTTTACTTACTAAGTCTAAACCTTGCTGTGAACCACTAGTAACTAATATATTCTCAATGCCAACTTTGATTCCTCTCTGAGCCATAAATTTGACTATATACTTCCTTAAATCTTCTTGTCCTTCTGTCGGGCTATACTGCAGCATTCCTTCTTCTGACTCTGCTAATAATCTACTACTCATCTTCTCTACTGCTGCAGTCGGCAAGCATTCCTTATTAGGAAAACCACCGGCAAATGAAATCACCTCCGGTCGCTCTGTTAGTTCGAAGAACTCTCTAATTTCTGAACCTTTCATCTTCTGTGCATTCTTAGAAAAATAGTTTTCAAACATACTAAACTCCTCCCTTCTCAATTTTTATTTAATCATTTTTAAAATAAAAAAAGCCCTCGTCTCTAAAATATAGAGACGAGAGCATAGATTACCCGCGGTACCACTCTAGTTATCAAGAATTATAAAAAAGTAATTCTTAACCCCTTATAACTATAACGTAGTTATAACGTCAAGGTCTACTACTATTTCGACCTCACCACTCCCGGGTGGCAGAATGAATTATTCCTAACTAGAGTTCCTTTCAGCCTATCGAGAACCCCTCTCTAAAAGTTAGCCCTAACTCTTAGCCCGTTCTTTGTGTTTAAATTATTAACTTTTTCTTGCTTTGATAATATTATATGCAAATTTTTAAAGAATGTCAAGAATTTTTATTTTTAATTCCAAATATTAATCTTCACTCCACATTCAGGACATAAATCTTCATCTAAATTTAATTTAACTTTTGACCAATCTCTTTCTATTAATAATTCCCCACATTGATAACAATATGTATTCCTATATTTACTATCCTGTACATTACCTAAGTAAACAAAGTTCAACTTCTCTTCAGCTAGCTCTTTAGCTTTAAGCAAAGTTTCTATCGGAGTTATTTCTATCTCTAATTCATATTTGGGAAAGTAACGGGAAAAATGCAATGGAATATTAGGCTCAATTTCTGCTAACCATCTTACTAAATCTTCTATTTCTTCTTTCGAGTCATTCAAACCTGGAATTAATAAGGTTGTTACTTCTACTAAAGCTTCTTTATTAGCTAATCTAATTGTTTTTTTAACCGGTTCTAAATATCCTTGACATATATTACGGTAAAATTTTTCAGTAAAAGCTTTTAAGTCTATATTGAAACCATCAATATAAGGTAGCAGCTCATTAAAAGGCTTAGAATTAATTACTCCATTAGTTACTAACACATTCTTCATTCCTGCTTCCTTTACTAATTTAGCTGTCTCCAATAAATATTCAAACCAAATAATCGGTTCTGAATAAGTATATGCAACTCCAATTACGTCATGTTTTTTAGCCGCTGCTACTATCTGTTCAGGAGTTAGAAAGTTAGTTTTAGCCTGATGATCATGAGCAATATGATGATTCTGGCAGAATTTGCAACTTAAATTACAACCTACTGTACCTATAGATAATATATCAGTATCTGGATAAAAATGAAAGAGTGGTTTCTTTTCAATAGGATCAATCGCCATCGCACTAGCCTGACCATAGATTTTAGTAATCAATTTACCATTCAGATTTTCTCTCGCTCCACATACTCCCGTCTGCTCTTCATTCAATTTGCAGTTATGAGGACACAAGTTACACTCTACTCTACCTTCAGATATCTTTTCGTACCATTTAGCCTCTTTAATTTTAGCCTCACTCATACCGCGTAACCCTAAACCTCATCAACTCTACATCCTCTTCATCTATCGGTATTCCTGCTTTTCTTTTAGCAATCTCTAGCTGCTTATCAACAGTATCTACTCCATCGAGTCTAGGTAGTAATAATCCGCTTTTCTGTCCTTTGCGAACTATCACCCCATACTTGCGAGGGTCTAATTCTTTTGGTGACTCAATCGACTCTGGTTCTTCTAAAATATCGACTGAATAAGTTAATTCTTCTAATTCATTTAAGTTAACAGCTGGAAAACGAGGATCTTTAAATCCAGCACTATAGGCATTTCTAATTATCTCTGCAGCTACATTCTCTTCGACTGGCTCAATAGTTCCAATACAGCCTCTTAGCTGTCCATACTTCTTTATTGAGACAAAGACGCCGGCTTCCTTCTTCATTTCATCTGTTAATTCATCTGGCACTGAAATTAACTCTTTATTTAATGCATACTGCTCTACCGCCTTGCGAGCTAATCGAACCAAATCACTTTCTTCTTTACGCTGTTCCGCTAATTTCTCCTGACGGTCAGCTAGCAACCCATCTAATTTCTTCCGTTCTTCGTCAGAACCATCGATCTCATAAGTAATTACACCATAACCTACCCCAAACGGTCCTTCATAAGATAATAACTCTGGTTTAACAGCTAATCCATCAATAGCCCCTAACATAATCATAATTGGTCTTAATCCACATTCTCCAGCCTTTTCAATCAAATTTCTGTCTAATGCAAAAATATCTTCTATTCTATCTTCTGCTAATGCCTGTACTAACTTCTGATCAAACTCCTTAGCTTGTGGGTTAAATCCAGCTGGAGCCTCAGGAGTTAAACGATGTGAAAGATCACCACTAGCAATAATTGCTACACGATAGCCTAATTTCATAGCTGCTAATTGGACTATCTTTCCAAACTTATATAGATCCTCATATGGTAGCATCCCCATGGTAACTGGTACTAAAGGTAGATCAGTAATGCCCGCTTCTTCTAAGTAATAGAGAGGAACTAAAACACCATGGTCTAACTTCGGATTAATCTCAAGTTTATGAGCACTACTTTGATCAATTCTGGCTACTGTTATATCTTCTGCTTTATTTACTCTAACCAATTCTTTAATAATATCTTCCTGCAAGTCATAGCTTAATTCTATCTCAGGAAATCCAAACTGACCAAAATCACCATGTAATTTAGGAGTATTCAATATGCTAATCGCATCAGAAAATACCGGACCATGTGGACTAATAGTAATAATTAGATCAGGTTCTGCCTTCTTGACTCTTTTAGCAAACTCCCTCATGCTCTTTTGTGTCTCTTCAACTTGCCTTAAATCATCTCTCCCTATTTCTGGTATCAACATCGGTGGATGAGGACTTAATCCTGCAAAAACAATTCCACTCATGAAATCCAACTCCTTTCATCGTTATATTTATCTTATAGTATTTGCTTTCCTAAAGCTGATAGGATTAAATCAACTCCTACTTTAGCAGTTCGATTCCGTTCATCTAAGATAGGATTTACTTCTACTAAATCCATAGAAATCAAAGTCCCAGCATCAGCTATCATCTCCATAGCTAAATGGGCCTCGCGATAATTTAGACCCCCAGGCACTGCCGTTCCTACTCCAGGTGCCGTTAAAGGATCTAACACATCAATATCAAAACTAACATGTACCCCCTCCTTATCACAAGAAGCTATCTCTATCGCTTCCTTCATTACCTGCTCTATTCCTAATCTATCTATATCACTTATTGTATATATATTTATATCTGTCTCTTTTAATCTCCTACTCTCACTAGCATCTAAATCTCTAACTCCAATTAAAGCAATATTTTCTTCATCTATTCCGTAATCATCCTCTAAAATAGATATTAATTCATCAGGACCTTCGCCATTAATTACTGCTAAAGACATGCCATGAATATTTCCGGTCTGACTTGTACCAGGAGTATTAAAATCAGCATGAGCATCGAACCAAATTAATCCTACATCTTGATTAACACTTTTTAAGCCTTTAAAAGTCCCAATAGTAATGCTATGATCCCCGCCTAGAATTAATGGTAAGTAATCCAGATCTAAACTTCTTTTTACTTTCTTAGCTAAAATACTGCAAGTATCTCTAATTGCTAAGATATAATTCTCTCTTTCTTTATTATGTCTAATAATTGGAACTTCCACATCACCATAATCCTTAACTCCAATTTTTAACTCCTTAATTTGTGGTATTAAGTCGGCATATCTAATAGCACTTGGTCCCATATCAACACCGCGACGATTTGCTCCTAAATCCATCGGCACACCAATAACTGCTACTTTCAAATAGTCCCCTCCTTACACAAGCGAATAACTATTATCCACATATGGCGAAGTTGTTGCTCTCAATAAAGAACTATAATCAACTTTAAACTCTAGTATATCTCCTACCTTTAATTTCTCTTTTACATCTGTAATATCAATGATTAAATGATCACTGCTGCCCCCTTCAATTTCAACTCCAGTTAGACAAGGAGTTAAACCATTCGGAGAGATATCTTGTCTACCAATAGCTAGAATAGCTCTTTCTCGTATTCCATCTTTCTTTAACTTTAATTCTTCTCCAAATGCATTAGGACCTTGAGGCACATCTGGTAGTGCTCCCTTCTCATTTAACTCTACTATCTCTGCCCCTAAAATGAAAGTATCACTATGTAAACTAGGTAGGGTACCTCCCTCAACCAAATTACTTCCTAATAATATACTTTCCCCAATTCTAAGTTGATTTACTCTTTGTGGCACTCCAGAAGTATGTAATAATGGTAAAGAGCTGCTATTCCCTGCTGAAATAATCTGTAAGTTGTTCTCTAGAACTGATTCGGCTTCTTCTACTAATCTTATAAAGTGATTCATATTCTCTGCTGTTGGCAAAACCCCTCCGAAACATGCTAAATTAGTACCTAATCCTACTATTTTTATATTTGAACAATTTGCTTTAATCCTTCCAACTACTTTTTTGACCTCTTTAGGTAAGATTCCTTCTCTTCTATCACCTAAATCAACCATTAGAATAATTTTATGGGTCTTTCCTCTTGACCTTGCCTCTTTATTTAAAGCTTCAATTACTTCTAATTGAGAATTTAAACTAATGTCTACATAGTTAATGACTCTTTCTATTTCACTTAACATGGGAATCCTCAATAGAACCAATGGTAGCTTAAAGCCATAACTGTTTAACTTTTTAATATTTTCTATTCTTGAATCCGCTAAACCTTTTACCCCTCCACGTACCATAGCTTGGGCTATCTGTGGGTCACCACAAACCCCCTTAGTCACTCCAAAAATTTTAATGCCATGCTTTGCTGCTAAACTAACAATTTTTCTAGTGTTTTTAACTATTTTATCTAGTTTTATCTCTAAATATGGTGTCTTCATCATTTATTCTCCCCAATACATCTTTCTTCTAAAAAATATAACAATATTTCCGCGGAAATATTTATTAAATTCTATTATTAGCGTCAATATTCTAATATATTCTTATGCAAGTAAATTTTATAATTAGATTTCATGTACGCTAACTTAATACATGTTTTCTTAGTTAACTATTATTGATATGATTTTTAAGGATTTGAACTTTCTCAACCTTATCCTTAACCTCAGCCTGAAATTACGTTTTTTATTAATAAAGATATATTTTCAGACTCTAACCTGTCAGAATTTAATTTAAACAAAAGAAAGAGGAAGAGTATATATACCCTTCCTTGCCATGAAAAATTGATTATCTTTTTGAGAATTGACCAGACTTTCTTGCTTTCTTACGTCCATACTTCTTACGTTCTTTCATTCTTGGGTCTCGAGTTAAAAGACCTGCTTTCTTTAATGGAGTTCGATAGTTCTGTTCAACATCTAATAGAGCACGAGCAATACCATGAGAAATTGCTCCGGCCTGACCTGACACTCCACCACCTTCTACAGTAACTACTATATTGAATTCTCCAACAGTCTCAGTTACGTCTAAAGGCTGTAAAGCTTCTTTTTCTAAAGTTTTACGACCAAAATAATCATCTATAGGTCGGTCATTAACAATAACCTGTCCGTTACCCGGTTGTAATCTTACTCTAGCTATTGCATGCTTTCTTCTTCCAGTTCCTAAATACTCAACTTCTGCCATAATAATCCTCCTCCCATTAATATATTTCCGCTTAAATGTCTAATTCTTCTGGTTGTTGAGCAGCATGAGGATGCTCTGCACCAGCATAGACTTTTAATTTCTTAAAAATCTTACGTCCTAATTTATTCTTAGGTAACATTCCTTTAACCGCTAATTCAATTACTTTCTCTGGCTTTTTAGCTAATAATTCATTATAGCTAATAGAATTTAGTCCACCTGGATATTCAGAATGCTTATGATACATCTTCTGCTCTAACTTTTTACCTGTTAGCTTAACTTTTTCAGCATTGATGACTATTACATAATCTCCTGTATCCACATTTGGAGTATAAATTGGCTTATGCTTTCCACGTAGCACTGTTGCAATTTCAGTAGCCATTCTACCTAGAGTTTTACCTTCAGCATCAACTACAAACCAATTTCTTTCTATATCTTCTGGTTTTGCCATATAAGTACTCATCTAATTTCCCTCCTTATAACAAAATCATATCGTCACAATAAAATAATATATATAAAGTAGGTCCGGGGCAATTTTGAATAAAATTAATAAGTCTCACGAATTAATTTTATTATAATAATTGTAAACTGTCAAGGAATTTTAATATTTAACTCTAATTAATCTTAACCCACAACCAGGAGCCGTCGAACCAGCTTGAGTTCTATCCTTAAGTTTTAATATTTTAGGGACTTCTTTTATATCTAATTTACCAAGTCCTACTTCGATTAAAGTTCCCGCCATAATTCTAACCATATTATATAAAAAAGCAGTTCCCTCTACGCTAAGTATGATCTTATTACCTAACTGCTTAACTGTAAAACTCTCTATCTTTCTAACTGGTGTCTTAGCACTACAACCAGAAGCACGAAAGGAAGTAAAATCATGTTCTCCCACCAAATATTCTGCAGCTTTCTGCATAGCAGTGAAGTCTAATTCTTTTTTAATATGGTAACTATAATTTCTTTCAAAGGCTGAGGGCGTCTCTTGATTCAATATATGATATTCATAGACCTTCCCTTTGGCAGAATGACGAGCATGAAATTCAGCATCAGTCTTGCTTACTTCTTTGATTACAATATCATCAGGTAATGAGTTATTCCAAGCATAACTAAATCTTTCAATTGGAATCGGTGATTTAGTTTGAAAATTAACAACTTGTCCTTCCGCATGTACACCACTATCAGTTCTACTAGCACCAATTACTTTTATCTGCGTCTTTGTTAATTTCAATAAACTTTCTTCTAATACTTCTTGAACTGCTAGTGCATTATTCTGCCGTTGAAAACCATGATAATTAGTCCCATCATATTCAACAATCGCTTTTAAGTAACGCATTTACTACACCTCAAAACATTTCTTCCAAAATCAAATCAATATCGCAACAAATATTAAGAAAATAGCAGTTGCTCCTCCTATTAGATAGTCTGCTCTAGATAAATGCAATTCATTCATTCTAGTTCGACCTTCTCCACCACGATAGCACCTAGCTTCCATTGCTAAAGCTAAATCATCAGCACGACGAAAAGCACTGACAAAGAGCGGTACTAATAAAGGAATCAAACTTTTAGCCTTTTGAATCAAATTCCCGCTTTCAAAGTCTGCCCCTCGTGCTTTCTGCGCTTTTAAGATCTTTTCGGACTCTTCTAATAGAGTAGGGATAAACCTTAATGCAATCGTCATCATCATTGCTAATTCATGAGCCGGAACGCCAAATCTTTTAAATGGATTCAGTAGCTTTTCTAACCCATCAGTTAACTCTAAAGGCGAAGTAGTTAAGGTTAATAACGAAGTAAAAGTAATTAAAAAGATCAATCTTGCAGCCATAAAGAGACCTAAGTTTAGACCTTTCTCTTCAATACTTAAAAATTTCCATTCCCAAATTACTTCTCCACCCTTAGTTAAAAACAAGTGAATAATTAAGGTTAAACTAATAATGAATAGTAAGGGTTTCAAACTCTTTAGAATATACTTGAACTCAATTTTTGCTATAAGAGTACTAATTATGATAAAACCACCTAATACTGCATAACCTAAGAGAGTCTTACTAATAAATAGAACAATAATAAATAGAATCACTAATAAGATCTTAATCCGGGGGTCTAAACTATGAACTATAGAATCTCGGTCAAGATATTGACCTAGCATAATATCATTTAACATAACCCTAACTCCTTAATACTTTAATAATTTCATCTTTTGCTGATAAAATATCAAATATATTTGTATTTAAATCATAACCTTTTTCTTTCAAATTGACTAATACTTCAGTTATTTCTGGAACACCTAGACCTAATTGCTGCAATTGATGATACTTAGATGTTAATTCAGTAGGAGATTCATTGAAAACCAACTGCCCCTCACTCAAAACTAAAATTCTATCAGCTAATTGAAAGACTTCTTCCATTCGATGGGATACTAAGATAATAGTTAAATTAAATTCTTCTTTAAACTTAATTATCTCTTCCATCAATTCAATCCTAGTTCTAGGGTCTAAGCCAGCAGTAGGTTCATCTAAAATCAAGACCTTAGGTCGCATAGCTAAGACACCAGCAATTGCCACTCGCCGTTGCTGCCCACCACTTAACTTAAATGGTGAACGATCTTTAAACTCTTCATATTCAAGATTTACAGATTTTAAAGAGTCCTTAACTCGGTCTTCTATAGTCTCTTCTGATAAACCTAAATTTTTAGGCCCAAAAGCCACATCCTGGTAAACCGTTTCTTCAAATAACTGATGTTCTGGGTATTGAAAAACTAAACCTACTTGTTGTCTAACCTTCTTCAAATCAACATCTTTCCCAGTAATATCTTCTCCAGACAGAAAGACTTGTCCTGAAATCGGTTTAATTAAACCATTCAAAATCTGTACTAAAGTTGACTTTCCAGAGCCAGTATGGCCAATTAAACTAATAAATTCATTCTTATTAATCGAAAAATTTATGTCGTTTAGGACTGACTCTCCCATATCATCATATTGATGCGTAACACTCTCTACTTTAATGAGCATATTGCTTCCACCAACCTATTTACCGTAAAAATATCAGAATCTATATCTAGACCAGAATTTTGAAGATGATAAGCTAATTCAGTCACCTGGGGAACATCTAAAGACAGTTCTTTAATCTCATCAACCTTTGTAAAGACATCCTTAGGACTACCTGATAAGACTATTTCTCCCTCTTCAAAGACTAAGATTCGGTCTGCATTAACTACTTCATTCATAAAATGAGTAATATAAACTACACTTAATCCTTCATTTTTATTAAGGTCTTCAACAGTCTTAATAACTTCTTTTCTACCGACTGGATCTAACATAGCAGTAGGCTCATCAAAGACTAAACAGTCCGGACGCATAGCAATAATTCCAGCAATAGCTACCCGCTGCTTCTGCCCACCAGATAACTTATGAGGGGCATGACGAGCAAAATCTTTCATCCCAACCAAAGCTAAAGCTTCTTTAACTCTAGCTTTGATCTCTTCCGAAGGTAAACCTAAATTTTCTGGTCCAAAAGCTACATCTTCTTCTACAATATTAGCTACTAATTGATTATCAGGACTCTGAAAAACCATACCAACTTGCTGCCTAATCTGCCATAATTCTTCTTGACTAGTAGTAGAGAGTCCTCCTACCTTAACTTCGCCTTTAGATGGTAATAAAAGACCGTTTAGTAGTTTAGCTAAAGTCGACTTTCCCGAGCCATTATGACCAACGATAGCTACGAATTCACCAGGTTCTATATTTAAATCAATATCTTTTAGAACAAAATCTTCTTCTCCATTATAGCTATAGCTAACATCATTTAATTCAATTAATGGTTTCATCTGCTTATCCACCTTTATTTCATACAAAAAACAGCCATACAGAAGAGAAATATATTACGGCCGAAATATGTAGGGCTTCGGCCGTAGTTAATGTAGACTCCAATTGAAAATTTTATATATTATGGCTGTTTATCGTCCGCAATATTAAATTATCTATTTACTCTACTAATTCTAAAATTGCCATTGGTGCTCCATCACCACGACGCGCTCCTAACTTTAATATTCTAGTATAACCACCTTGGCGTTCAGCAAAACGCGGAGCAATCTCTGTAAATAATTTAGTTACTGCTTCTTTATCGTTTAATTTCTGCATCACCTTTTTACGCGCATTACGATTATCATTCTTAGCAGTAGTAATCAGTTTTTCAGAAAAACGTTGAGCTTCTTTAGCTTTAGGCTCTGTAGTCTCGATTCGTTCGTTCTTAAAAAGAGAAATGGCTAAACTATTCATTAAAGACTTACGACTAGAGCTATTTCTACTTAATTTTCTCTGGGCCACAGTTTCATCCCTCCCTCATTTACTTATATCTCAAATACCTACAGTTCAGGCTTGTTTAAGGAAAGTTCTAATTCATCTAATTTATCTCTAATTTCCTGTAAAGATTTCTTTCCTAAATTTCTAACCTTCATTAAATCATCTTCAGTCTTCTCCGTTAACTCTTCAACTGTATTAATTCCTGCTCTTTTTAAACAGTTAGAAGAACGTACTGATAAGTCTAACTCTTCAATTGTTGTCTCTAAAATCTTATCTTTTTCTTCTTCTTCTTTTTCTACCATGATATCAACTTCAGTAATCTCTTCGGTTAAATTAATAAATAAATCAAGATGCTCTGCTAATACCTTAGCGGCCAAACTAATAGCTTCTTCAGGGGTTAAACTTCCATCAGTATTAACCTCTAAAATCAATTTATCGAAATCAGTTACTTGACCTACTCTTGTATCCTCCGCTTCAAAGTTTACTCGCTTAATAGGTGAGAATGCAGAATCTATAGGAATAACTCCAATAACATTCTCTTCACCTTCATTTTCCTCAGCAGAAACATAACCTCTACCTTTCTCAATAGTTACTTCCATACTTAATTCTGCTTCATCATTTAAAGTCGCAATATGGAGATCTGGATTCAATATTTCTACGTTGCCACTAACGGTAAATTGCTCAGCAGTAACCTTACCTTCACCCTCTGCTTCAATTCTTAATACTTCAGGTTCTTCAGAATCCATATTAACCACTAATTCTTTTAAATTCAAAATAATATCAGTCACATCTTCTACTACTCCAGGAATAGTAGAAAATTCATGCTTAACACCTTCTATTTTAACTGAAGTAACTGCTACTCCAGGTAATGAAGATAACATAATCCTACGTAATGCATTACCTAAAGTAATACCATATCCTCTCTCTAATGGAGTAATAGTAAACTTACCATAAGTATCATCTGACTCTACTCTTTCAATTTTAGGCTTTTCAAATTCAATCATTATTTATTAAACCCTCCCTTTGCAGTGCAAGAAAATTTTCTCAACTTTACTTGAGGGTACTTACTTAAAAGTCTCCTTAAAATAAAAGTAGCTAGTGGTTCATCGAAGAACCACAAACTAATTTATTTTATTTATCTAGAATAGAATTCAACAATTAATTGCTCGCGAACCGGAGTATCAATATCTTCTCTTTCCGGCATACTTAATACTTTACCTGTCTTCTGCTCTAAACTAACCTCTAACCATTCTGGAACAGCTTTTTGAGCAGTAACTTCAACAACCTCTTTCATTCTAGTCATATCTTTACTAGAATCTTTAACCTCAATTTCATCTCCTTCTTCTACCAAATAAGAAGGAATGTCAACTCTCTTTCCATTAACTAAAAAATGTCCATGACGAACTAGTTGTCTAGCTTCATTACGAGAAACAGCAAATCCTAACCTATAAACTACGTTATCTAATCTTCTCTCTAAAATTCTTAAGAAGTTTTCACCAGTAATTCCTGGTTCATTATCTGCCATTCCAAAATACTTTCTAAACTGCTTCTCTAACACACCATAAATCCTTCTAACTTTCTGCTTTTCTCTTAACTGTACACCAAACTCTGATAATTTCTGTCTTCCCTGTCCGTGTTCGCCAGGAGCATATGAACGACGTTCAACAGCACATTTATCTGAATAACATCTTTCACCTTTAAGGAATAATTTTTCACCTTCTCGGCGACACTGACGACAAACAGCTCCAGTATATCTTGCCATTTTATAATCACACCTCCAAATTACTTTATTATTTAATTATACTCGACGACGTTTAGGTGGTCGACAACCATTATGCGGAATAGGAGTTACATCCTGAATAGAAGTAATCTCTAATCCAGCAGCCTGTAATGACCTAATTGCCGCTTCTCTACCAGCACCTGGTCCCTTAACATAGACTTCAATCTCTTTTAAACCATGTTCCATAGCTTCTTTAGCAGCTGAATCCGCCGCCATCTGTGCAGCATATGGAGTACTCTTTCTTGTTCCTTCAAAACCTAAATTACCAGCACTAGACCAAGCAATAACATTACCCTGCTGGTCAGCCAAAGTAACAATTGTATTATTAAAAGTAGAGCGAATATGCGCTTGCCCTTTTGTTACATGCTTCTTCTTCTTCTTTCTCTTTCTCCGTGCCATCAATTTCCCTCCTTATAATTATAGTGCTTTCTCTCCGATTAAGATTATCCTCTATTAACACCAACCGTCTTCTTAGGTCCTTTACGAGTTCGGGCATTAGTCTTAGTTCTTTGTCCTCTAACCGGTAATCCTCTTCTATGTCTTAATCCTCGGTAAGAACCGATATCTTTCAAACGCTTAATATCACCACGAACTTCCCGACGTAGTTCACCTTCAACTGTATAATTTTCATCAATAGCATTTCTTAACTTAGCAACTTCTTCCTCAGTTAAATCCCTAACCTTAGTATCAGGATCAACCCCTGTCATTTCTAAGATCTCTTGAGAAGTAGAACGACCAATACCAAGTATATAAGTTAAACCAACCTCAACTCTCTTATCTCTTGGCAAGTCAACACCTTCAATTCGAGCCATGCTTTACACCTCCATTTTTTCATAATAATATAAGTCTATAATTAACCTTGTCTTTGCTTATGCTTAGGGTTTTCACAAATTACAAATACTTTACCTTTTCTCCGAACCACCTTACATTTATCACAAATAGGCTTTACTGACGGCCGAACTTTCATTATCTTACCCTCCTCTTTTCAACCTATTACAATGACTATCTAATGGCTAATAACCATAATTACTATTTATGTCGATAAGTAATCCGACCTCTACTCAAATCATATGGCGATAACTCCACTGTAACTTTATCACCTGGCAGAATTCGAATATAATTCATTCTCATTTTACCAGACACATGCGCTAAAACCTTATGACCATTCTCTAACTCCACACGAAACTTAGCATTCGGTAACGGTTCAACCACAGTACCTTCTACTTCAATCGGGTCTTCCTTTCCCATTAGGTGATTTCAACCTCCTTAAAGAATTTAATATCTATTCAAACCTCAATTTAACATTATATCATAAATGCCAATTAATATGCAATTTAAATCTTAGTCAAAATTTGTGGGCCTGACTCTGTGATAGCAACTGTATGCTCAAAGTGAGCCGACAACTCACGGTCTTTAGTTACAACAGTCCAACCATCATCTAAAGTTTCAACTCGATAATCACCAACATTAACCATTGGTTCTATAGCTAGGGTCATCCCCGATTTTAAAATCGGTCCATTCCCTGGAGCACCAAAGTTAGGAAGTTGTGGGGCTTCGTGCATCTTACTTCCAATCCCGTGCCCTACAAAGTTTCTAACTACAGAAAACCCTGCTGCCTCTACATGACTTTGTACAGCATGTGAAATATCTGATAACCTGTTCCCCTCCACTGCTGCTTCAATGCCTGCAAGCAAAGATTCTTTAGTTACTCTCATTAATCTTTGAGCTTCATCAGAGACTTCACCTACAGCTAAAGTCTGAGCAGCATCTCCGTAGTAACCACTCTTTATTGCTCCGATATCTAAACCAATGATCTCACCAGATTTCAATCGTCTTGAATCAGGAATCCCATGTACAACCTGTTCATTAATAGCCACACAGACTGTACTAGGGAATCCTTGGTATCCTTTAAAAGCAGGCTTAGCATCATGCTTCAAAATGAACTCTTCGGCCATTCTATCTATCTCTTCAGTAGTAATCCCTGGTGTAACCTCTTCAGCTAAATAAGCATGAGTTTCAGCAACTATTCGTCCCGCATCACGCATTAAAGCTAATTCTCGTTCTGACTTGCGAATAATCATTATCCCACCGCCTGCTTAATATTCCCGAATACCTCATCTAACCCAGCTTCCCCATTAACATTCTTTAATAGTCCTGCTTCTTGATAATAATTAATTAATGGTTCCGTCTTTTCTTTATATACTTTTAATCTTTCTTTAATCGTTTCTGGTTGATCATCTTCTCGTTGATAAAGGTCACCTTCACATTTATCACAAACTCCATCCTCTTGCGGAGGATTAAAGTCAACATGATAACTTGCTCCACAATCACTACAAATTCTTCGCCCTGATAACCTTTTAATAACTTCTTCATCACTAACTTTAATATTTAAAACAGCATTTAATTCAATATTTAATTCTTTCAGGATCTCTGCTAAGGCATCTGCTTGAGCAATAGTTCTTGGAAATCCATCTAAAATAAAACCTTCTTGACAATCACCCTTAGATAATCTTTCTCTAACTATTCCAATTGTTACTTCATCGGGAACTAATTTTCCTTGGTCAATATATTCTTTTGCTTTTTTACCTAAAGGAGTTTTATTCTTAATTGCACTTCTAAATATATCTCCGGTAGCAATATGTGGTACTCCATACTCTTCAACTAAATTAGCAGCTTGTGTACCTTTACCTGCTCCCGGTGGTCCTACTAAAATCAAATGCACCTAAATCACTCCTCTAAAAATAATCGCCTAATCTATTAATCCATAAAACCTTGGTAATGACGTTGTAGTAAGTGAGTCTCTATCTGTTTCATCGTCTCTAAAGCTACACCAACTACAATCAGTAGTGCCGTTCCTCCAAATCTAACTTGAATACCGGTTAAAGGCATTACAAAATTAGGTAGAACAGCAATTGCCGCTAAGAATAATGCTCCGGCTAAAGTAATTCTTGTTAAAATTCTATCTAAATATTCTGCTGTTGGCTTACCTGGTCTTCTACCTGGAACGAAACCACCATGCTTCTTAATATTATCAGCAACTTCTCGTGGATTAAATGTAATTGCTGTATAAAAATATGTGAAAAAGATGATGGCTAAAGCATAAATAGTTGTATATAAGACAGATCCAGGACTTAACATATCTGCTAATGTCTGTGCCCAACCGTAAGGCAGAATCTTAGCAATCGTAGCTGGAAATAATAATACTGATGAAGCAAAGATAACTGGAATTACACCGGCTTGATTAATCTTCATCGGAATATGAGTACTTTGACCGCCATATACCTTACGCCCAACCACTCGCTTCGAATACTGCACAGGAATCTTTCGCTGTCCCTGCTGAATATAAATTATCCCTGCCACAATAACTACAGCAATTATTAGGAAGAATAATACTTGGAAGACATTAATCGTTCCTACTTGTACTTTACGGATAATACCTAAAGTAGCTGCTGGCATTCGAGACATAATTGAAGCAAAAATGATGATTGATATTCCATTACCGATTCCTTTATCCGTAATCTGCTCACCTAACCACATTAAGAAAGCTGTTCCAGCAGTCAAAGTAATAACAATTGTAAAGAGGTTAAAAAAGTTAGGATTAGCAATAGCTCCTAAATTTTTAATCCAAAGCGTTATTCCAAAACCCTGAATTAAACCCAAGACTACTGTTCCATATCTAGTATACTGAGCAATAATCTTCTGCCCTTCTTGACCTTGTTTAGATAACTCCTCTAACTTAGGAATAACTACAGTCAATAATTGCATAATAATTGAGGAAGTAATATAAGGGTTAATACTCATAGCAAAGATTGTAAACCTACTTAATGCTCCACCAGAAAACATATCTAAAAACCCTAATAGACCTCCACCTTGAAAAATTTCACTTAATTTCGCTGGGTCAACCCCAGGAACTGGAATATGTGCCCCAATTCGATATACAGCAATCATGCCTAAAATAAAGAATATCTTTTGACGTAACTCCTTAACCTTTAAAGAGTTACTTAAAGCCGATAACATTATTCAATCACCTCTGCTTTTCCGCCAGCATCTTCAATCTTCTCTACTGCGGACTTAGTAAAACCATCTGCTTTCACCGTTAATGATACATCTAAGTCACCATCACCAAGAATTTTAACACCGTCTTTTACCTGCTTTACCAATCCAGCTTCAGCTAATAATTCAGGAGTAACTTCCGTTCCTTCATCAAACTTATTTAAACTCTTAACATTAACCTCTGCATACTCTTTCTTAAACTTATTCGTAAATCCTCGTTTAGGAAAACGTCTAAATAAAGGAGTTTGACCACCTTCGAACCCTGGTCTTACGCCACCACCGCTACGAGCATTTTGTCCTTTGTGACCTCGTCCAGAAGTTTTGCCATGACCAGAACCTATACCACGTCCTACTCGCTTACGTTTCTTTTTTGCTCCTTCAGCTGGCTGCAAATCATGAAGTTTCATCAACTTCACCTCCTTTGATTTTTTAAATATTCTTATTAATATTTATGATAACTAAGAATCTATCCTAATAGTTCTTCCACAGTTTTACCTCTTAATTTAGCAACTTCTTCAACGTCTTTTAGCTCTTTTAAACCTTGCATAGTAGCATTAACCATATTTAATGGATTATCACTACCTAAAGATTTAGTTAAAATGTCTTTAATTCCCGCTAACTCTAATACCGCACGTACAGGACCACCAGCAATTACTCCAGTACCTTCAGAAGCTGGCTTTAATAGTACTCTTCCCGCACAGAACACTCCAGTAACTTCATGAGGAATAGTTGTATCCTTTAAAGGTATTTTAATTAGCTCTTTCTTAGCAGCATCTATCCCTTTACGAATAGAAGCAGGTACTTCGTTAGCTTTACCGATTCCAGCTCCAACATGGCCATTCCCGTCACCTACAACTACTAAAGAACTAAAACTAAAACGTCTACCACCTTTAACAACCTTAGAAACACGGTTAATATTAACAACTCTTTCATCTAGTTCTAACTCATTTGGATCAATGTTGTTATTCACTATTTTCCCTCCTTCTCTTTAAAATTCTAAACCATTCTCTCTAGCTGCTTCTGCTAAAGCTTTAATTCTACCGTGATATTTATCCCCACCACGATCGAAAACAACCTTCTCTATACCTTTATCAATTGCTCGTTTAGCAACTAATTTTCCTACTTCTTGCGCTGCATCTACATTGCCACCGTTATCAATTTTATCTTTAATTTCAGCATCAAGAGTAGAAGCGGCAACTAATGTCTCACTAGTTAAATCATCAATAACTTGCGCATAAATATGCTTTAAGCTACGATAAACATTTAAGCGTGGTCGATCTGGAGTTCCACTAATCTTATTTCGAATTCTTTGATGACGCTTCTTTCTTGCTTTACTCATCACAAAGTCACTCCTTCCTCTAACTATAGTCCATAGCCTTAATGCTATTAACCAGTCTTACCTTCTTTTCGTCTAATATATTCATCAACGTATTTAATTCCTTTACCATTATACGGTTCTGGTTCACGAACAGATCTAATATTAGCAGCAACCTCTCCTACTTTCTGTTTATCTGTACCACTAACTATAATCTTATCGTTACCTTCTACATCTAATTCAATACCTTCACCAGGTTCAATTACTACTGGATGTGAGTAACCTACCTGTAGTTCTAGGTTATTACCTTGTTTTTTTGCTCTATATCCAACACCATTTAATTCTAATTCCTTCTTAAACCCTTTAGTTACACCTTCAATCATATTAATAATTAAACTCCTGCTTAAACCGTGAGTAGCTTTATCATCACGAGAATCTGTAGATCTAGTAATCACAAGAGTATTATCTTCAATTTTAATATCTAAACGGTCATTAACCTTATGAGATAATTCTCCTTTAGGACCTTTAACCTTTACTACGCTATCTTTAACTGTAACTTCTACCTTTTCAGGAATTTCAACTGGTAAATGTCCAACTCGAGACATTATATAACACCTCCTATTCTAATTCAAACTACCATACATAACAAACAACTTCGCCACCGATTCCTTTTTCACGAGCTACTTTATCAGTTACTACTCCTTGTGAAGTTGAAATAATAGCAACACCTAAACCACCTAATACCTTTGGAACTTCATCTTTAGAAGCATATACTCTCAATCCTGGCTTGCTAATTCGCTTTAAACCAGTAATAACTTTTTCACCATTACTATACTTCAAGTATAACCTCAATTTTCCTTGCGCATTATCGTCAATACGCTTATACTCTTTAATAAACCCCTCATCTTGTAAAATTCGTGCTATCTCTTCTTTAATGTTAGATGCTGGGATATCAACTTTATCCTTATTAGCTAAATTTGCATTTCTAGTACGAGTTAACATATCTGCAACCGGATCAGTCATAGACATAAAAACCAACCTCCTTTCTTAATTTCACATCAATTACCAACTAGACTTCTTAACTCCTGGCAAAACGCCCTCATGAGCTAATTCTCTGAAACAGATTCGGCATAATTCAAACTTACGAAGAACTCCCCGAGGTCGACCACATCGACGACATCTAATAACTCCACGAGTAGAATGGTCTTTTTCTTTTTTAGCTTTCTCTATTTTAGATTTTCGAGCCACATTTTTCCCTCCTTTAAACTCTAAAGTTATTAAGCTTATCTCTTAAACGGCATACCCATTAATGCTAATAACTCTTTAGCCTCTTCATCAGTTTCAGCATCAGTCACAATTGTAATATCCATTCCTCGTGTTTTATCTACTTCATCTACATCAATCTCTGGAAAGACTATCTGGTTATCAAGACCTAAAGAATAGTTTCCTCTTCCATCAAACGATCTAGTGGAAAGTCCTCTAAAATCACGAACTCTAGGTAAAGCAACATTAATCAACTTGTATAAGAACTCATACATCTGACCTCCACGTAATGTAACTTTACAACCAACCGGCATTCCTTTTCTGATTTTAAAGTTAGCAATAGATTTCTTTGCTCGCGTCACTACTGGTTCCTGTCCAGTAATAACTCTTAATTCTTCTACCGCATTATCTAATAACTTAGCATCTTCAGCAGCTTCACCGATTCCCATATTAAGAATAACTTTCTTTACTTTTGGAACTTGCATTACATTATCATAATCGAATTTCTCCATTAATGCTTCAACAATATCTTCTTGAAATTTTTCCTTTAATATTGCCATTAGCTTAGCCCTCCTTCCATAACAAACCGATAATTTAATAATCAACGATCAATCTATTAATCTACAAACTCGCCACACTTTTTACAAGTTCGAACTTTTTCACCAGAATCTAATTTTTCTTTTCCAGTTCTAGTAGGCTGATCACAATGTTTACAAATCAACTTAACATTAGAAACAGCAATTGGTGCTTCACGCTCTACAATTCCACCTTGTGGCATATCCTGAGTAGGTCGTTGATGCTTCTTTCTGATATTAATTCCTTCTACGATCACTCTATTTTCACGAGGCAAAGCTCTTAATACTTCACCACTTTTACCTTTATCATTACCAGCGATAACTTTTACTTTATCGCCTTGCTTAATACTTAGCTTAGGAATAGTCAATCGAACTACCTCCCTTCAACTCTTAGAAAATTAACCATTCTCTTAATAATAATTTATAATACCTCTGGCGCTAATGAAATAATTCGGGTAAACCTTTTATCTCTTAATTCTCGTGCTATTGGTCCAAAAACTCTTGTTCCGCGAGGATTACTATTCTTATCCACAATCACCGCTGAATTTTCATCAAAACTAATATATGATCCATCTGAACGTCTGTACTCTTTCTGAGTTCTAACAATTACTGCTTTTACTACTTCACCTTTTTTAACCATTCCATCAGGAATTGCTTCTTTAACTGTAGCAATAATTGTGTCACCAATAGTGGCATACTTTTTCTTGGAACCGCCTAATACTTTAATACACAATAACTTTCGAGCTCCAGAGTTATCAGCTACATTTAATTTAGATTCTACTTGAATCATTACTAATAACCTCCTTTCCTAAACCTCCATCGAACTATCTATTTAGCTTTACGAAGAATTTCATCTACTATCCATCTCTTTTGCTTACTAATAGGACGTGTCTCTTTAATCTTTACTTTATCTCCAACTTTACACTCATTCTTTTCATCATGAGCCTTAAAGCGAGAAGTACGATTAATAACTCGTTTATATAATGGGTGTTGCGTCTTACGTTCAACTGCAACTACAACCGTCTTATCCATCTTATCACTAACAACGGTTCCTGTTCTAACCTTTTTCTTCTCAGACATTAGGTAACCTCCTTTATCAAATAAATATTAGCTAATTTTAAGTCAGCCCAAATCAAGTATTAATGACTGATTCCTAATTTACGTTCGTGTAAGATTGTCTTAACTCGAGCAATAGCCTTCTTAACTTCACGAATTCTCGTCGGATTATCTAATTGAGCAGTCGCTTTTTGAAACCTTAAATTAAATAATTCCTCTTTCAGTTCATCTAACTTATATCCTAATTCTTCGGAAGTTAATTCTCGTAACTCATTAGCTTTCATCGCTGTCACCATCCATTCCTTCTCGTTTTACAAATTTAGTCTTAATCGGCAACTTATGAGCTGCTAAACGCATTGCTTCTCTAGCCACCTCTTCATTAATACCAGCGATTTCGAACATGACTCGACCAGGTTTTACTACAGCAACCCAATGTTCTGGAGCACCTTTCCCAGAACCCATTCTTGTTTCAGCTGGCTTTGCTGTTACTGGCTTATCAGGGAAGATATTAACCCAAATCTTACCGCCCCTTTTGATATAACGAGTCATAGCGATTCGAGCAGCTTCTATCTGTCGATTAGTGATCCAAGCTGGTTCTAAAGCTTGTAATCCAAATTCTCCAAAGTTAACTGTATTTCCACGATGTGCTTTACCTTTTAATCTTCCGCGATGCTGCTTTCTATGTTTAACCCGCTTTGGTAATAACATATTGTTTGCCTCCTTTCTAACCGATAATCTTTATTCGTCATCAACTTCCGGTAAAATTTCTCCTTTGTTAATCCAAACTTTAACTCCGATCTTACCATAAGTCGTGTAGGCTTCTGCAAAGCCGTAATCAATATCAGCTCTTAAAGTATGAAGTGGTACATTACCTTCATGGTAACCTTCAGTACGAGCCATTTCAGCACCGCCTAAACGACCACCACATTCAATCTTAAATCCTTCTACACCACTCTGTCTTAGAGCACGATTCATTGCTTGCCTCATAGCTCTTCGGAAAGAGACTCTTCCTTCTAACTGTCCTGCTACGCTTTCAGCAACTAATTGTGCATTCTTCTCTGGATTCTTAACTTCAACAACATTAATCTGGACTTTCTTACCAGTCATCTCCTGTAACCCTTTACGTAAGGCATCAACTTCTGATCCACCTTTTCCAATTACCATTCCTGGTCGAGCTGTATGAATATCAACCTTAATCCGATCAGCAGCACGCTCAATAACCATTCGGGAGATTCCTGAATTATACATCTTTTCTTTAATATGATTTCGAATATCTAAGTCTTCATGCAAAAAATCAGCATAGTCATCTTTATCAGCATACCATTTGGCATCCCAATCTTTAATAACCCCAACTCTTAAACCGTGTGGATTAATTTTCTGTCCCACTAATTATCCCTCCTTCTTTTCCTTAACTTTAACAGTAATATGACTCGTTCTTTTATTAATAGGACTTGCTTGACCCATAGCCCGTGGTTTATATCTCTTCATTGTTGGTCCTTCGTCAACATAAGCTTCCGATATATATAATTCATCTGCAATCATATCGTGATTATTCTCCGCATTAGCTACAGCAGATGTAAGCACTTTTTCAATAATCTTAGATGCTTTTTTAGGAGTATGCCGAAGAATTCCAATTGCTTCAGCAACTTCTTTGCCTCTAATTAAATCGATTACCTGTCTAGCTTTTCGCGAAGAAATGCGAACTTGTTTAGCGATAGCTTTTGCCTCCATCGTTTAACCCCCTTTACTTAAGTGCTGTCGATCTCTCTGTACGAGAACCGTGCTGTCTAAATAATCTAGTAGGCGCAAATTCACCTAATTTATGCCCTACCATCTCTTCTGTAATATAAATTGGAACATGCTTCCGTCCATCATAAACCGCTATCGTATGACCAACCATCTGCGGAAAGACAGTAGAACTTCTTGACCAAGTTTTAATAACTCTTTTCTCTCCAGACTCATTCATCTCTTCGATCTTAGCTAACAATTTCTCTTCAACGAATGGCCCCTTTTTCACTGAACGACCCAAATTAGTTACCTCCTCTCAATATCCACTTTAGTCTTTCTTTTTGTCATTACGACGACGAATAATTAACTTATCAGACTTCTTAGGTTTTCGCGTCTTCTTACCGATTGTTGACTGTCCCCAAGGTGTAACTGGATGTCTACCAGCTGCTTTTCGACCTTCTCCACCACCATGTGGATGGTCATGAGGGTTCATAGCTACACCTCTTACACTTGGTCTTCGACCTAACCAACGACTACGTCCGGCTTTACCGATAGTAATATTCTCATGTTCAATATTACCTACTTGACCGATAGTAGCTTTGCATTCTGCTTGCACTAGTCTAACCTCTCCTGAAGGCAACTTAATATGAGCATACTTTCCTTCTTTAGCCATTAACTGTGCTTGTGCTCCAGCAGAACGAACTAACTGTGCACCTTTCCCTGGCTTCAATTCAACATTATGAATGATAGTACCTACAGGAATATCTTTTAATTTCAATGCATTCCCTGGTTTAATATCAGCTTCTTCTCCTGAACGAACTGTATCTCCAACTTCAATCCCTTTAGGAGATAAAATATACCTCTTCTCCCCATCAGCATAATGTAACAATGCAATCCGTGCAGAACGATTTGGATCATATTCAATAGTAGCTACCTTAGCCGGTACTCCATCTTTGTCTCGCTTAAAATCAATAATCCTATACTTTCTTTTATGTCCTCCACCCCGATGTCTCACTGTAATACGACCATTAGCATTACGACCACCAGACTTTTTAAGTGGAGCTAATAATGATTTTTCTGGCTTATCAGTCGTAATTTCTTCAAAAGACTCTACAGTCATATATCGTTTAGCCGGTGATGTCGGCTTAAATTTTTTAATCGACATAGTAGTCAACCTCCTTTTCTCCTTGATTACATTCCTTCAAATATCTCTATTCGGTCTCCCTCAGCTAACTTAACTCGTGCTTTCTTCCAGTCAGCTCTTCTACCTTCATGAACACCCATTCTTCGTTTCTTACCAGACATGCGATTAGTAGTTACTTTCTCTACTTTTACATCAAAGATTTCTTCAATCGCCTTCTTAATTTCTGGTTTATTGGCATCTAGGACAACTTTAAATGTGTACCAGTTCTTTGTCTCAATATCAAACATAGCCTTTTCAGATATATGTGGCTGGATAATAATATCCCGTGGCTTTCTCATTAGTCCAGCACCTCCTCTACTTTCTCAATAGCATCTTTAGTAGCAATCAATTTATTACAATTTAAAATGTCATATACATTGAGAGCCGATGCAATTAAAACATTTACTCCTGGGATGTTTCTTGCAGATTTATATAAATTTGCATCTTTTTCAGATGTTACGATTAAAACTTTCTGGTCACTACTATTTAATGCCTCTAAGACCTTAACCATCTCTTTAGTCTTTGGTTGAGCAAAATCTAATTTGTCTACAACGATTAATTCATCTTCGTTTACTTTAGCTGTTAAAGCTGACTTTACAGCTAATTTCTTTACCTTCTTAGGTAGTTTCTTGCTATAATCTCTTGGCTGAGGACCAAAAGTCGTTCCACCGCCTACCCAAATTGGAGAACGAATACTTCCATGACGTGCACGACCTGTTCCTTTCTGTCGCCAAGGCTTACGACCTCCGCCACTAACTTTACCTCGCGTCTTAGTAGCAGCAGTTCCGCTACGCTTAGCAGCTAACTGTGCAGTTACTGCCTCATGAACGACATGCTCATTAATCTCTACATCAAATATATTTTGATTAAGTTCAATTTCGCCTACTTGGCTACCTTCTCTATTATATAATGCTAATTCAGGCATTCTTTATCCTCCTTTCGTACCAACTTATCCTTTAACAGAATCTTTAATTAGTAATAATCCTTTTTTCGGACCAGGAACAGCACCTTTTACTGCTAAGATATTCTTTTCTGGATCTACTTTAACTACTTCCAGATTTTGAATAGTTACTTTCTCTCTACCCATGTGGCCTGGCATCTTCTGACCCTTGAATACTCGTGCTGGGTCTGACCCGGCTCCAATAGCTCCTGGTAATCTATAGTTTCTAGAACCATGAGTCTTAGGTCCTGTGTTAAAGTTCCAACGCTTAACTGTACCTGCAAACCCTTTACCTTTAGATGTTCCTGTAACATCTACTCGATCTCCTGTTGCAAAGATATCAGCTTTAATCATCTCTCCCACTTGATATTGCTCATCATCTTCGTCAACCCTAATCTCTTTAATATATTTTTTGGGTTCAATACCATATTTATCAAAATGACCTTTTAATGGCTTATTAACTCTATGCTCTTTAACTTCACCAAATCCAAGCTGCACACCGTTATAGCCATCTACTTCTTCAGTCTTCTTTTGAACTACAGAACATGGTCCTGCTTCAATAATTGTTACTGGCATAACTTCTCCTTCATCATTAAAGATCTGTGTCATACCAACTTTCTTTCCTAAAATTCCTTTTCTCATCTTTCTTGCACCTCCTCAAATCCAATAACTAATATTCGATTTTAACTACACATTATTTTTATAATTTGATTTCGATATCTACACCTGCAGGTAAATCTAAACGCATTAAAGAATCAACTGTCTTAGATGTTGGTTCTAAAATATCAATTAATCTTTTATGAGTTCGCATTTCAAACTGCTCTCGCGACTTCTTATGGACATGAGGTGAACGCAAAACAGTAAACACCTCTTTTTTAGTCGGTAATGGAACTGGACCGGAAACTTGTGCTCCTGTCCTCTTTGCAGTTTCAACAATCTTTGTTGCTGATTTATCTAAAAGCTGATGCTCATATGCTTTCAAACGAATTCTAATCTTCTCTTTAGCTTTATTCGCCATCTTTACACCTCCATTACAGAAAATATTACACAGAAAAAAGAAGAGGAGAGAAGTAAAAATCTCCTCATTCTTTTTTACTCCAATTTATTCAATAATTCCAGTAATAACTCCAGCTCCTACAGTCTTACCGCCTTCTCGAATTGCAAATCTTAATCCTTCTTCCATGGCGATTGGAGTAATTAATTCTACTTCCATCTCGATATTATCTCCTGGCATTACCATCTCTACTCCTTCTGGTAAGTTGATATCGCCAGTTACGTCTGTAGTTCTAAAATAAAACTGTGGTCTATATCCATCGAAGAATGGAGTATGTCTTCCACCCTCATCTTTACCTAGTACATAAACTTCAGCATTAAACTTAGTATGTGGAGTAATTGATCCTGGTGCTGCTAATACCTGACCTCTTTCGATATCTTCTCTATTAAGTCCTCTTAATAATGCTCCAATATTATCTCCTGCTACTGCTTCATCTAATAGCTTACGGAACATCTCTACTCCTGTTACTACTGTTTCTTGTGTATCTTTAATTCCGATAACTTCAATCTCATCACCTGGGTGTAACTTACCTCTCTCTACTCTACCAGTGGCTACTGTACCTCGACCTTTAATTGTAAATACATCTTCTACAGGCATTAAGAACGGCTTGTCTGTATCTCTTTCTGGTTCTGGTAGATACTCATCTACAGCATCCATTAGTTCCATAATCTGTCCACACCATTCACAGTCTCTATCTCCACAGGCACATTCTAGAGCCTTTAGAGCAGACCCAACTACGATTGGAGCTTCGTCTCCTGCAAATTCATATTCGTTTAATAATTCTCTTACTTCCATCTCTACTAATTCTATTAACTCTTCGTCATCTACCATATCTGCTTTATTTAAGAATACTACTATGTTCGGTACGCCTACCTGACGAGCTAATAATAAGTGCTCTCTTGTCTGTGGCATTGGCCCGTCTGCAGCAGATACTACTAATAACGCTCCGTCCATCTGTGCTGCACCAGTAATCATATTCTTTACATAGTCAGCGTGTCCTGGACAGTCTACGTGAGCATAGTGTCGATTTGCTGTCTCATACTCTACGTGAGAAGTCGCAATTGTAATTCCTCTTTCCTTCTCTTCTGGAGCATTATCGATATCTTCAAAGTTAGAAGATCCTTCTCCTCCTTTTGCTAATACCTTTGTAATTGCTGCTGTTGTTGTTGTCTTACCATGGTCTACGTGACCGATAGTACCAATGTTAACATGTGGTTTGTTTCTTTCAAACTTTTCTTTTGACATTCTTTTCATCCTCCTTGAAAAAATTATAAACTAGTTTTAAAATTTTTAATTAGTCGTTGTCGACAAGCTCTTTAGCAATATTACCAGGAACTTCACCATAATGACTAAACTGCATCACATAGTTAGCACGACCTTGAGTATTAGAGCGAAGGTCCGTTGCATAACCGAACATTTCAGATAAAGGCACATCAGCTTTGATGACCTTAGCATTACCTCTCTGTTCCATACCTTCTACTTTTGCACGACGACCGTTTAAGTCACCAATTACATCGCCCATATACTCTTCTGGAGTAACAACTTCAACCTCCATAATCGGTTCTAAAAGCACTGGCTTAGCTTGTTTAGCTCCATTCTTAAAGGCCATCGATCCAGCAACTTTAAATGCCATCTCAGAAGAGTCAACTTCGTGGTAAGAACCATCATTCAAGCTAACTTTGATATCTACAACTGGATATCCAGCTAAAATTCCATTTTCCATTGCTTCTTCAATTCCATCTTCAACAGATGAAATATAATCTCTAGGTACAACTCCACCGACAATGTTATCTTCAAATTCAAAACCTTCACCTGCTGGTAATGGTTCCATCTCAATAATAACATGACCATACTGTCCACGGCCACCAGACTGTCGAATGAACTTGCCTTCAGCTTCTGTCTTCTTCTTAATAGTCTCTCGATAAGCCACTTGTGGCTGCCCAACATTAGCTTCTACACTAAACTCTCTCATTAAACGATCAACAATTACTTCTAAGTGTAACTCTCCCATACCAGAAATAACTGTCTGTCCCGTCTCATCATCAGTTCGAACCTTAAAAGTTGGATCCTCTTCAGCTAAACTCTGTAAAGCTTGCCCTAGCTTATCCTGATCCTTTTGTGTCTTCGGTTCAATAGCAACATCAATTACAGTATCAGGGAATTCCATAGATTCTAAAATAATTGGATCATCTGCATCACAAAGTGTATCCCCAGTAGTTGTGTTCTTAAGACCTACAGCAGCTGCTAAATCTCCAGCATAAACTTGGTCTCTTTCTTCTCGGTGATTAGCATGCATCTGTAAGATTCGTCCAACTCTTTCTTTCTCCTCTTTAATAGAGTTGTAAACATATGAACCTGCTTCTAAAACTCCAGAATAAGCTCTAAAGAAAGCAAGTTTACCTACATAAGGATCAGTCATAATCTTAAATGCTAGTGCAGAGAAAGGTGCATCATCGTCTGCTGGACGAGTAGCTTTTTCTTCAGTTCTCGGAATTATTCCTTCTACCGGCGGAATATCCACAGGAGATGGTAAATAATCGACAACCGCATCTAAAATCGGCTGAACTCCTTTGTTCTTTAAAGCAGTTCCACACAATACTGGAGTGAATTCAATATCAAGAACCCCTTTACGGATCCCATCTTTGATTTCATCCTCAGTAATCTCTTCACCCTCTAAATACTTCATCATAAACTCTTCGTCTACATCAGCAATAGCTTCTAATAATAACTCTCTATATTCTTCAGCTTCTTCTACTAAATCTTCAGGAATCTCTTGTTCTTCATACTCAATTCCTAATTCATCATCATAAACTATAGCCTTCATTCCTACCAAATCTACTACTCCAGCAAAGTTATCTTCTTTACCGATTGGTAATTGAATCGGTACCGGATTAGCATCAATTCTTTCATCCATCATATCTACAACATTATAAAAATCTGCCCCTGTTCTATCCATCTTATTAATAAATGCAATTCTAGGAACATTATATCTATCTGCCTGGCGCCAAACTGTTTCAGATTGTGGTTCTACTCCACCTACTGAACAGAATACACCAATCGCTCCATCTAATACTCTTAAAGATCTTTCTACCTCTACAGTAAAGTCCACGTGCCCTGGCGTGTCTATAATGTTAATTCTATAATCTTGCCACTGACATGTAGTAGCCGCAGATGTAATTGTAATACCTCTTTCTTGTTCCTGTTCCATCCAATCCATTTGGGAAGCACCATCATGAGTTTCACCCATTTTATGCACTCTTCCAGTATAGAAGAGAATACGTTCAGTAGCTGTCGTCTTACCAGCATCAATATGTGCCATAATCCCAATATTCCTTGTTCGCTTTAGCGGAAATTGTCTGGCCACTATTTTACCCTCCTTCAAACATTTAACCTATTTTTTTACCATTTATAGTGAGCAAATGCTTTATTTGCTTCAGCCATACGATGAACTTCCTCTTTTTTACGTACAGCTCCTCCTTCACCATTATAAGCATCAATAATTTCATTAGCTAATTTACTTACCATTCCTCTTTCACCACGTTCACGACTTGACTCAATAATCCAACGTAAGCCTAATGTTAATCGCCGATCATTACTTACCTCGACTGGAACCTGATAGTTAGCGCCACCAACTCGACGTGACTTAATCTCTAAAACAGGCATTATATTATTAAGTGCTTCTTTATAAACTTCCAAAGGACTTTCTCCAGTCTGATCCTCAATCACATCCATAGCACTATAAAAGATATTTTCAGCTAAACTTTTCTTGCCATCATACATAATCTTATTAATAGTCTTAGTAACTAGCTTACTATTATAAATTGGATCTGCTGCAACTCTTCTTTTTTCTGCTGTGCCTTTTCTTGACATCCATATCCCCCCTTTTACTATTGATTTAGAAATTTAATCTATTATTGTGGTCTCTTAACTCCATATTTAGAACGTCCTTGTCTTCTATCTTCAACACCGGCAGTATCTAATGCGCCACGAACAATTGTATATCTAACACCTGGTAGGTCCTTAACTCTTCCTCCTCTGACTAAAACTACAGAGTGTTCCTGTAAGTTATGACCTATTCCAGGAATATAAGCTGTAATTTCCTTTCCGTTAGTTAAACGAACACGAGCTATCTTTCTTAAAGCTGAGTTAGGCTTTTTAGGTGTTGCTGTATAAACTCTAGTACAGACACCTCTCTTTTGTGGTGCTCCCTCTAAAGCTGGAGCTGTCTTCTTCTTCTCAACTTTATCCCTACCTTTACGAATTAATTGATTAATAGTAGGCATTACTACACCTCCTTCCAGATTTAAGCGGCTAATTCTTTAAATGAGGGGTGCATTAATACACCCCTTTTATAATTACCATTTAAAACCTTAACATTTAATTAAAGTTAAATGTTTATATCTTTATTCCACACACTTGCATATTTTAACACTTTAATCTCTAACTGTCAAGGAATTAATTGATTTTTTATTTAATTAGCTTCGGCTTCTAATTCAGACTCTTCTTTTTGTGGTACTAAATCTAAATCAATCTCTCTATACTTTCTCATTCCCGTACCAGCAGGAATAAGTTGACCTATAATCACATTCTCTTTTAGACCAATTAATTGGTCGTTCTTACCTTCTAATGAAGCTTCAGTTAAAACCCTAGTCGTCTCCTGGAAAGAAGCTGCTGACAAAAAGCTATCTGTAGCTAAAGAAGCTTTTGTAATTCCTAACAATTCTGGCTCAGCAGTTGCTGGTTCTTTTTCATTAGCAATCGCTTCTTCATTAACTTCTCTAAATTCAAAGGTGTCAACTAATTCACCAGGCAACAATTCAGTATCGCCTGCTTCTTTAATCTTTACTTTGCCCATCATCTGCCTAACTACTACTTCTATATGCTTATCGTTTATCTCTACTCCCTGTGAACGATAGACATCTTGTACTTCACGAAGTAAGTATTTTTGGACATCTCTAGGTCCCTGAATATTAAGGATGTCCTCCGGATCTAATGGACCTTTAGTCAATCTAGTTCCTGATTCTACATACTCACCATCTTCAACTCTAATTTCAGAACCGTAAGGTAGCTGATATGTCTTCTGTCTTCCTTCTTCAGTCTTGATGACTGCTTTAAAGGAGTTAGACTTTTCTACTAAATTAACTTTTCCACTTAACTCAGTAACAATAGCTTGCCCTTTTGGTGTGCGAGCTTCAAATAACTCCTCAACACGTGGCAGACCCTGTGTAATGTCATCACCAGCAACTCCACCAGTGTGGAACGTACGCATCGTTAACTGAGTTCCTGGTTCACCGATAGATTGAGCAGCGATAATTCCAACTGCCTCTCCTACATTCACCAATCTTCCTGTAGCTAAGTTGCGACCATAACATTTACGACAAACACCGTGTTTAGTCCTACATGTCAATGCAGATCTAATTTCAACTTCTTCAATCCCAGCTTTTACAACCTCTTTCCCAGTTGCTTCATCAATTAGTTCATTCTTTTCAACAATTATTTCACCGGTTTCAGGATCTTCAATATCCTTAAGAGCAACTCTACCAGTTATTCTTTCTAATAATGGTTCAATTACTTCATTAGATTCTTTAATATCCTCAACTAATATGCCTTCATCAGTTCCACAATCATGCTCTCTAACTATTACATCCTGTGAAACATCGACTAATCTCCTTGTTAGATAACCAGAGTCAGCAGTTCTTAACGCAGTATCCGCTAATCCCTTCCGAGCACCGTGAGTAGAAATAAAGTATTCTAATACAGTTAAACCTTCACGGAAGTTAGCTTTGATAGGTAAGTCAATAATCTGACCTGATGGATCAGCCATCAATCCTCTCATTCCACCTAACTGCGTAATCTGTGAGGTATTACCTCGCGCACCGGAAGTAGCCATCATATAGATCGGATTAGTTTCAGATAGATTAGCTATCATCTCTTCCGTTACATTTTCTTTAGCCTTATCCCAAACGTCAATTACTTTCTGGTACCGTTCTTTATCAGTAATCAAACCTCTTCTATATTGTTGTTCAATCTGGCTTACCTTTTCTTCCGAATCCTTAAGAATCTTAGGTTTTGCTTCTGGAATCTCTACATCGGTTACTCCAATTGTCACTCCAGCTTTAGTTGAATATTTAAAAGTAATATTTTTAAGTTCATCTAAAATATCTGCTGTCTTATTTGGACCAAATTTCTGATGACATTCTCCTACTAAATTAGATAGTTCACCTTTATCGAATTCTCTATTATAAAATTCAAATTCATCAGGGAAAATATCATTAAATAGGACTCGACCTACACTAGTATCGAGCCATTCTCCATCAAGTCGATACTTAATCTCAGCATGAATAGAGACGACATCATTCTCATAAGCCATCAGCACTTCATCAGCACTACCAAATATCTTTCCTTCTCCTTTTGCTCCTTCACGAATTATAGTCATATAATAAGCACCTAAAACCATATCCTGTGAAGGTACAGCAATCGCTTCCCCATCAGCAGGTGATAATATATTATAAGTAGATAACATCAAAAGTCTAGCCTCAGCTTGTGCTTCCGCAGATAACGGAAGGTGAACTGCCATTTGGTCACCATCAAAGTCCGCATTATAAGCAGGACAGACTAATGGATGAATCTTAATCGCTTTTCCTTCTACTAAGATTGGCTCGAAGGCCTGAATACCTAATCGGTGTAATGTTGGAGCTCGGTTTAATAAGACCGGATGCTCTTTAATTACATCTTCAAGAATATCCCAAACCTCTTCATTTAATTTCTCGACTTTCCCCTTAGCACTTTTAATGTTATGTGCTAAGTCCTCATCAACTAACTTCTTCATAACAAATGGCTTAAAGAGTTCTAATGCCATCTTCTTAGGCAGACCGCATTGGTGCATCTTTAAATCAGGTCCTACTACAATTACTGAACGACCAGAGTAGTCAACCCGTTTTCCAAGCAAGTTCTGTCTGAAACGACCTTGCTTCCCTTTTAACATATCACTTAAAGATTTCAGTGGTCTATTTCCTGCCCCTGTCACTGGACGACCGCGACGACCATTATCAATTAAAGCATCAACTGCCTCCTGTAACATTCTCTTTTCATTTCTAATAATGATATCCGGCGCACCTAAGTCTAATAATCGCTTCAATCTATTATTTCTATTAATTACTCTACGGTATAAATCATTTAAATCAGAAGTTGCAAAACGGCCACCATCTAACTGTACCATCGGTCGTAATTCAGGTGGAATTACTGGAATTACCTCTAAAATCATCCATTCCGGACGATTACCTGAAAGACGCAATCCTTCTAAAACCTTTAACCTTCTGACTGCTCGTTTACGGCGCTGTCCTGAAATTTCTTTAATTTCAGCTTTTAATTCTTTAACTTCTTTATCTAAATCCATATTTCTTAATATCTCTTTTACAGCTTCTGCACCCATACCAGCCTTAAACTCATTACCGTGCTTAATACGTGCCTCTCTATATTCACTCTCACTTAATAACTGCTTATTACTTAATGGCGTCTCCCCAGGTTCAATTACAATATAAGAAACAAAATATAGAACTTTCTCTAATGAACGCGGAGACATATCCATAATTAAACCTAACCTACTAGGAATCCCTTTAAAGTACCAGATATGTGAAACAGGCGCTGCTAATTCGATATGACCCATTCGTTCTCTCCGTACTTTAGAACGAGTAACCTCTACACCACATCGGTCGCAGACAACCCCTTTATATCTAACTCGTTTATACTTTCCACAATGACATTCCCAATCTTTTGTTGGTCCAAAGATTTTTTCACAGAAGAGGCCTTCTTTTTCTGGTTTCAAAGTTCTATAATTAATAGTTTCTGGCTTTTTAACTTCTCCACTAGACCAGTTACGAATTTTTTCCGGTGAAGCCAAACCAATTCTCATAGAATCAAAATTATTTACATTCAGCAAGGGCCACTCCCCCTTTTTTAGTTTCGATAATTTAAAACTAAAATTCTTCTATTCGTCATCTTCCTCACCATCACTATCATCTATATCTAAACCTAATTTTTTAGTTGTATCACTAACAGCTTCCTCATCTTCACCAATCTCTAACTCTTCATCATCTTCAGAATAGACTCTAGCATCAAGTCCAATACTCTGCATCTCTTTAATCAATACTTTAAAGGATTCAGGAATACCAGGCTCCGGTATATTCTCACCTTTAACTATTGATTCATAAGTCTGCACTCTACCTACAACGTCGTCAGACTTAACTGTAAGCATTTCTTGTAATGAATAGGAAGCACCATATGCTTCTAATGCCCAAACCTCCATTTCACCAAAACGCTGACCACCAAACTGCGCCTTACCTCCTAGTGGTTGTTGAGTTACTAAAGAGTATGGTCCTGTAGACCGAGCATGAATCTTAGAGTCAACTAAATGATGTAGCTTTAAGATATACATATAACCTACTGTTACTCTTTCTTCGAACTTTTCTCCGGTTCTTCCATCATATAGTTCAGTCTTACCATCTCTGGCTAACCCTGCTTCCTCTAACGCATCTTCAACATCTTGCTCTGTAGCACCGTTAAAGACCGGTGTCTCTACATGAACCCCTAATGCTTTAGCTGCCATTCCTAAATGAGTTTCTAATACCTGACCTAAGTTCATTCTAGATGGTACCCCTAATGGATTAAGCACTACTTCTACTGGCTCTCCATTTGGTAAGTAAGGCATGTCTTCCTCAGGTAAAATTCTAGAGATAACTCCTTTATTACCATGGCGACCAGCTAGCTTATCACCGACAGAAATCTTACGCTTATTAGCAATATAGACTCTGACTAACTTATTAACTCCTGGTTTTAAATCGTCACCATCTTCTCTAGTGAAGACTTTAACATCAACTACAATTCCAGTCTCTCCATGTGGTACCTTTAGAGATGTATCTCTTACTTCACGTGCTTTTTCTCCAAATATAGCTCTTAACAGACGTTCTTCAGCAGATAGTTCGGTCTCACCCTTTGGTGTTACCTTTCCTACTAGAATATCGCCAGGAACTACCTCAGCACCAGGACGAATAATCCCTCGTTCATCTAAATCTTTAAGAGCATCCTCGCCAACATTAGGTATATCTCTAGTTATCTCTTCTGGACCTAATTTAGTATCCCGAGCTTCAGCTTCATGTTCTTCAATATGAATTGAAGTTAGTCCATCCTCTTTAACTAACTTTTCACTAATTAAAATTGCATCCTCATAGTTATAACCTTCCCAAGGCATAAACGCAATCATACAATTACGCCCTAATGCTAACTCACCTTTATCAGTAGCAGGGCCATCCGCAATAATATCTCCTTCATTTACCCTATCTCCTTTACGCACAATAGGCTTTTGATTAATACATGTACCTTGGTTAGAACGAACAAACTTATCTAATTTATATTTATCTACCTTACCGTCATCTGTCTTAATTAAAATCTTATCTGCACTTACCTTCATAGCTTCGCCACTATTCTTAGCAACTACCGTTGCTCCAGAATCTTTGGCAGCTTCATATTCAATTCCTGTTCCTACGTAAGGAGCATCAGTTCTTAATAAAGGTACCGCTTGTCGTTGCATATTAGCCCCCATTAAGGCTCGGTTAGCATCATCATTCTCTAAGAACGGAATTAAGGCCGCAGAAACACTAACAATCTGTTTTGGCGAAACGTCCATATAGTCTACTTTCTCTTTATTAACCTTTAGAATGTCCTCACGATACCTAACATTCACTCTATCATTAACTAAATTACCATCTTCATCGATAGGTTCATTAGCCTGAGTAATGATATAACCTTCTTCTTCATCAGCTGTTATGTACTCTACTTCATCGGTAACCTTACCGTCTACTACTTTACGATATGGCGTCTTAATAAATCCAAATTCATTTGTCTTTCCATAGATACAGAGCGAACCAATCAGACCGATATTTGGTCCCTCAGGAGTCTCAATCGGACATATTCTTCCATAATGAGTATGATGAACATCTCGAACATCGAATCCAGCCCGTTCTCTACTCAAACCTCCTGGTCCTAACGCACTCATCCTTCTTTTATGAGTTAACTCAGACATTGGGTTCGTCTGGTCCATAAATTGTGACAGCTGACTACTGCCAAAGAACTCCTTAATAGCAGCCACTACTGGTCTCGTATTGATTAAAGCTTGAGGAGTAATTACATCAATATCTTGAATAGTCATCCTCTCTCTAATTACCCTCTCCATACGAGAAAGTCCAATTCTAAACTGATTCTGTAATAGTTCTCCTACAGTCTTCAAACGTCGATTACCTAAATGGTCAATATCATCAACATAAGCATCATCATCATCATTAACTAATTTAACTAAATATTTTACGGTCTCTACAATATCTTCTTTAGTTAATGTTCTCTTATCTGGGTCTACATCTAAGCCTAATTTTTTATTAATTTTATATCTACCTACGCGAGCTAAATCATATCGCTTAGGGTCAAAGAAGAAAGACTCCAATAGATTTTCTGCACTCTCTACTGTTGGTGGTTCTCCAGGTCTTAACTTCTTATAAAGCTCAATCAAAGCTTCTTCCCTATTCTCTGTGCTATCACGTTCAAGTGTATCGTGGATTACTTCATGATCACCAAATAAATCAATCAATTCAGCATCTGTACCATAACCTAAGGCTCTAAATAATACAGTAGATGGCATCTTCCGAGTTCGGTCAACTCTAACAGCAATGATTCGCTTCTTATCATATTCGAACTCAATCCATGCTCCACGATTAGGAATAATACTACCAGTATAGAGTTGACGACCATCTTTTGTCATCTCTCCTCCGTAGTATACTCCAGAAGATCTAATAAGCTGATTAACAATAACTCTTTCAGCACCGTTAATAATAAAAGTTCCTTTGTCGGTCATTAGAGGGAAATCACCCATAAAGACTTCCTGCTCTTTTACTTCACCAGTCTCCTGGTTAATTAATCTAACCTTAACTTGGAGGGGTGCAGCATAAGTCACATCACGATTCTTACTTTCAATCTCATCATACTTAGGTTCTCCTAAAGAGTAATCAATAAACTCTAAGACTAAGTTCTCTGAAAAATCGTGAATAGGTGAAATCTCATTAAACATCTCTAAAAGCCCAATCTTTAAGAACCAATCATATGATTCTTTCTGTGTCTCAAGTAAATACGGTACTTCCATTGCTTCTTCAATTTTAGCAAAGCTTCTCCTTTGGCGCCTAAGAGAGCTTTCCGGTTTGGCCATAAAACAATTCACCTCCGCTAGTTTTCTCAGACTAAAGCCAACAACACTTACATAATCTAAAACATCATATATAGAAATTTATAAATAAAAATAAAGCCATTAGATACTAAGTTGATTCTCAGTTATAACAACAATAATATTCTTGGCTATTTTAATTACAAATATACGTTTTTATTTGACTATAACTTAAAAATTTATAATCAAGACTGATAAATGGTATATTCCCCACATTTTATCATTCCCATAACAATTAATAATGGTAACATAATATTCAAATAATGTCAAGAGATTATTTGTCTTTTTCTGATAAGGTAAAAAAGCACCCTGCTATACCTTAACAGAGTGCTTTTATTATCTATTTCTATATCTTTAATTTATAATCACAAACTTAGAACTACTTAAGTTCTACTGTAGCACCAGCTTCTTCAAGCTTCTCTTTAACCTCTTCTGCTTCTTCTTTCTCAACACCTTCTTTAACAGCACTAGGTGCATCATCAACAAGTCCCTTAGCATCTTTAAGACCTAAATCAGTTACCTCTCTTACGGCCTTAATTACTTTGATTTTCTTATCACCAGCAGAAGTAATAACTACATCAAATTCAGTTTGCTCTTCTTCGCCACCTGCAGCACCGCCAGCAGCAGGAACACCTGCCATAGCAACTGGAGCAGCAGCAGAAACATCAAACTTCTCTTCTAACTCTTCAACTAATTCAGCTAGTTCAAGAACAGACATGTCCTCAATAGCTTCAATAATTTCTTCTTTAGTCATTATCTTCACCTCCTTACCAAAATTTCTTGCAAAATAAGATCTAAATTTAAGTTAAAACTTAAACCTATCTTTATTTGAAAATTTATTAAAAGAACTTACTCTGCTTTTTCTTCCTTAATAGCATTTAAAATGCGAGCTATACTTCTAATTGGATCGTTTAAAGCATTCACCAAACCATTGATTGGTGCCTTCATATTAGCTAATGCTTGAGCAAGTAATGTTTCACGTGGTGGTATGTCAGCTAATGCTTCAATCTGTTCTAAACTTATTACATCTCCGTCTAAAATTCCAGCTTTAATCTCTAACGCTTCATGATCTTCAGCAAATTCAGATAAAACTTTAGCTGGAGCTACCGGATCCTCTTCAGAAAACGCAATAGCTGTTGGACCAGTTAAGTACTCATGAACAGCTTCTTGTTCAGCATTCTTAGCAGCCATGCGAGCCAATGTATTCTTAGCTACCTTATAGTCAACACCCGCTTCTCTCAATTTAGCTCGTAATTCAGTAATTTCTGCTACATTTAAACCACAATAATCTGTTAAGACTGCAGCTTTAGATTTATTAAATTTATCTGTCAACTCTTCAACAACCAATTCTTTTTCACGACTAGGCATATCTCCACCTCCCCTTTCAAACTAAAAAAAGCCTCCGCAGACAACTGGAGACCTAAGAACAATTCTATCATAAGAGAATTAATGCAGCAAACTAGAACAGCATATTCTCTATCCCCGCCTCGGTGGGTTAATTTAAGCTTTTGCAAGCACCCACTGTCTACAGCTGTCAATTTCAGTATTCAATTATTTTTGACTCACAAATGGAATTATAACATAGGAATCTTATTAAGTCAAATATTATTTAAAATAAATTAACTTATTCTTCAAAGTTATAAATTTAATTTAAAATCAAGTTCAATTCAAATATTAAACAAACATATTACGAACAACTTGCGGATCAACCTTCACTCCTGGACCCATAGTTGCCGAAACAGTAATAGTTAACAAATAACGCCCTTTAGCACCACTTGGTCTTGATCTAATAATTTCATCAAATATAGCTTTGAAATTTTCAAATAATGCTTCTGTAGCAAATGAAGCTTTCCCTAGCGGCAAATGAACATTCCCATCTTTATCAGCACGATATTCAATTTTACCAGCCTTAAGCTCCTTGATTGCCTTCTCTAAGTCAAAAGTCACAGTACCCACTTTAGGATTTGGCATTAATCCCTGCGGTCCTAGAATTCTTCCTAACTTTCCAACAACGCTCATCATATCTGGAGTAGCTACCGCAACATCGAAGTCTAACCAACCATCTTCAATCTTTTCAGCTAAATCTTCAGCACCAACTACGTCAGCACCTGCTTCTTCAGCTTCTTTTGCTTTTTCTCCTTGGGCAAATACTACTACTTTTACATCTTGTCCAGTTCCTTCTGGTAATACCAGAGCACCTCTTAGTTGTTGGTCATTCTTATTCGGATCAATCCCTAACTTAATTGCTACTTCAATAGTCTCATCAAAGTTTGCTGTTGCTGTTTCTTGTGCTAATTTTAAAGCTTCTTCTGGCTGATATACTTTTTCTCTATCAACTTTATCAAAAGCTTCTGTATATCTTTTTGACATTTAAATTCTCCTCCTTTGTGGTAATCGGATTATCCTCCCACAGCGTAAAATCATTAATCTTCTACTACAAGTCCCATACTCCGAGCAGTACCTGCAATCATACTCATTGCTGCTTCTAAACTAGCAGCATTTAAGTCTTCTTTCTTGGTTTCTGCGATCTCTTTTAAATCATCTTTAGTAACAGTACCCACTTTATTGATATTTGGCTCACCAGATGCTGTTTCAAGTCCAGCTGCCTTCTTAAGTAAATCAGCAGCAGGCGGTGACTTAGTAATAAAATCAAAAGAACGGTCAGCATAAACAGTAATTTCAACCGGTATAATATTACCAGCCTGGTCAGCAGTCTTAGCATTGAATGCTTTACAAAACTCCATAATATTAACTCCATGCTGTCCTAAAGCTGGACCAACTGGTGGAGCCGGATTAGCTTTACCTGCAGGAATCTGTAAACTAATATTACCTACAACTTTTTTAGCCATATCTACTTACACCTCCTTAAACTTCTTCCACTTGATGAAAGTCTAGTTCCACTGGGGTCTGACGACCAAACATTGAAACTAGAACAGTCAATTTGCTTTTATCTAAATCTATTTCTTGAATATCTCCTACAAAGTTCTCAAAAGGACCATCAATAACTCTTACTTCGTCGCCAACCTCTAAATCTATTTCAACCTGAGGCCTTTCAACCCCCATCTGTTTTAAGATAGAGTTAACCTCAGCGTCAGTCACAGGAACCGGTTTAGTTCCTGAACTGGCAAACCCAATTACACCTGGTGTATTCCTCACTACATACCAGGAATCATCATCCATGATCATTTCAATTAAGACATAACCCGGAAAGAACTTTTCTTTAGACATAGTTTTTTTACCATCTTTTACCTTAACTTTGTCTTTAGACGGAATTAAAATATCAAATATCTTTTCATCCATCCCTGTAGTTGTAACTCTCTTTTCCAGGTTAGATTTAACCTTGTTTTCATGACCTGAATAAGTGTGTATAGCATACCATTCTCGCTCATCACTCATAATAAAGGTAGTCCTGTATGGACCTGCACCCCCTTATTTAAATAAAGATCGATGGATCAATTAATTCTTAGTTAAGTACTAATGGAGTAATTATTTTAGAAAAGATAAGGTCTACTCCTCCAATAAAAATAGCTACAATTAAGACGGTTGCAATTACAACCGTTGTATACGAGATCAAGACTTCTTGGTTGGGCCAATTTACCTTTTTAAGTTCAGCCTTAACTTCACGAAAGAATCTCTTGATTTTGCCTAATGTGCTTTCTTCAGCCATTATCTCACATCCTTACTTCAAAAACATTATTTAGTCTCTTTGTGAACAGTATGATCTCCGCAAAATCTACAATACTTCTTCAGTTCTAATCTGTCACGAGTATTAGACTTATTCTTTGTAGTTGAATAATTACGCTGGCCACATTCTTCGCAAGCTAGAGTAATTGTTTCACGCATTAAAATGCCACCCCCTCAAACAAACACAAGGTCAATCTTAATTTAGTTCCTTAGTCAACACCTTATTTACTGTATCACATTTTAAACTAAAAGTCAACATACTTATTAAATTCAAAACTTTAAAACGAAATAAAAAGCAGGTATTAGTCTACCCGCTTTTTATAGTATAAAGCATTTATCTAATTTTTATCCTAATTTATTCAATAATTCCAGTAATAACTCCAGCTCCTACAGTCTTACCGCCTTCACGAATTGCAAATCTTAATCCTTCTTCCATGGCGATTGGAGTAATTAATTCTACTTCCATCTCGATATTATCTCCTGGCATTACCATCTCTACCCCTTCTGGTAAGTTGATATCACCAGTTACGTCTGTAGTTCTAAAATAAAACTGTGGTCTATATCCATCGAAGAATGGAGTATGTCTTCCTCCTTCATCTTTACCTAATACATAAACCTCTGCATTAAACTTAGTATGAGGAGTAATCGTTCCTGGCTCTGCTAATACCTGACCTCTTTCGATATCTTCTCTATTAAGTCCTCTTAATAATGCTCCAATGTTATCTCCTGCTACTGCTTCATCTAATAGCTTACGGAACATCTCTACTCCTGTAACAACTGTTTCTTGTGTATCTTTAATTCCGATAACTTCAATCTCATCACCTGGGTGTAACTTACCTCTCTCTACTCTACCAGTAGCTACTGTACCTCGACCTTTAATTGTAAATACATCTTCTACCGGCATTAAGAACGGCTTGTCTGTATCTCTTTCTGGTTCTGGTAGATACTCATCTACAGCATCCATTAGTTCCATAATCTGTCCACACCATTCACAGTCTCTATCTCCACAGGCACATTCTAGAGCCTTTAGAGCAGACCCAACTACGATTGGAGCTTCGTCTCCTGCAAATTCATATTCGTTTAATAATTCTCTTACTTCCATCTCTACTAATTCGATTAACTCTTCGTCATCTACCATATCTGCTTTATTTAAGAATACTACTATGTTCGGTACACCTACCTGACGAGCTAATAATAAGTGCTCTCTTGTCTGTGGCATTGGTCCGTCTGCAGCAGATACTACTAATAACGCTCCGTCCATCTGTGCTGCACCAGTAATCATATTCTTTACATAGTCAGCGTGTCCTGGACAGTCTACGTGAGCATAGTGTCGATTTGCTGTCTCATACTCTACGTGAGAAGTCGCAATTGTAATTCCTCTTTCCTTCTCTTCTGGAGCATTATCGATATCTTCAAAGTTAGAAGACCCTTCTCCTCCTTTTGCTAATACCTTTGTAATCGCTGCTGTTGTTGTTGTCTTACCATGGTCTACGTGACCGATAGTACCAATGTTAACATGTGGTTTGTTTCTTTCAAACTTTTCTTTTGACATTCTTTTCATCCTCCTTAATTTTCCCTTAATATTGAATTAGATTATGTATTATATTTATTAATTGAAACCGTGAACCTAATATTAGAATCTATAATTAACAGGTGACTACTAAACTAGCCACCTGTTGTTAACTATATAATAAAACTTCAAAGCTGGTCGCAAGCCTATGGTATACTCTGCTTTTAATTCGAAGGCTTTTTATTGGGCTTCACTGTCAACTATTAAAGTGGAGCCCACGACCGGATTTGAACCGGTGACCTCATCCTTACCATGGATGTGCTCTACCGACTGAGCTACGTGGGCGGACACACACAATAATCATTATATGTCTTTTATTGTTAGAAATCAAGATTAATTTTATTCTTTTTAAAAATTTCATTAATTAATATTATCTAATATTTCATTTTATATTACTTATCCTTATTCTTTATCCAATTTACTCTAAATATCATGCTTTTCTAAGAATTCTTCTAACTTTCTTTTTACTCTTTGAAGAGCATTATCTACAGACTTAACATGTCTATCTAAAGCCTTCGCAATTTCTTCGTATGTCTTTCCTTTTAAATATTCTAATAAGACATTCTTTTCTAAATCACTTAACATCTCTTTAATACTAGTTTCTAATAATTCATAGGCTTCCTGACTAATAAATAGATCCTCAGGATTAGTTAACTTTTCACCTTGTAATACATCTAATAATGTCCTAGTCGATTCTTGATTATAGATAGGCTTGTTCAAAGAAACATAAGAGTTCAGAGGTTGGTGTTTCTGACGAGTGGCAGCCTTAATAGCAGTAATTATCTGTCTTGTGATACATAATTCTGCAAATGCACGAAATGAAGCAAGTCTATCAATCCTATAGTCTCGAATGGCTTTATATAACCCAATCATACCTTCTTGTACTATATCATCCCGGTCAGCTCCTACTAAAAAGTATGAACGCGCCTTATTTTGTACAAAGTTCTTGTACTTTTTAAGTAAGTACTCTATAGCCAGTTGACTACCCTTCTGAGCACATTTTACAATTTCATCATCTGTCATATCTTTATAGGTCTTATACTTCTTTCTCTTTAAATGTGCGTTCACCCAAATCCCCCCTGGTATTATGGTAGATAGATACTGCAGTATACTTTAAAGTCAATTCTTCGTTTCGCAATCACATTGTTAATTATAACTTATGTTATTCTTTGAAGTCAAGAAATTTATGGGTTGTAACTTATTCCTTTCTTTCTACTTCCCGGTAACCTTAATAATTTGATCTACCGGTTGATATCTATCTTATGACACTATTACCTCTTTTAAAACTTGATTATTACTGATAATACGTTTTTTAACTGTAACTCGATAACCATTCTTACCTCTTCGAACTAGCTTTTGTTCGTCATTTTGGAGGGATGGATCTACTTTTTTAACTTCTTCATATTCTATGACTTCAGGCTCACTAGTAAAAATCTCTACCTGGTAGTCTCTTTCTTGCCCCATAATACTCATTCTTAAGCGATTTCCCTTTACTTTTGATAAGATCATAATCGGAGCCGAAGTATTATTCTTAAACTCAAAATCTAAGTAATCATAATAGACAGTAGCTCCTCTTCCTAACGGAACGTAACTTACTGGGCGAGAATGATTCTGACGTACTAAAACTTTAAAATCCCCTAATAGAACTGCATTATAAAGAGTACTGGACACCTGACAAACCCCGCCTCCAATACCTGTAACAAACTCCTGATTAACTATTTCTATCGCTTCTTTAAATCCTGTTGTTAAGGTTCTAGGCCCGACTCGATCATTAAAAGAGAAAGATTCACCAGGTTTTAATAAAGTGCCATTAATCTTTTGACTAGCTAGCTTAATATTCTCTACTCGACCTTTCTTAGTAGTATTAAATTCAGTCAAATAAGTGCTTATTTGATTAGTCAGTCCTAACTCTTTTAAATCTTCTTCATTTACTTCCGGTTTTATCTCTTCGATTACTAACCTAATCGGGAGGTCTTCTAGATTAGATAATCTTTTAACAATCTTCATCTTTGATTTTTCTATATTTAACTTTCTCCCATGCTTAGCTTTAATCACTTGCTTAGTTTCTAGATCCATATAAGCATTTTTCATGCTACTATTAATTTCTTTACCAATTGCCATCAATTCTTCTTCTAATATTTTGTCACTATAAGACATCCTTAAATCTATTTCTTCACCATATTTATCAGTTTGCCAGACTTCTATACTTCTCTGGACTAAGTTACCCTTTCTACCTATAGCAAATGCTTTATTCACTGCTTCTTCTATTTTGAATTTAAGTTTAATGCTCCCTGGGTCCAATAACCAACTATCTTCTTCCCCTTCTAGAATAATATCTTTATTTAAAATAGGTTTAGTAATCTTCTTTAAACGTTCTTTAGCTTCAGCTCTATTTAAACCACTAAAGTTATATCCTTCTATTGTAACACCAGAAAAGATTATATTCTGGTTCTGTTTAAAGAAGATATGCATTCCTAATATTGTGCCCACCCCGATAGAAAAGAGTAATAATAAGATAATTAATGAAATTTGCCATACTTTTTTCATATATATACTCCCTAATCAAATATTAATTCTGATATTCTCGCTGGCGTAATGCCTCATACATTAATAATGCTCCTGCTACAGAAGCATTCAAAGAGCTAACGCTGCCCCCCATTGGTAGTTTAATTATAAAGTCACAAGTCTCTTTAACCAAACGACGCATTCCCGAACCTTCACTACCGATTACAATACCTAAAGGCCCAGTCAAATTAGCTTGATAGCAGACTTGGTCACCATCCATATCAGCCCCAGCAATCCAAAACTTATTATCCTTCAACTTTTTCATAGCTCTGACCAAATTAGTAACTTGTGCTACTGGTACATATTCAATTGCACCTGCTGAAGCTTTTGCTACGGCCGGCGTTAGACCAGCACTCCTTCGTTCTGGAATAATTACTCCTTGAGCCCCTACTGCATCAGCAGTTCTCAAAATTGACCCCAAATTATGAGGATCCTGGACTTCATCTAACAGAATAAATAATGGATCATCAACATTTCGATAGGCTTGACTTATCAAATTTTCTAACGAAAGATAATCGATTGGCTCACCAAAAGCTATTATCCCTTGATGAGAATAAGATTCAGCTAAACTATCTAACTCTTCTTTAGAAACTTCCCTAACCTTAATACCTTCTTTCTTTGCTCTATCTATTAGCTCCCCCATTCCCTTCGCATTGCGGTAGACTAAAATTTCATCTAACCTTCTACCAGCCTTCAGCGCTTCTGAAACAGGATTTCTACCTTCAATTTTATTCATTAGTATTATCTACTCCTTTAGATGTTATTTTATTTAAACGTCCACAACTCATTTTACCTTCTTTACATCGTCTTTCAGTTTCACAAAGAGGTCCAGCACTATTAAAGATGATCGGCGCTATATCTTTTACCTGCCTTAACATCTCTCTTGCCATCTTTCTAATCTCTTTTTGTGCTCGTTCACAGCACCTCACTTCAAAAAAATGGAGTAAGCTTCTGGCATTCATGCTTACAACTATCTTAGTCTCTGTAGCATTAGGCAAGAGATACCGTGCCGCTTCAATCGCTTCTTTTTCTTGGTATCCATTTTCCATTAATTTTTTCGTTAATTCATCATATTTTTGCTGTTGCTGCCACATATTCTCTTCAAAGATTTCAACTAATTCTTTATCTCCCTTAATTTTATCTGGTATAATATAGTCAAATTGTTCTTTTTCACGCACGTACCTTTGACTCTGCTGACTATAACTAGCTAATCTATGTCTTACTAACTGATGGCTGGTAACTCTTGAAATCCCTTCAATAGCAAAAGTAAAACTAACATGTTCTAGGGTAGAATAGTGTCTATTACCAAGAATAATCGCTAACAAATCTTCTATCTCTTTATCCGTCATCTCTTCTACTAACTTATTAGCCCCTACTGGAGAATAACATAATCTCGCAGCAGCAGCTACTGTTCTTTCTGGATTCGGTGTATAATTAATTAATTTGATATTTAAATTTGTTTCCTGCATTATTTGCCAACTCCCTCTATAATTCCTCAATTTTAGCCTTTATTTCAGTTAATATTTCTTGTAAGCGTTCTTCTTCACCTTCTAAATATAGATAACCAATTAATGCTTCAAAAGCAGTACTATGCCTATAATCAACTACATCAGTATTTTTAGGTACTTGCCCTGAACTTGAATTGCGTCCACGACGAACTATTATCTTCTCTTCTTCTGTTAAAGAAGACTTTATTTCCTTTAATAAAGATGCTTGTGCTTCAGCATTCACATATTTAATTGCGGTTTTATGCAGTTCATTATTCTTCCGAATTCCTTTTTCTATTAAGTAAGAACGTATAAAAACTTCATAGATACTATCACCAATATAAGCCATAATCCCTGATGACAACAATTGAGGTCTATCTGGTAAATCTAGTAAGTCACGAAACATCATTTCGCCTCCTATTCGATCTCCCATTCTGTTCCTTGTGGTCTATCTTTTATTGTAATTCCTAACTCTTTTAATTCATCCCTAATCTTGTCAGCTAAATCCCAATTCTGTTCTTCTCTGGCCTCTTCTCTTATCTCTAATAATAGTTCTATTAAAGGAGGAATCAATTTATTCCCTTCTTCTTTTAACTCTGGCCTTAACTCAATACCTAGAATACTCCCTAATTCTTCAAAAGTATTATAAGCCTTCTCTAAAACCATAACTGTTGCCTTATTGATTTCAAATTCAGAATCATTAACAAAGATATTTATCTTCTTTGCCAATTCATGAAGGCTAGCAATTGCCAATGCAGTATTTAAATCATCATCCATGGCCTCTTCAAATTTTACTCTCTTATCATCAATTGCTCTTTCGATTGCTTCAACTTCTTTTTGATTACCAGCATCTATTTCGACCTTATTATCTGGAATTAATTTATGAATTCTAGCAACTGTATTTCTAAGTCGCCGTAGGCTCTTTTTAGCATCATTTAATTCAACATCACTAAAGTTAATTGGACTACGATAGTGATTAGAGATTAAGAAGAACCGAACTACATCTGGACTATAATCTTTAAGAATATCTCTAGTCGTAAAGAAGTTCCCTAATGACTTTGACATCTTCTCTCCATCTACATTAACATAGCCATTATGCACCCAATAATTAATTACCTGTTCTCCATTGACTGCTTCACTTTGAGCTATCTCATTTTCATGATGTGGAAAGGCTAAATCAATTCCTCCAGTATGGAAGTCAAATTTATCACCCAAATAATGCCTAGACATCACTGAACATTCTGTATGCCAACCAGGACGTCCTGGCCCCCATGGGCTGTCCCATGCTGGTTCACCCTCTTTGCTTCTTTTCCATAGGACAAAGTCCAAGGGATCTTTTTTTTGCTCATTAACTTCTATTCTAGCCCCTGAAGCAAGTTCTTCTAAGTTTTGGTTAGATAGTTTTCCATAATCAGCAAACTTTTTAACCTCAAAAAAGATATCACCATCAACTTCATAAGCATAACCTTCTTCTTCTAATCTTTTAAGTAGTTTTATGATATCTTCAATATAATCAGTTGCTCGTGGATATACGTCTGCTTCTTTTATATTCAGTTTCTTAGTATCTTCAAAATAGGCATCTATAAACCTATCTGCCAATTCTTTAATACTTACCCCCTCTTTATTAGCTCGCTTTATCATCTTATCATCTATATCAGTAAAATTCATAACATGAAATACATTATAGCCTTTATACTCAAGGTATCTCTTAAGAATATCAGGAACTACAAAAGCCCTAGCATTGCCAATATGAAAGTAGTCATATACCGTTGGTCCACATGAATAGATCTTAACTTTTTCTGGGTCAACTGGTTTGAACTCTTCTTTCTGTTTAGTTAATGTATTATATATCTGTAATGCCATAATTACAACACTCCTTAAATTATTACTTTCCTTTTAATTCTATTATTCATTTAAAGCCTAATTCCCTTCTTTAATCTGCACTTAAGTTATTATACTTTTTCTCTAACTTTTCTATTCTGCGATTCATACATTTCAACATCTCTTCTACTGGATCTGGGAGGTCACCATGCTCTAAATCTATCTCACCTCTCACTCGCTTTCCATTACGAATTATTACTCTTCCTGGAACTCCAACGACTGTAGCATTATCTGGTATTGGATCTAGTACAACTGCCCCGGCTCCAATCTTAACGTTATCCCCAATTTCAATCGAACCTAAGACTTTAGCGCCTGCACTTACCATGACATTATCTCCTAAAGTCGGGTGCCGTTTGCCATCTTCTTTTCCAGTCCCTCCTAAGGTTACACCTTGATAGAGAGTTACATTATCCCCAACTTCTGTAGTCTCACCGATAACCACTCCCATTCCGTGGTCAATAAAGAAACCGTTACCTATCTGAGCCCCAGGGTGAATTTCGATACCAGTAAAAAACCTACTAACTTGGGAAATCACCCGTGATAGAAATGAAAAACCCTTATTATATAGCCAATGAGCAAGCCGATGCATCAGAATAGCATGTAAACCTGCATAAGTCATAACTTCTAATATCCCTTTAGCCGCCGGATCTCTTTCAAAGACAGCATCAATATCTGACTTAATTATCTTAAACATATAAACTCCTCCTTTTTTAGTTTTCAGTGTCAGTAGTCAGTGTCAGTAGTCAGTGTCAGTTGTCAGTGTCAGTTTAAAGTTCAAAACTCCTTACAGCAAATAAAAAGACCTCCCCCCCACTGTAGATAAACTACAGAGGCGAAAGGTCCGCGGTTCCACTCTGATTTTAACCAGACTGACTTACTAAAGTCAACCTGATTCCCTCAATAGTCTTTTAACGGTTCACTAACCGTCATACCCTACTAATTATCAGGCATGAAGCTCACAGATGCACTTCAACCAATCCTTTCTTAGAGACACTTCCAGCCAATGATGTCTCCTCTCTGTAAAGAAAGCTGTTGGTTTACTTTTCTGGTCATAGCATTTGGATTTCCGCATAATTAATTGCTGACACGCTCAATGCGCTAGTGCTGAGCCATCTATTCGTATTTAAAAGAAGGCTCAGTGCATTTTAAATGACTAACACCAATTAATTATGAAATCAAATCTAAAGATTGTTCAATTCTTTTTACTGTTTCTTCTTTACCTAAGATTGATACCACATGATATAATTCAGGGCCGGAACCTTTTCCGGTTATGGCATATCTAGCTGGATGGAAGAATAACCTTCCTCCTACTGGCAAATCTTTTAAGATAGCTCGCATTTCTTCTAGGACTGATTCTGGACTATAATCTTCTAAGGCTCTTAATCTATCACGTAGTGTTTCTAATACTAGATCAACATCTTCTTGCTGAAAGCATTCTATTACTTCTTCTTTGTCTTCATACTCCATTTCACCAAAGAAAATATCAACGTGATCAACGATCTGAGCCACATAATCTAACGAATCACGTACTAAATCTACTATTTTAGCAATCCATTCTCTCTTTTCGGAAATTAATTCATCGTCAACATATCCTCCATCTTTTAAATATGGAATAGCTAAATCAATGATTCTATCTAAGTCGGCTTCTTTGATGTAGTGGCTATTCATCCAATTTAACTTCTCTACATCGAAGACAGCAGAGCTCTTCGTTACTCTATCCATAGAAAATCTATTAACTATCTCATCAATAGTAAATATCTCTTCATCATTCTCCGGCGACCAGCCTAATAAGGATAAAAAGTTAATCAAAGCCTCTGGAAGATAACCTCGTTTCCGATACTGGCTGACATAGACATATGCTTCACCGCTTCTTTTACTTAATTTCGACTTATCTGAACCTAAAATCATTGATAAATGAGCAAATTTAGGCGTATCCCAATTTAAAGCTTCATATATCAAGATCTGCTTTGGCGTATTAGATAGATGATCTTCACCACGAATAACATGACTAATTTCCATCAAATGATCATCAATTACTACTGCAAAATTATATGTTGGAATACCATCAGACTTAACAATTACAAAGTCATCTAAAACTTCGCTACTAAACTCTACATCACCTTTGATTATATCTTTCACTACAACTGTCTCTTCTTTTTCTGGTAACTTAAATCTAACTACTGGTTCACGACCTGCTGCCTCTAACTCTTCCTTCTCTGATATGGACAGTTCGCGACATTTGCCATTATACTTAGGAGCCTCGCCTTGCGCCTTAGCCCTTTCTCGCATCTCATCTAACTCGTCTTCGGTGCAATAACAATAGTATGCTTTATCTTCTTCAAGTAACTTCTCTACATATTCCTCATAAGTATCTAACCTTTCACTTTGACGATATGGACCATAGTCACCACCAACTTTAACTCCTTCATCCCAATCTAGACCTAACCACTCCATCTCACGATGAATAATTTCTTCAAATTCAGTAGTAGAACGTTCTTTATCAGTATCTTCAATACGTAAAATGAAGCTCCCATCTTCTTTTTTTGCATATAACCAATTGAATAAAGCTGTACGGATATTACCAATATGGATCTGCCCGGTAGGACTTGGTGCAAATCTTACTCTAATATTACTCATTGTCTTCTCCTTCCTATACTTCAGATTCATATTTACAAATATTATAAACTAATTATTATTTTATTTCAAGATTAATAATACTAATTTCTGTTAAATTACACTCATTCCCACTGCTACCTGTTCCGGTCCATCGACTAAAGCATGACCGAATTTACCAAAAATAGCAACTGCTACTCTACCTTCTCCACGAACGATAGCTACCTTAAATCCTCCACCTAGCCCTGGATTGATTAGGTCAAGTTGAGTATAAGCATCTTTAACCGCACTAGAAATAGCTAACTTATCTCTCATCCTTTCTCTAACAACACCACGAGCAATGGCTGCTACTGTAGCACTTTCACGTAATTTGATCGGTAAATTCTCAGCATTAGCTCCAGTTTGCGTAATTGCTGGCTTATAACCATAACCTTTAATCTTGTCTAACCAGTAATTTTCATAATCTCTACTTCTCGTCATAGCTAAGTAGATAGCTGAACTTTCTGGACTTAACTTTGCTTCTCGTTCTTCTTGTACATAACCAGAAACGATATCATCAGTAGTTATGATTCCAACTAATTTGTCATCTTTATTGAAGACCGGCACTCCACCCAGTTGATTATCTGACAAGATTTGGGCAACCTGTTGGATTGTATATTCTTGAGTAACCCCAATTATCTCGGTAGTCATAACCTCTTTAACTTCTAATTCAAAATCACGCTGTTTAACTAAATCTCCATCCGTTATAATCCCTACTACTTCTCCCAGATTATCTTCTACTACTAATCGACCAATATTATGTACAGACATAATTCTTTCAGCTTCAGCAATAGTTGCATTTTCGTTTACTGTGATCACATCTTTAACCATTAGGTCTTTAACTAACATATTTAACACCCTTTCTTTATTATACTGGCAATCGATTGAGCTGCAATCCCTTCTCTTCTACCAACAAAACCTAGCTGCTCTGTTGTAGTTGCTTTAATATTAATTTGACTTAGCGGAATAGCTATTATTTTCGCTATATTATTCTTCATCTGGGAAAGATAAGGAGCCATCTTAGGCTCCTGAGCAATAATTATAGTATCTAAATTATTAACTTGATAATTATCTTTAGTTAATAAATCATTAACTTTTTCTAAAAGTTTTAGGCTTGAGATTCCTTTATAATCAGAATTAGAATCTGGGAAATGCTTGCCAATATCACCAGCACCAATAGCTCCTAATATAGAATCCATAATAGCATGTAAGAGAACATCAGCATCCGAATGTCCTTTTAAACCTAAATCATAATCTATCTTAACTCCACCTAAAATTAATTCTTCATCACCAACCAGTCTATGAACATCATATCCAATTCCGACTTTCATTATGTCCTCCTTTTAAGAATTGCCTCTGCAATTACTAAATCTTCTGGAGTCGTCACCTTCAAATTCTCATAACTCCCTTTAGCTAGCTTCACTCTCTCTCCTAATCGCTCTACTAGCATCGAACTATCAGTTCCTTTAAACCCATCAGCCATAGCTTCTTTGTAAGCTTTTAGAACTAAAGCATAATTAAAAGCTTGTGGCGTCTGAATAGCCCATAATTCATTACGGTCAGGCGTCTTTTTTACAAACCCTTCATCATCTATCCTCTTAATAGTATCCTTAACCGGGACAGCTACTCCTGCTGCTTGATACTCCTTCACCTGATTAATAACCTTCCGTAAAGTATCTGCTGTAAGCAACGGCCTTGCTCCATCATGGATCAAAGCATATTCAGCCGAGTCAACTGCTTGTAATCCATTATAGACTGATTCTTGCCTAGTAGCGCCTCCAATTACAACTTTACTTACTTTATTAAAGTTATATTTTTGAACTACTTCTTCCTTACAATAATCTAGCTCATCTCCTCTAGTAACTACTATTATCTCTGTAATTAAATCTGAGTCTTGAAAAGCAGCAATCGTATGAGCTAATACAGGTTTGTTCAATAAAGAAAGATACTGTTTATTCAACTTACTCTTCATTCTTCTTCCTTGCCCGGCAGCAGGAATAACAGCTACTATTTGTCCCATTCTTATCCAATCCTTTATCTTAATATTATCTACTTTAAGGTCTCGCATAATTAATTATTAATGTTAAAATTCGGTGCGAATTATGCTCAAAATTTAATTATAAAATTTAATTATAAAATATTATTTAAAGTATAATTCCTATAACGCCTTTTCAGCTACTTTAGGTTTAGCAAAGATCATCCTCCCAGCAGCTGTCTGTAATACACTAGTTACTAATACATCTATCTTATCACCAATATAGTTTTTGCCTTCATCAACTACAACCATCGTACCATCATCTAAATAACCTACTCCCTGGCCAGGCTCTTTACCATTCTTAATAATCTTAACTGTCATCTCTTCTCCTGGTAGAACAACAGGCTTCACTGCATTTGCTAATTCATTAATATTTAGTACAGAGACCCCTTGTAATTCAGCTACTTTATTAAGATTATAGTCATTAGTTACTACTTTTCCATTGAGTAGCTTGGCTAATTTTACTAACTTACTGTCTACCTCATCAATTTCTTCAAAATCACCTTCATAAATTTCAACCGGCACATCTAACTCTTTCTGTATTTTATTTAAAATATCAAGCCCGCGTCGACCTCTATTCCTTTTTAGTACATCAGCAGAATCTGCTATATGCTGCAGTTCCTCTAAAACAAATTCAGGAATTACCAATACGCCATCTATAAAATGTATTTGACAAATATCTGCTATTCTGCCATCAATAATTACACTAGTATCTAATATTTTACATGGGGTTTTACCATTATCATCCTCAAGTTGCTCTTCGTCATCATTACCCCCTAAAATACTCTTTTTATTTAATGTACCAGAGATATTATTAAATAATTCAAAAAGTTCCTCTCGTTTCTTAATAGCTAAATTAAGACCTAAATATCCCAAAGTTAAATTAACTAAGACTTGTAAGGAAAGTCCAAACTTGGGGATAGAAGATAGAGGAAAAGTAAATATTAATAAAATTCCTAATATAAGACCAATTATCAAACCAAAAGTTCCAGCAATAATATCCGGAAAAGGAATCTTCTCCATCTTAGTTTCAAAACTCAAAACAAGTTGAAAAATATTATCTATTATTACTGGCAAAACTAAATAACCAATTAAACCACCGATTACTATACCATAAGTTTGATTACTAGTTATTGACTGAACGATATTATTCAAACTAAAGTTAATCTCTTCAGCTAACCCTAATACATCTACCATCTGATAACCAATAACTGCTCCTACAATGGTAAATACAGTCTTTAACATCTTTGTTAGCATCCTATTTCACCTCCTCTCAAGTAATAAACGTCAGGCTAGCCTGACGTTATTCTTCTTCAACATCTCTATCAGCAAAAAGTTCATCAAGCTGTTCTTGAACTTCTTCCTCACTTTCGTCTTTAGCTAGAACTAATTCACTAATCAAAATCTGCCTACAATTACTTAACATCTTCTTTTCTCCAGTTGATAAACCTTTCTCCATATCTCTTAGAGTCAAATTTCTTACTACCTCTGCTACTTCAAAGATATCTCCAGTTTTAATCTTTTCCGTGTTACTTCGATATCTACGATTCCAATTCTGTGACATTTCACTCTTTTCCTGCTCTAATACTTTAATTACATCTTCTACACGTTCAGAATCTATAATCTCTCTAATACCGATATCCTCCACATTATCTAAGGGAATCATAACCTTCATTTCACCAATAGGAAGCTTCATAATATAGTACTTTTTAGTCTCTCCTAAGACTTCCTTCTCTTCAATACCAACAATCGTTCCTGCTCCATGATTAGGATAAACTATTTTATCACCGACTTCAAACATTAATAACCCTCCATTCAATACATAATAACCCATTAAATTATATCATTTTTGAACGCAAAAGTCAATTAAAGATATATTCTCTGCTCTAATAACGCTTGGTCCCGTAATCTCTTTAAGCCTTCTTTGATAGCTTGGGCTCTTACTTCCCCTACTCCATCTACATCATCTAACTCATCTATTGATGCATTTAGGACTTCTTGGAAGTTATCAAAAGCCTTAATCAGATTCTCAATAACAGGCATTGGAAGTCTAGGAATCTTACGTAAGAGACGATAACCTCTTGGTGAAACAGAAAGGTCTAAAACGCTCATATTACCTCCATAACCTAACTTTTTGCTAATCGTTGTTAGACTAACTAAATCATCTGATGCAAAGTCAGATATGTTATCCAAAATTTCTTCTGGAGATACTATTGAGTCTTCAATTTCTTCTTTAGCCTCTTCTTCAACATCTTCCTCTAAATCTAATTGTGATTGAGTGATATAATCTTTAATTAAAAGAATTCCTTCATCTTTCACATTAGCTAATAGTTCTTCTAGTTGCATATTAATTAGACGACCTTCGGTTCCTAATTCATTAATATACCTCTCTATCTCTTTCCCAATTCGCAAAACCATCTCGGTTCTCTGCAAAACTGTTGTTACATCAGAAATTGTAACTAAATCTTGAAATTCCAAAGCACTTAATTTATTTAAAGTCTGGTCTAATACACTACGGTACTTTTCTAGAGTTTGAATGGCTTGATTAGCTTTAGCTAGAATCACTCTAATATCTTCTAAGACATACTTCTGTTCATCTTTATATAAGGATATTATATCTCTTCGTTGTGAAATAGAAATTACTAACTCTCCTGTCTGCTTAGCTACTCTCTCGGCTGTTCTATGTCGTGTTCCGGTCTCCATAGAAGAGATTGACGGGTCAGGAACCAACTGAGCATTAGCGCATAAAATTCTCTTGCAATCACTACTTAAAACTATCGCTCCATCCATCTTTGCTAATTCATATAAACGAGCAGAAGTTAACTCACTATTAATATTAAAACCACCATCTACTATCCCTAGTACCTCTTCACTATCACCAACTACTATTAATCCTCCTGTTTTAGCTCTTAATATATTCTCTAAACCTTCGCGAAAAGGAGTTCCTGGAGCTAAAAATTTAAGCACTTCTCTAAATCCCTCTTGTTCAGGCTGCACTTTAACCTACTCACCTCCTAAAATCAAGTCTAACACTTCGTTAATTTGCTTAACACCCAAAATTTCTATATCTAACTCTTCAGGGTCTAAATCTAAAGAAGATAGATTATTAGCAGGAATTACAAACTGGTCAAATCCTAATTTTCTAGCTTCATTAATTCTTCGTTCAACCTGATTAACAGCTCTTATTTCACCCGAAAGACCTATTTCACCAACCACTAGCAGATTACTAGGTATCGCCAAATCACGAAAACTAGAAATGATGGCCACTGCAAGCCCTAAATCAAGACCTGGTTCTTCTACTTGCACTCCACCTGCGATATTAATATGAACATCTTCTCCTTGAATATGTAAACCTAATCTCTTTTCTAAAACAGCTAAAATTAATGAAACTCTCTTATGATCCACGCCAGAAGTTACCCTTGTCGGGGTTCCAAAATTGGCTAAACTCACCAAAGATTGAACTTCTACTAAGATAGGTCTAGTTCCTTCTAAACAAGCAACAATTACTGATCCAGAAACATCCTTAGGTCTTTCTGCAATAAATCGCTCTGAAGGATTCAACACTTCACTTAATCCTGTCTGTTTCATTTCAAAGATTCCAATCTCATTAGTAGAACCAAAACGATTCTTGACTGCACGTAGGATACGATAGAAATGATGCTGATCCCCATCAAAATAGAGAACAGTATCTACCATATGCTCTAATACCCTTGGTCCGGCAATAGAACCTTCTTTAGTAACATGCCCTACTAAAAAGACCGGTATATTCTCAACTTTAGCTAAACGCATCAATTTACTAGTGCATTCACGAACTTGACTAACACTCCCTGGTGCTGAACTATAATCTGGATTATAGATAGTCTGGATAGAATCTATAATTACTAATTCTGGTTCCATTTCTTTAATCTTTTCTTCAATTGAAAAATAGTTAGTTTCGGCTAAAACATATAAGTTAGAACTAGCAATATTTAATCTGTCAGCTCGTAACTTTACTTGATGCTCTGACTCTTCAGCAGATATGTATAGTACCTGACCGTAATCAAGACTGATCTGATTGGCGACCTGTAATAAAAGAGTAGACTTACCTACTCCAGGTGCCCCCCCAATCAAAGTTAAAGAGCCAGGAACTATTCCCCCGCCTAAGACGCGATTCAATTCCCCAATCTTTGTCTTAAAACGTTCTGTTTCAGCCGCTTTAATCTCTTTAATCTTTTGTGGTTGATTATTACTTAAAAACTCTTTCTTTCTCTTTTCTTTCTCCTTTTCTTCCTTAGGATCAATAATCTTTTCTACTAAGGTATTCCAACTTCCACACCCTTCGCATTTTCCGTTCCATCTTAATGCTTCATGTCCACACTCTTGACATACATATCTTTTCTTCTTTTTCGCCACTATTAATCACCTAGAATCAATTTTTAAACTTCATTATGTATTGTAAACTAACTTTTATTATAACATTTTTGAGCCCAATTAACAAGGTAGAATAAGCAGATTAAGCAGAGGGAATCCCTCTGCTTAATCTGCTTATTTAATTATGCTTTATTAAATGTCAATCCTCCATCTTCTACATCTATTATGACCTTATCACCATCAACAAAATTACCAGATAACAGCTTTTCTGAGAAAGGATTTTCGATTAAACGTCTAATAGCCCGGCGTAGTGGTCTTGCTCCAAACTCTTTATCAAATCCTTCATCAGCAATCACTTCTTTAGCTTCTTCGGTTACTTCAATCTTAATATCTTTTTCTAATAACCGCTCAGAGACCTCATCTAACATTAAATCAACAATCTTCTTAATATGCTCCAAGTCTAACGCATGGAAGACAATTATTTCATCTAATCTATTTAAAAACTCAGGTCTAAATTGCTTCTTTAGCTCTGAAGTCACCTTATTCTTCATGCGTTGATAGGAGTCTGACTCATCTTCTTCAGTTTTAAAGCCTAATCCACCTTGGCTCTCGATTAGATTAGCTCCTACATTAGAAGTCATGATGATAATCGTATTCTTAAAGTCTACAGTTCTTCCTTGTGAGTCAGTCAATTGTCCATCTTCTAAAACCTGTAATAAAGCGTTAAAGACCTCTGGATGAGCCTTCTCAATTTCGTCTAATAAGACTACTGAATAAGGCTTTCTTCTTACCTTCTCAGTTAATTGCCCTCCTTCTTCATGACCAACATATCCTGGAGGAGCTCCTATCAAACGAGAAACAGCATGCTTTTCCATATATTCAGACATATCAATCCTAATCATCGCTTCTTCATCATCAAACATTACCTCTGCTAAAGTCCTAGCTAACTCAGTCTTTCCAACCCCTGTTGGACCTAAGAAGATAAAGGAACCAATCGGTCGCTTCGGATCCTTTAACCCTGCTCTAGCACGTCGTACTGCTTGAGCTACCGCATCTATAGCTTCATTCTGTCCGACAATTCTTTCGTGTAACTCTTCTTCTAAGCGAAGTAGCTTTTCAGTCTCATCTTCTGTTAGTTTAGTCACTGGAACTCCGGTCCAATTAGAAACGATAGCTGCAATATCTTCCTTAGTAATTACTGCCTCATCTCTACCTTTATTATCCTTCCATTCTTGTTTAACCGCTTCTAATTTATCTTCTAATTGCCTCTCTTTATCTCTTAGTTGAGCAGCCTTTTCAAATTCTTGCGCTTTAACTGCTGCTTCTTTCTCCTGCTCTACTCTTTCTAACTCTTTATTTAAATTTTTAATTTCTGGAGGAGCTGTATTCTCTTTTAATCTAACTTTAGAACCAGCTTCATCAATTAAATCTATTGCTTTATCAGGCAAGAAGCGGTCTGTAATATAACGTCGTGATAAATTAGCAGCTGCCTTAATTGCTTCATTTGTAATTTTTACTCTATGATGCGCCTCATAAATATCTCGCAGACCTTTTAAAACTGAAACTGTCTCTTCAATTGATGGCTCTTCAACAATAATAGACTGGAATCTTCTCTCTAATGCTGCATCCTTTTCGATATGCTTACGATACTCATCTAAGGTAGTCGCTCCGATACATTGTAATTCACCTCTAGCCAAAGCAGGCTTTAAGATATTAGCTGCATCAATAGCACCTTCCGCTGCTCCCGCTCCAACAAGATTGTGTAACTCATCAATAAAGAGAATTATATTGCCAGCCTCATCGATTTCTTTCATGACCGCCTTTAATCTTTTTTCAAACTCACCACGATACTTAGAACCAGCTAATAAAGAGCTCAAGTCTAAAGCTACAACTCTTTTGTCAATAAGTGTTTCTGGCACATCATCATTAGCGATTAACTGTGCTAACCCTTCAGCAATAGCCGTCTTACCTACTCCAGGTTCACCAATTAAGCAAGGGTTATTCTTCTTTCTTCTACTTAAGACTTGGATAACTCTTTCAATCTCCTTATCTCGACCGATTACTGGGTCTAACTTCTCTTCAGCAGCCAATTCAGTTAAATCACGGCTAAATTCATCTATTGTCGGTGTCTTAGTATCCTTCTTCTTTCTCTGCTTAATCTTACTACCACCTAACTGATCAGCAATCTTTTTACGTAACTTATCTAACTCTATATCTGAATTCTTCAAAACACGAGATGCTACCCCTTCACCTTCTTTGACTAAACCAAGTAATAAGTGCTCTGTTCCTACATAATTGTGACCAAGTCGTCTTGCTTCTTCCATTGCTAAATTTAATACCTTCTTAGTCCGCGGTGTAAAGTTTAATTTCTGAGCCTCAACCGATTCATCACTTTCACCAATTAATTTTTTAACCTCTTTTCTCAACTTCTCTAAATTCAAACCAAAACCTTGTAAAGTCTTGGATGCTATACTTTCACCTTCATTCAATATTCCCAATAATAGATGCTCTGTCCCTACATAACCATGCCCTAACTGTTTTGCTTCGTCTTGAGCCAAAACTAATACTTTTCTTGCTCTCTCCGTAAAACGACCAAAAATCATAATTAGCACCTCCGATTCTCTATTTAAATGAATTCCATAATAAAATTTCTAGCATAATTAATTGATGTAAGCTACTTAAAAATGCAAAAGCCTCATTTATTATTAACCCTCATTCTAATCAATTCTGCTCGCTTTTCATCACTTTCTTCTGGACTTAACTCTCTTCCTTCTAACCTCTGCAATGCTGGTGCACTAATTAAGACCATCAATTCATTGAATAGATTAGCTGGTATATCTTCTATTATCCCCAAATTTATACCTAATCTTACATCTGATAACAGCTTCATCGCTTCTTTACTTGATATTTTATAAGCATTCTTTAAGATTCCATAGGCTCGGAATACTGTATCGGTTAAATCTAGCTTACTTCTCTTCATTAACATCTTTTGAGCACTTCGTTCTTGCTCAATAACCTGTTTAATAACTCCTTGTAAATTCTCGATAATCTCTTCCTCAGTAGGACCTAACGTTACTTGATTAGAAATTTGATAAATATTACCTAACGCCTCTGTCCCTTCACCATAGAGACCCCGTACTGCTAAACCTAACTGTGAAGTTGCCCTTAAGACCTCATTAATTCTCCTAGTTAGACTTAAAGCTGGCAAATGCAGCATCACCGATGCTCTCATCCCAGTTCCGGCATTTGTAGGACAAGCCGTCAAGTAACCATACTTCTCATTAAAAGCAAAGTTTAATTCTGACTCCAAAAAGTCATCAACTCGATTGGCTAACTCCCATGCATCTTCTAACTGTAGACCAGGAACTAAGACCTGCATTCTTAAATGATCTTCTTCATTAACCATAACACTAATACTTTCATCATCAGTTAAAGATAAAGCCTTATAAGCACCAGGTTTAGCATGTTGAGGGCTAATCAAATGCTTCTCAACCATCACTTCTCTTTCTAAGGTTGGAATAGATTCAAGCTCTAACAACTTTAAACCAAATTCATCATCCTTATTTAGAACCTTCTCTACTCTTTTTACTACTTTTTGCGCATCCTCCTCAGAAGCATTATTAGGAAAAGGTAAGTTATCTAAGTTTCTAGCTAACCTAATTCGACTACTAATTACTGCATCAGAATCAGGCCCCGCTCCCTTCATCCATTTATTAAGAGTATTATTAATCTTATTTGTCCAAGACATCATTCCACCTCCACTTATTCAATCTCTGCCTCTAATTCTTTAATCTTATCCCTTAACTTTGCAGCTTCTTCAAACTCTTCCTTCTCCACAGCCTCCTGCATCTCGTCCCGCAAGCCTTGAATCTCTTTCTTCATTCTAATAACTTCCCCGGTTCTGCGAGGTACCTTTCCAGTATGTCTATTACTACCATGAATTCGCTTTAATAATTTATCAGTTCGTTCTTCAAAGTTTAAATAGCAATCACTACAACCTAGCTTACCACTCTTACTGAACTCACTATAACTTAAATCACAGCTTGCACATTCACTCTGTCCTTGATAGCCTAAATCTATCTTAGATTTAGCCGATTTAGTACTGAAATCATGATTTAACAATCCACTTAATAGATTATTAAAAGAGAACGACTCTCCCCCAAAGTTCAACTCTCCTTTTTCTTGTGCACACTTTTCACAAAGATAGATCTCTTTCTTCTTATTATTAATTATCTTCGTTACATGTACCGTTGCCTGTCGTTCTTGACACTCTTGACAAATCATACGCTACCCCTCCTGACCATGTTGGTTATTCTTCGCTAATACCTTTAGAGCTGAACGAAGCATCTTTGCTCGTAAGATATCTCTTCCTGGTAAATCTACACTTAAATTTCTACGATCAAAGACTGTTTGTAACAGATCTCGCTCTTGTTTAGTTATAATCTCTTCTTCGTATAAACGCTGCAAGATATTATTTGTCTTCCTTTGTGAAATCTGACGACCAATCTTATCTATTAATCGCTTTATAGTCTCTAGGTCTGAATCATGCTTAACCTTAATAATCTTGACATAACCGCCTCCACCACGTTGACTCTCAACTACATAACCATTCTCTATATTAAACCTTGTCTTTAATACATAATTAATCTGGGAAGGGACACAGTTAAATTTCTTAGCTATCTTATTCCTTTGGATCTTAATAATACTGTTAGAACTCTTACCATTAGTTAACTGTTGCTTCAGATAATATTCTATCTTATCTGATAAGCTACTCACCTTTTATCAACCCTCCCTCTTTAACTTTGACTATCTTTGACCTTCTTGTTTTTAATTATACACATTTTTAGTATATTTGCAAGTTTAAATTTTTGTTATTATTATTCATTATTTCTTATTCACAGTAAATATATAGCTCTAACTTACAATTATATATCATAACTATTTTTTACGCCTTTTTGCTAATAGATCAATTATAAAACTGTGAAAAATTAAAGCCCATCATGCCCGCTATACTTAATACTAAACCAATAAATAATAAGAGTGAAAAGACAGTCAACTCTTTCCACTCTTCATTTTTAACCAAACTAGGCACTTCAAATAAGATAATCATAATAAAGATAGCTGCCAAACCTAGTACTTTTAACATTAACTGCCACCCTTCTTAAGCTTTATTCTACTTTATTTTGCTTCATTCGCCCTCTTCACCAATCCAATCCGACGTATCTCTGAATCAACTTCAACATTCACCTGTAAACGAGGAAAGATCTCATCCCAATCTCCCTTAATCTTCTTCCATTTCTGCGGAAAAGACCTATGAATGACCTGTGCAAATCGAAAGATATCACTATTGACTTCCTGTGCTTGCTTAAGTGCTAATCTTATCTCGTTACGAATCACTGCCGCCTGTCTTCTCTCTAACATTTCGATTCCTTCCAGTGTAACTAAATTTTCTTTACACATCTGATCACCTAAGTTTCCTTCTTCTTTTATCTTAATATTAATTACTGGTTCTCCATCTACAAACCGTGGAGTTATCTTACTATTAGCTTGAGTAACCTCAAGGCTAATTTTTTTATCTTTATCATCCGGACAACTTATTACTACAATACTGTTCTTAACCTCTCCCAATACCCATAATAGCCCCCGAACTTCTTTCTCTCCAAACCAAGTAACTAACCTATCTTCTTTAAAGATAGCCGCCCCATTTGCTCGAACTCTTTTGGGAGGTTCTTTTGCTCCAGTCTCTTTAGCTTTCTTCTCTTTCTTTCGCAAATCATCTTTTGCTACTAATTCAATCCGAGCAGCCGTTGGAGATACTTGGGGATTAACCAATAACTTACTAAATTCTTGTAAGTCGACCGCTCTTACTTTAGCATTATCTTTTTCACTTTTCACTAATAGATCAATAGCACTAGCCGGAATACTTTCTAAATCAAATTTAGCCTCTAAAATCTCTTTAGCATCTACCCCTTTAGAAATTAATATCCAACTTCTTTTCCTTAATTCAGGATTTCGATTAAAAAAGTCTATATATTCATTCACTCCCTGCCGCGCCAAATCTTCACCGAATACAATTATCATATTATGTGCCCAAAAAAGATTTCGTCCTACCTGCTCTGTAAACTTTCTAACCGCTTCCAAGACTGTATAACCTGTCGTTGATAACACCCAAACTGACTGCCCTTTAGTCCCCCCACTTCCTGATTCACCTTTAATTACACTTGGCTTAATTATTTGCACTGTAAGTCTTATCTTATCTTTATCTTTAGCTTGATCAATTCCTGTTGCAGCTACTAAAGCTAAATTGTCAATCGGCCGCCGGTCATAACAGCCACTTATACTACTTGATAACAATGTGATAATTACTAATAAGATTACCTTTCGTTTCATTCAATTTCACCTCTGACTCCTCTAATTATAGCTATTAATAATAAGATTAAGGGAATACCTACCTCTATGAATAAATAGTAAGGAGGCATCAACTCAAAGATAACTTTACCCATCTCCTCAATATTACCAAAAAGAATTATAGAAAGTACAGTTAAGATAACACCCAAAGGCAGCACTACTGGTTTATAGCTCTTCAATTCAAAGAATTCCGCCGTGGAAATAGTTAAACAATAATAAAAAACAGCAATCTTCATAAAACCTCCACCAAACCAGATAGCCATCATTAAAGCATCTATTCTTTCTATAAAATCAAATATGCTAATATAACGGATTAAAGATAGCATGGGCAGATTAAACTGCGCAGCTTCTATACTACCAAATAAGGTGATTATTTCAACAATAACTATTACTCCAATGAACCCTGTAATTAACGTTGCTTTAAATACTGATTTCAAAGCTTTTTTGGGTCGATTAACAGCTGGTAAAATAATAATTAAGATAACTGTCTCTGCATAAAAAAGAGCAGCCGGATAAGCACCTTTGATGATAGGAATTAACCCAGTTCCTAATACCGGTCTTAAATTAGCAGCATCTAATTCAGGAAAGATAAATAGAAATATAATGACCAAAAATCCAAATATTGAAGGCAGAATTATTTCATTACTTCTAGAAATCACCTCAATCCCGTTCCTAACTCCAGAAGCTGAGATAACAACAATTATAACGATTATTAATGACATAGGAGTATTAGGTAAAAAGATACTGGTCAAGACTTCACCAAATTCTCTAATAATCACAGCATCAATATGTAAAAAGAATAAGATATAGATAAAAGCTATTACTTTTGCTGGAATCCTACCAACAATTAATCGACTATAACCAATAAGAGTTTGATTCGGGAACCTCTGACCTAACTTAGTAATAATATAGCTAGCGATTAGACCAAAAATAGTAACTAAAATCATCGATAACCAAGTATCTTGCTTAGCCTCAGCAATCATTGTCGACGGTAAAAATAGGAGAGCTGTAGAGAATATTGTACTAATGATTAACCATTGTAGCTGTTTATTAGAGATCCTACCTTCTTCCAGCATCTTTAAGCCTCCTGTTATTCATCGATTAAATTCTCTTCATTATCTTCTGGGTCCTGTGGCTTTTGATTAATATCCTGACGTACTTCATTCTCAGTCATAAGCTGTGGTCGTGTATTCATAGCCCACCAAGGTGCTCGAACTAAGGTATCCTTTAAGCCTTGATATGTTCCTGGTGCTAATGGAGAAAGATAAGGAATTCCAAACGAACGTAAAGATGCCATATGAATAGTAATTATCAACATCCCTAATAAAATTCCAAATAAGCCCAAGGTTGCAGCTAATAGAGCTAATAAAAAACGTAATGGAATTAAGGTTAATGCCATATCGACAGAAGGAATGACGAAGACTCCAATCCCGGTTAATGCAGTTATAATAATCATTGGTGTACTAGTTAATCCAGCCTTAACTGCTGCATCACCTAAAATTAAAGCACCAACAATACTGACCGCCTGACCGATTGGCCGTGGCATACGAGTCCCTGCCTCTCTTAAGACTTCAAACATTAATCCCATCAATATCGCTTCTACGAAAGATGGAAACGGAACGCCTTCTCTTTCAGCAGCAATAGTAATAATTAACGGCGTAGGCAACATCTCTTGATGAAAGCTAATTACCGCTACATAGAGAGCCGGTAATAAGAGAGTAATAACAAATGAGATATATCTCAACCACCTGGTAAAGGTACTAAAGATTGCTCGCTGATAGTAGTCGGCACTAGTTAATAAGAATTCCATAAAAATAGTAGGTGCTGTTAAAGCTGATGGTGAACCATCAACTAAGATAGTCACTTTACCTTCTAATAATTTACTAGCTACTGCATCTGGACGTTCTGTTCGATGCATAGTTGGTAAAGGTGATAAGGGATTATCCTCAATATATTCCTCAATATATCCAGTATCGAGGATAGAGTCAACTTCAATATCCTTTAACCTCTTCTTTACCTCCTTAACTATTTTAGGATTAGCAAGCCCTTCTATGTAACCGATCACAACTTGAGTTCCAGTAACTTCACCAATAACCATACTTTCAAGTTTGAATTTAGTATTCTTTATCTTACGCCTCAACAATGAAGTATTAATGCGTAGAGTCTCTGTAAAGGCTTCCTTAGGTCCACGAATTAAGGTTTCAGTAGTTGGTGGTTGAACACCACGTTCTTCCCAACCCCTAGTGCTGGCAAGAAGCGCCCGATCATAACCATCAATAAAGATAGCTGCATCCCCCGATAAAGCAGCATCTACACTCTTTTTAAAGCTAGTAGTCTCCTTTAATTCATCAGTAACTAAGACCCTTTCCTTAACCCAGTTATATACATTAGGAATCTTCTCTTCACTAGGTTTAATGCTACGAGTACTTAGCATTAATGGTTTTAGAATATCATCATCAACTAACTTTTTATTTATCATGCCATCAATAAACAGAGCAAAAGCTTTAACGTCACCTTTTCCCATAATAAATCTTCTAATAGTAACATCTTCACTCTTAGCAAATAATTTTTCAATCTGTTTATAATTCTCTTCTATATTCTTAGAAATCTGCATTTCATCTTTCTTCATATGCTTCTTTTCTTTACCTTTAGAAAATAAATTTTTAGCTTTATTGATTAACCTTCTAAACATATAGTTCACCCTTAGGTTATATTTTTAATCTCCATTTAATCTATATACGGTTATATTATCTAACACTTAGATTAAAGTTATTCATTAAGCAAATCTGATTCATCATCTTCTGGGTCTTGTGGTTGTTGATTAATATCCTGCCGTACTTCATTCTCAGTCATAAGCTGTGGTCGAGTGTTCATAGCCCACCAAGGTGCTCGAACTAAGGTATCCTTTAAGCCTTGATATGTTCCTGGCGCTAATGGAGAAAGATAAGGAATCCCAAAAGAACGTAAAGAAGCCATATGAATAGTAATAATTAATTGGCCTGCTAAGATTCCAAATAGTCCTAATACTGATGCAAAGATAGTTAAAAGAAGACGTAATGGAATTAGAGCCAAAGCCATATCTACAGAAGGAACAGCAAAGATACCAAGTCCAGTTAAAGCTGCTACCATAACCATTGGTGTACTTGTCAAACCAGCTTCAACTGCTGCTTGTCCTACAATTACAGCGCCAACAATACTGACCGATTGCCCTATAGGACGGGGCATTCTAGTTCCTGCTTCTCGCAATAACTCAAATAATAACCCCATAAGTATAGCCTCTATTACAACTGGGAAAGGTACACCTTCTCTAGCAGCAGCAACACTAATCACTAATGGTGTAGGTAACATCTCTTGATGGAAGCTAATTACTGCTACATAAAGCGGAGGTAAGAAGAGAGTTCCAATAAATGTTATAATCCTTAGCCAACGAGTAAATGTGCTAAATAATGAGTTTTGATAATAGTCTTCACTGGCGATTAAATACTCCATAAAGATAGTCGGAACCGTTATCACATCTGGTGAACCATCAATTATAATAGCTACTTTTCCTTCTAATAATTTACTAGCTACTCCATCCGGACGTTCTGTCCGATACATAGTTGGTAGAGGTGATAAAGGATTATCCTCGATTAATTCTAGAATATAACCAGCATCTAGAATACCATCTATTTCAATACTTTTTAACCGTTTCTTTACCTCCTTAACTATTTTGGGATCAGCAATTCCTCCTATGTAACTTATTGAAACCAAAGTCCTACTAATCTCACCGATAACCATGCTTTCAAATTTAAGGTTAGTATCTTTAACCTTCCTTCTTAACAGAGAAGTGTTAATCCGCAGTGTCTCTGTAAATGCTTCCTTAGGTCCACGAACTGACTTTTCTACCATTGGCTTTTGGACACCACGCTCTTCCCAACCTCTAGTACTGGCTAAAAGAGCCCGATTGTAACCATCGATGAAGATAGCTGTATCTCCGGATAAGGCAGCATCTACACCTTCTTTAAAATCATCGGTCTCCTTAACTTGGTCAGCAGTTAAGACCTTCTCCTTAACCCAGTTATATATATTTTTAATCTTCTCTTTACTAGGGTCTATACTACGGGTCTTCAAAATTAGAGGCTTGAGGATGTCATCATCAACTAACTTTTTATTTATCATGCCATCAACAAATAAAGCAAAGACCTTAACCTTCCCCTTACCCATAGTAAATCTTCTAATAGTAACATCTTCACTCTTTGCAAACAGCTTTTTAAGCCGTTCATAATTCTTCTCTATATCTTTAGAAATGGGTTCTTTCTTCTTCTGTTTCTTTGTAATCAACGAATCCTTAGCTTTATTAATTAATCTTCTAAACATATACTTCACCCTTAAGTTATATTTCAGATTCTTCAAAACATGAGTTCATCTATTATTGTTTAGAATTTGGCTTAAAGTTATTCGTTCTTTATTTATTAAATAAATTAAGAATAGATTCCCACCAAGGTTCTTTTTCTTTCATTTCACGTAACCTCTTATTATCTTGCAATATTACATATAGCCATGTATACAAGAGTTGATTCTCTTTCTCTTTCTTATCTATAATCCTCTGCATCTGTTTTACTAACCAGCGACAGAAGACTGACATGGCTACATAAATCGGGAAAGAATAGACATACTGCCACGAATAAGTAGTATAGACCCCTAACCACTCAAGAAAAGGCTCACCAGCAAAAGTATAAACTCCAAAAACAATAGTACTCGCTATAATAAATGGCTTCCAAGAAGTAAAATACTGATAAAGAAGCATATATGTTACTGGCAATAATGTAAAGTCGGCAGGAAATAAAGGAGGATTAATAGGAACAATTTTATTAGGGTAACTCCAAAGTCCTAAGCTAAATCCAATTGTATCTAAAATACCAGAGAATAGAGCTATAAAGAGACCATAGAGGGTTATCTCTATCAAGCTATCCTTGTCAACAAGTTTCCACCATATAATCCAAGGAAAAATCATAACAATTATAAGCAACCACCAATCTAACGTTAAAAAGTCATGATTATACCAATTTTCATGAGTTAACTGATGTAACTTTACTTGTACTTCTCTTATTTCTTCGTGAGTAGTCATTAATCATATCCTTTCATTCTAATTTATTATTCTTATTCTAAAGGTTTAAATCTCCTATTCTCTACTGAACCAGGCATGAAATTCAAACCAAATAAACCAACTTATAAACCATAATATATATGAGTGATACCAATCATAACCATTATAATATTCTAATGCGTTAGTGAATCGTTCAATCAAAAATTCAATTATAGTTAAACTAGTCGCCAAAATAAAGAACCAACGAACTCTTGCCTTTAACTTAGTAGGAGTATACCTTACTCCAAACATCACTAAGATAGGCACTACAACCATATCCACAACTATAGAGACATCATCTACTACTCTAAATACTCTAATCGGATGATGTTTATTAGGAAAATTCCATAATCCAAAATATTTAGCTATATAGTCCCCGGTTTGAGCGTATAAACTAGCAAACATTCCTACTGGCAGGTACTCTTTCATCCCCTTGCGTTTCAGAAACAATAACAATACAGCAATAATCATTGAGCCAAGTTTAAGCCAAATCTCTATCGCCATCATAGCATCCCCCCTTAAATTCTATAAATATTATTGGCTAAATAACCATTTGTGAGGGATCACAAATAGTTATATATCTGCTCATCTCAGTTATAATTGACATCTAAGCTCCTTGTATAATCAAAAGAATAATTCAAATAACAAAACGCAAGATTATTGTTTGTGATTTATATTAACAATATACTGCTATTCATATTGCATTTAAATCGAATATTGCTAATTATCTTTTCTATCCTTAAACAAAAAAATTAAGAGACCTGCTATCTTTAACAGACCTCTTAATATACATAATACATTCTTTTATTCAATTATATTCACAATCTATGGTTTAAAATCAAGCTCACTTTAAACCTTCCTTAAATAACTTTTCTCTTCTTTAAAATTGGCTTTGAGCTTACTAATCGCTTACCTAAAGCTAGTTCTGATTTTGGTAACCCCAAACTCAAACCTAATAATTCAGTAATATATACTACTGGCATATTCAACTTTCTTCCTAACTCTTTTTCTACTTCGCTTTGTCGAGTATCTAAATTAAGCTGACATAATGGACATGCAACCGCAATAACATCAGCACCCACACCCTTAGCTTCTTCTAAAATATTACCACAATGCTTCAATACTATCTCCGTACCAGTTAAAGAGTAGCCTGCACCACAACAGTCGGTTTTAGCTCCCCATTGAACAACATCTGCTCCTAAAACTTCTAATAAGTTATCCATACTCTGTGGATTAGTCGGATGATCAAAGTTAGTAACCTTAGCTGGTCTAGTCAGAAGGCAACCATAAAATGGTGCAACTTTTAGACCTTTTAAAGGATTACTCACTCTTTCTTTGACCTTATCCATACCTACTAATTCGATTAAAACCTCTAATAAGTTATAAACAGAAACATCTCCCTTATGTGGTTTCTCTAATACTTCATTTATTTCATCAGCATGAGATTCAAACTCTACTTCCGCAGCTTTTAGATGATTATAACAAGCAGCACAAGGGGCTGTAATCTTATCTAAACCTTGTTCACTTGCCTGAACTAAATTTCTAGCAGACAAAGCTAACGATAACAAATGGTCAGCCTGATGAGCTGGTGTTGAACCACAACAATTCCAATCATTTATTTCTTCTAGACTAACACCTAATGCTTCTAAAACCTTTTCTGTGGACTTTCCAAAAGCCTGACCAGTAGATTCCATACAACAACCAGGATAATATCCTAATTTCATTTAAATGCCCCCTCTCTTTCGAGCCACATTATCAAAAATATTTTTAACTTCTTTTCTATTCTTAATCTTTGGTGGAATCAGGTCTCCAACTCCCATCATCCCTCTCATAAACATCTTAGGTCCTAAAATCACATCTTTTAAATATTGACCTTTAGCTGCATTATATTTAAGAGTAAGTCCTACATCATGTGATCTACCATTATCTTTAATTATATCTAAAAATATTTCATTAAAAAGAAGCATATTCTCTTCTCTTGACTCTACCCCTTCTTCATCGGCCATTTCCCGCAATACCCGCATAATCTCATACATTTCTACTTCCGATGGACAGTTAGCCTCACAAGTAGCACATCCTATACACATCTGAATAGATCTACATTCTAATAACTCCTCTTTCATTCCATGAAAGATCATCTCTAATATTTGGTTCGGGGAATAGTCCATATGTGAAGAAAAAGGACAGATTCCTGAACACTTAGTACACTGATAGCATTCCTTTATATTCTGCCCACTTCTTTCCAAAATCTCGTTAAAAAGCCCGTTATCTTCTGGTGACATCTCAACCTTCATTAACTCTCACCCCTTTTATCAGTCTTTAGTCATCCTCTTTTTTAGGACAATGTGCTTTCTTAACAAATTTTCTATTAACCTCTTCAGTATTCGGTTCAATCCCTTCTTCTCTAGCTATCTCTCGTAAACTTGCCATTATCTTCTTAAAATTTATCGCTACTGGACAATCTATCTTACACTCATTACAAGTTTCACAGATCCAAATCGCTCTACTATTTAATATAGACTCCTCTAAACCATCAATTATCTGTTCTAATATTTGACGGGGAGTATAATCGAATTTATCACTCTTTTGACACATGCCCCCACATTTATAACACTGCAAACATTGATTAAGGTTATCGTTACCACTACTCTTTATTTTTTGTAAGATTCTATTCTTTTTTTGGTCTGAACCAATCTTATATAACATTAATCATCACTTCCTTTCTAACCTAAGAAAGATAAGCTTTCACTAGCAGCAGCTTTTCCCATAGCTACACTTTCTCTAATTTCAAGCGGAGCAGTACAGCTACCAGCTAAGAAAATCCCTTCTTTAGAAGACTTAACAGGTTCCATATTCGATTGTGCCTCTTTATAGAAACCATAATCATCTGTTTCAATCCCTAAAATTTCAGCTAATTCTTTAGAGTCTTTTTGTGGTTCCATTGCAGACGCCAATACAACTAAATCTGCGTTTAATTCGACTGGATTACCAATCAATGAATTTTCTGCTTTCACTAAAAGAGTATCTTCTTTATTAATTACTTTAGATACACGCCCTCTTATATAACGCACTCCATAGTCTTCAATTGCATCTCGGATAAACTCTTCATAGCCTTTGCCTAAAGCACGAATATCTATATAGAAGACAAATGCATTAGCGCTAGGGACCTCTTGTTTAAGAAGTAGAGCATGCTTAGCAGAATAAGTACAACATATCTTTGAACAATAACGATACCCTTTTACTCTATCTCTAGAACCAACACAATGAACAAATACTACATTGCTATTACTATATTTTTTGATATCACCATTCATCACCATTCTTTCATACTCTTGACTAGTAACTACATTATCTAATCTAGAGTAGCCATACTCACTATAGTCATTAGGCTCCATATAATTAAATCCTGTAGCTACAATGATAGCCCCCACTTCTTCGGCAACTGTATTTCCATCTTCATTAATCTCAACTTTAAAATCACCAGCTTTACCACTAACTGAAATAACTTCTGAATTAAACTTAATATCAATATTTTCATTATCTTCTACCTTACTCTTTTGCTCATCTAAAAGCGGTTGAGCCTCATCAAGTTCTGGAAAAGTCGCAGCCATATCATTAACATTTCCACCTAATTCTCCATTCTTTTCTACTAAGATAACTAATTTATCATTATTCGCAAGTTCAACCGCTGCATTAATTCCTGCTATACCTCCACCAATGACTAATGCTTTTTTGCTCATTTTTACCCCTCCATGTCTTTATAATCAAAAACTTTTAATAGTCGATTCCAATCTTATTTAATGCCTTTTTAAATCGATCTTGACCACCAATATGAGCATCAAAAGCTAAACGCTCCTTAGGGAGACCTAAAGCTAAACCAGCCAACTGAGTTATATGAATAATAGGAATATCTAATTTAACATCTCTTCTATAATCTAACTGCTGTTGCATACGGTCTAACTGACTTAGACAATAAGGACATAAAACAATGACAAAGTCTGGGTCTGCTTCATCCCTAACACTCTCCAATTTCATTTGAGAATGATCCAGTGATTTCTCTTTGTCATTAATTACTTGGGTAAAACCTGTCCCGCAACATTCACCGCTAGCAGTATAATCTACATTCTCTCCACCCATAATCTCAACTAATTCTTGTATAAAACTTGGATGCTGAGCATCATCGATTGCTCCATATTTCCCTCCACCTAAATAATGACATCCATAGTGAGTAGCAAACTTTAACCCTTCCAAAGGACGTTCAACATTCTCTGCAATTCTATCTTTAAGTTTGTATAACATAGCACCTATGTGAAAGATATTGCTTTCACCTTTGTATTCTCGTCCCATCATATTTAACATCATGTTTACACTTTCTTTTACCTCATCATTGCCATTCATAAAATGACCAAACTCATTTAAAAATGTCCAACACCCATTACAAACAGCACATATATCTAAACCTTCTTCTTCTGCTAAAGAAATATTTCTAGCCACTGCCGGCATAGAAGCTGTTGGGGCTGCTACATTAGCAAAAGTCACAAATCCACCACAACATGTCTGATCTTCTGATACGAAAGGTTTAACTCCTAACTTATTTAAGACATCTAATGTACATGACTCAATACCTGGATATTTGTTACTAGCTACACAGCTTTGAAAATAAAAAATTTCTTCTGGAATTGGAATATCTGCTACAATTTCTTCTCTAATACCACTTAGTTTATCAAGTTTATGCATTATCGGCACCTCCTATTGGAACTCCATAATTATAAAAACGATAGTGAGTCTTTACATTCCCAACTTTCTTTGGTAGCTCTTTACTTTTGCATTTCTCTTCAATCTTTGGTGTGCACTTACTACAATCATATAATTCTACGCCACCTATCTTTTTCATAAAATTGGTCATTCCACTTAAATCAGAGATCATATTAATTTCAGCAATAGCTTCATCAGAAACTTCTCTTTGGCGTGGCATACCTGCTTTTTGACGAATATCAGCTATATCGCCTCTTTCTTCAATAACATATGGATTTCTCTCTTCGGGAGAAACAGTTATTCCATCTTGTAGATAATCTTTCTCAGCATACTTCTCTAACTGCTTTACATCTTCCCAACCAAAGCCCTGACTCATAGCACCTAAACGAAGCATAAAAACAAAGAAAGGGAAGTTAATATCTACGGGACAAGTAGCAAAACAACCACTACAAAAGAAGCATTGCCATAACTCTACACTTGATAATACTCTTTTTATGTTACCATTAACTAAATCATATATAATCTTTCGCGGATTATAACTAGGATTAACTGCTGCTGCCGGACACTGTCCTGTACACTTCCCACATTGAAGACACTTCTCAGCTCCATTCACAAAACCCATAGCTATTGGCTTCCACTTATCATAAAAAGTGTCACTCCAGTCATTAGCCTTTTCTAGCATCTTCTAAACACCCCTTTCTTCCTTATTTCCTAAGCCTACCGCATCTTTGATAGCATCCTTCATCATCGGCATCATCTCCGGAGCAAAATTCATAAGATTCTTTCTATACTTCTTACCTCTTTTTGCATACTTAAACATACCAGGCATCATCTTCATCATTCTGCCTAAAGGCATTTCTAAGCTAAAAAGTTCCTCAAAATAATTTAAAACTTCTTCTCCAATTTCTTCACCAGAACCATCAAAAGCCTCCATATAATTCTTTTCTACATAACCATCTTTATACTTTTCATCCATTAATTTAATCCCTCCTTAAGACATCTTCCTCTACATCCAGTAGCAAGGACTCGACCAGACTGAGGGTCTCGTAAAAACTTCTGTGAATATTTACACTTTTTACAATGTTCGAGGTCTAAAATATAATTTATCTCATTACATTCTGGACATAAGTACTCTTTGACATTTGGTGGAGTCTGTTCTTCGCCTTCAACAATTACATCAATAAATTTAGGTCTCAATTTTTCAATTAATTCACCACAGCCTTTACACTGGAACAAATAATCACCTCCATTCCCCTTGGGTAGGGGTATAACGTTGTAATATAATTATATGATTTTTGTCATATAAAGTCAAGCCAAGCCGAAAAATAAATTATTTAGCTAGATTTTCAGAATAATATAACAAATTTTGTAATTCTAAAGTCAAGTCAACGTTTTGTAAATATACATCATAAGGAACTTCTAAATTAACTGGAGCAAAATTTAATAAGATTTTAACATCATATTCAATTAACAAATCAACAACTTTCTGTGCAGCATCTGGTGAAACTGCTACTATTCCTATTGCAGGCTTAATTTGGGCAACCACCTCAGGAATATTTCCTATTGGCTTTACTTCTATTGCACCTACTTTAGAACCGATTTTATCTTGACTATTATCTAATGCTGCTTCAATTCGAACTTTACAATTCTGATTCTGTTGATTAAAATTGAGCAAAGCAGTCCCAATATGTCCGGTCCCAATTAATACTGCTGTTTTTTCCTCATTCATTCCTAAAATCTTTTTTAGCTTTTTTAATAAATCTTCTACCTCATATCCAACTCCCCTCACACCAAACTCCCCAAAGTAAGTTAAATCCTTTCGAAATTGAGTCGCTTTCAAACCAAACTCTTCTTCTAATTGTTTTGAAGATATAACTTCAGTTCCCTTTGCCTTCAATTTTTCTAATACTCTTAAGTATAAAGATAAGCGTCTAATAGTATTATCTGGTATCATTTTTTGCCCTCCTATTACCTAATCATTGTGTTTTTTATCACAAAACACAATAAAAATAATATCACCCTCCCCTTGGGGGTTAGTTATAGAATACCATACTTCTAGTTTCTTGTCAAATAAAAAATTACTGTATTAAAAGACGCAGGGAGTATTGCAATTAAAAGGGGATTTGCAGTACTAAAGGAGGAAATAAAGGGGATCTTTAGTCCTACTCACCTTTGTCTTATAACACAGTAACTATTTAATAACTTTAATTATAGTTATTTTATTGTAAAAATCAACATATTATATATAATGAAATTCATTATCAGCTAGAGGTAAAAATAATTGGCTCCCCGACTACGACTCGATGGTTAACAGCCATCTGCTCTACCAACTGAGCTATCGGGGAAAACCACACTGAATACTTAACTATAGACAATATATCATCAAACTTTAAGTTTGTCAAGCATATCATATATTTATTTTTTCCCGCTAATTGCTTTATTATTCTTCAAATTTTTCATAACACAATATCTCTTCTAAAGGTTTACGTTTAGGAGTACCTGGTAGTTTATCAGTAAATCCTAGTGAAATGATTCCAACTGGATAATACGGGTCCTCGATATTAAATAGATTACTTAACTTCTCTTCATCATAATCTCCTATCCAACAGGTTCCTAAACCTAAGCCTTGTGCTGCTAGTAGTATATTCTGAATTGCAGCTGCTGTATCTTGAATACAAAAGTAATCTATGGAATAATCATAAATCCCTTCTCTTTGATGTGAATTTTTATAATCAGCACATACTACAATTGCTGCTGGTGCAGACGATAAAAACTTAGCGTATTTACTATCTTCACTCATCTGTTCTAGCTTCTCTTCATCCTTAGTTACAATAAATTTCCAAGGTTGATCATTATGGGCGGACGGTGCAAAGCGAGCAGCATCTATTATCTTTTCTATTAACTCATTTGATACAGACTTATCCCGATACCTTCTAACACTTCTCCTATTCTTAATCACATCTAAGATATTCATAATAAATCCCCCTTTTTTATTAAGAATTAATTTCTTCTTAGTATCTTACTTCTACTATAAATACTCTTTTCCTGCTAATTAAAAAGTTAAATATTACACAAATTACAGTTAAAGTCAATTAAATATCTTATATAACCGACTTTATTTGAAGTATAATTATAAATTTTACTTGGCTATTATGTAGTATCTATATTTGTCTAATAGCTATTAATATATTATATGAGAATTACACAGTATAATTAATAAGAAAACAAATTTAAATATTAAGGTGGGATTAAAAATGTTAGAAAAATTCATGACTGAATTCTCTGCAAGATTAGCTATCGATAATTTAAATGAACTAAAAAATTCTGACCCTAAAGAATATGATGAAACACTAAAAGCCTTCATTGCTGCCACTGAAGTAGGGATCCAAATGTTAAAAGAAAGCCAAGAATTTCGTAAAGCCTTTGCTAAAATCCATGCTGAATTTCTTAAGTATCCGGAATCTAAGGAGGTTATAGAAAAAGCATTAGAAGCCAATAATGAATTTAGGAGTGATAATAAATGACGATCTCTTTAAAAAGAAATGTTGGAAACATCGATCGTATAATCCGCATGATTATAGGAATAGCTTTAATTACAAGTGGATTCTTAGGAGTATTTGAAAATCAATTAATAGTAGCTCTTGTTTACTTAATCGGATTAAGTCAAATTGTTGAATCAATACTTAGTTATTGAATAGTTTATGATATCCTAGGTTGGTCAACCTATAATAAAGAAGAATTAAAATAAAAAAACTATGCTTTAAAAAGCATAGAATCTAAGTCCATAATATTTAAATTGGTTGCGGGGACTGGATTCGAACCAGTGGCCTCCGGGTTATGAGCCCGACGAGCTACCGGACTGCTCTACCCCGCGATATTAAGATATTAAATGGTGTGACGGCCTCGATGGCCTAATACCAAAATTTACATTGCGTCTTATTAATTAAAAATTTTGGTGAGCCATGGAGGAGTTGAACCTCCGACACCCTGATTAAAAGTCAGGTGCTCTGCCAGCTGAGCTAATGGCCCACGAATTTCA
>NZ_FOTT01000028.1 GCF_900114655.1 Candidatus Frackibacter sp. WG13
TCTTTATCTTGATTCTTAATACTGCCATACATTATATTCCAGTTAGGTCCAAAAAAATTAGGCTCTTTAGCAAAGAGACTATCTTCTATCATAATATAATCATACTTCATACCATCCTGACCAAAGACATTGCCTACTAAACCTTCTTTTATAAACTTTCGATTATTATATTGATTTAATATCTCTTTATAACTTATATCATCCTTTGCTAGATTTAGTCCATATTCTTTCGCTTCTTTGTTTAATAGACTCTTTAATGAAACCATATGGTAATAGTCATTATCATACCATGACTCACCATACCCTACTTCTATCCTCTGCCTTAATAACTTTCTTAAGTGACCTTTTGAAAAGCTCTTTTTTAATTGCTCTAAATATGGTTTGGGTCTAGTTTCAACTTTTGTTTCAGTATTTGCCGCTTTATACATTTGGGCTGCGCCTGGGGCAGCTCTTTTAAAGTAAACTGGAGCAGTCCCTTTCTGTTCTTTAGTTCGATAAACTACTATCTGATTACTTTTGCTTCTTTTATTGTAATGGATTAACCGGGGGATATCCTTAGCATGTTCTACTTCTTTATAAGCATATACTTGGTATTTCTCTTTGCCATCTATTCTTTCAAAGGTATTCTCGATAATTCTGTCCATAATCGTTGCTGCTTTTTCTTTACAATCGAAAAAAGCAACAAATGAAAAGTCCTTATCTTTATCCTTAATAAACTCCCCAATCGTTGCTAATGGTCCGTAATGCATTGCTATATCTTTTAATTTAGTTTCAACGTGATACTTTTCTTCTAACTGTTGACCATAGGTTTTAGCATCAAAGGCTTTAATATCTTTACCTAACACTAAATTTTCTAGTTGAATAAATAACTTCTCAAATGGTCCATCTTTGATAAACGCCTTCATACCAGCGATTAATCCAGGAGCATCTATCCTTCTTTCTTGGATTAGTGGTCTATTATTATATTCTTGTTTTAAACAGAGATTACTATCTCCTACGAATCTAGTCATATCGAACCATTCTACTATGTTATTAATTACTATCGTTGTATAATCCCCAAGTCTTAATTCATTACCTTGGTCATTATTCTCTTTGATCAATATCTCTTTTACCGAATTAGAGATAGGCTGAGCTAGGACTATTAGAATTAAACCAGCTAATTTCCCGATTGGTATAGTACTTTGAATTAATAGTGACCCTAACATCATCATTGTCTCCATTACATGGGCGGCAATCCTGTTATATTTGACGATTAATTGGACGTCTTTTTTGAACTCTTCTATCTTCTTAGCCCTTTCTACTTTCCCAAGGCTTTGTAAATTATTATACTTATCCCAACCTTTTACCTCAACTATTGCTGGAGCCCAAACCGCAAAGAATGCCCCTAACTGTTCTCGACCAAATTCTTTTGTTTTAGCTAAGTCTTTCTCAAAATTTATCCTCTTACCTTTATTAAATTTATCATAGACCTTCTTAGCCTCATTGATTGTCTCTACCATACTATTAATATCTTCTACTCTATCCTTCGTCTTACTAATTACTGCCCCTACTATATTACCTGATATCCTTTCATTCACCACTTTGATATCTTCATCCTTAATCAAGCCACCTTCCACCTCTCGATTTGCTAATTCTACTTCTATTTCACTGTGTAATAAGGTACCATCTACTGCCTTTTCACCAACTTTAGATAAAATCGGATGCCCTTTAGAATAAGGGATGTAATTATTCTTTCCTATGCCTGTTCTACCTTTTAGTTGATATGGCTTCTTAGCAATATCAAATGTAAGTTCGCCAGTTTCTGTTATTAACTCACTAGCACTATTCCATGAATCTATAGCTGTGATACCTAAGTCAGTTAATGCTAAGAAGGCTTGTTGAGCTTTATTCTGTTCTTCTTGTTGGATGTTGTTGATTGTTCTGGTGTAGAATTCTGCTTGTTTATTTAATTGGTCATTGGTAGCATTATTTGATAATGTATTGTGAGCAAAAGGTTTGCCTTCACCATACTCTTGGTCTTTCTTTCTTATCCAATATGAATCTGTTTCTGCATAATAATAAACTATTTTCGTTACCACTTTTTTCACTCCTTTACTTTTATTCTTTTGTATTTATATTTGAAAACCTGAAATATATCTCCATTTCTTTTTTTAAATCTAGTAAACAATTCATATTTATTTTTCTTAAATTTTGATTCAGTCCAACCTGTTAATGTTAACTCATTATCTATCCTTCTTTTTTCTAAATATCTTATTTTATTACCATTCACATCGTATTTATACTCTTTGTACTTCTTTATTCTTCCATTTTTATCTTTAGAAATAAACTTTACTAAATCACCATTTTTATTATACTCTTGTTCACACCAATATGATATTGTGTTACCTTCTTTCTCTATATGTTCTATTTTCTTACCTTCTTTATTGTAATCGCTAACCTCTGTTTTAATAGTTTCTCCATTATAAACTGCTTCTTTAACCTTTTTCTTTTTATTACCATTTGGATAATAATCTATCTTATATTTTAGTTCTATCTTTTTCCCTTCCGTGCTAATAATTAATCCTTCTTTTGGGTCACCTTGTTGATTATAAAATATTTCTTTTCTTCTTCCTAGAAAATCTTCTATTTTTTCATGTTTCAAATTACCATTTTGCCAATACTCAAATTCAGCCTCTTCTACTGTCTCACCATTTTTATCCTTCTTAATATAACCTATCTTTTGACCTTGACTATTATATGAATATTCTTGATAAAAATATTGCCAGCCTGTAAAGACCCTTTTTAACATATTACCATGCTTATCATATTCCCATCTCTTTATCAGTTTTTTGGGCTCCTTTGAGTTATATACTTTCACATTATAAGATGTTTGTTTTATCATATTTCCATACTTGTCATACTCATATTTTCTTTTTACATATTCCTCTCCTGTCTCTATATTCTCATATATCCTTGCTGCTACCACATACTTCTCATTAGGACCTAACTTTGACATATCTAACTCTGAGCCATCTAATAACTTATCTTGACATCCGGTAAGCATCACTAAAATCATTAAAATACTTAATACAAATGCTATTCGTCTAGTCTTTTTTCTCATTTTCTATATCTCTCCCCTTTTCAGTAACTACCTCTTCATCTTCCAACTTTTCTTCTTCATTCGCATTATAAAAACTCCAATCGCCATACCTATAAGTAATATAGCTACTCTAGTAATACTTTCCTTTAAGCTATTATAACTCATAGTTTCAATAACCAAAAATACAATTACTGTCTTCCAATGTACTTCCCTAATTTTAATACCAATAATTAATCCCGCTATCAATACTAAGCCCATTGAAATAAGAATATATCCTAAAATCCCTATACCTCCACTATTTAAAAGTGTAATAGATAAAATCAAATTAACCACAACCATTATAGACAGAATTCCTAATGAAGTCTTAAACTTTGAATTAAAATTAAGCATTTAGATTTTCCCTTCCTAATAAGTAATTATTTTCAATTTTTTTGCTTACCGACTTCTTTTCTACCAAACTTAATTATATATGTTATATAATTACAATAACATTATATTATAATTAATTTTATCAATCAAGAAAAAATTACCATTAAATGTGAAATATTAATTCCCTATACAGTAAAAAAGGTCTACCCAAAAAGATAGACCTACAGATTATCAACTTGCTTCTATTCGTTTATCTATTACTCGTTTGCTCTTGCCTACTGTTCTTTCTAAAGACTTAGGTTCTAATAGCTTAACTTCTGGGTGTAATGATAGTACACTACTTAATTTCTTATATATCTTCCGCTCAATCTCTTCTAAATTACGAAAGCTACCTGTAAATTGATCTGGCTTTAATTCAACCTGAATCTCTAATTCATCTAGATGTCCTTCCCGTTTAATAATCATCTGATAATGAGGAGCTACCTCCTCTACTTCTAATAGCACACTCTCTACCTGAGATGGGAAGACGTTAACTCCACGAATGATTAACATACTATCAGTTCTGCCAGATACCTTTTCCATGCGGGCAGTCGTTCTGCCACAGACACATTGCTCAGTTGTTAAACGAGAGATATCCTTCGTCCGATATCTAATTACCGGAAACCCCTCCTTAGTTAGCGTAGTAAAAACTAACTCTCCTTTTTCTCCTGGTGCCACTGGCTCTTTAGTTTCAGGATCAATCACTTCCGGAATGAAGTGATCTTCGGAGATATGAAGTCCTTCTCCTTCTACACACTCTCCGGCCACTCCAGGTCCAATTAACTCACTTAAACCATAATTATCTGTTGCATTCATCCCCCACAATTCTTCTAACTCTCGACGCATCTCTTCAGTCCAAGGTTCACCGCCGAAGAGTCCGGTTTTAATACCTAAATCATGAGGATTAATCCCCATTTCTTGGGCGACCTCACCGATATATAATGCATATGAAGGAGTACTAACTAAAGCGGTTGTGCCAAAATCTTTCATCATCATAATCTGTCGTTCAGTATTCCCTGCCGAAGCAGGAACGACAGTTGCACCTGCTTTTTCTAAGCCATAATGCAGACCAAAACCACCAGTAAACATACCATAACCAAAACAGATCTGTACTATATCCTCATCAGTAACTCCAGCTTGAGTAACAATCCTTGCAATCAGATCAGACCAAGTTTCTAAATCGTTAGCTGTATAACCGACTACTACTGGTTTACCGGTAGTTCCTGATGATGAATGCACCCTAACGATATCCTTCATCTTTCTTGCAAAGAGACCATAAGGATAATGCTCTCTTAACGCATCTTTAGTAGTAAAAGGTAACTTTCTTAAGTCGTCTAAAGTCTGAATATCTTTTGGTTTAACACCTTCTTCATCGAAACGTTCTCTATAAAAAGGGACTTCTTCATAAACATAACTAACTACCTGCTTTAATCTTTCTAATTGTAATCTTTTTAACTGCTCCCTACTTATCTGTTCACACTCTGTATCCCAAATCATTATTTTACTCTCCTTTCCTACCATTCTACAAAATAAGGATCTTACATCAATCAATTGATAACACACTGCATATATGCCGTCAATATGATTCCACCGCTTGTCGTTCGCTTCGCCTCCGACGAGCATGGACGCTCTAGTGTCCCGAAAGGCACAGGACGTGCCGATTTTGAGGGACCTGCTACACTCACTCTCAAAAACAAGATTTAGATGGAGTTTCTTTGCTAGATTTTAGATGAAATCATCTCCTACTAATCAACTCTTTAACTTTAAAATTACTATCTTCTTCATAATACTCACCATATACCTGCTTTAAATGCTGCTTATCATAACCTGGAGTTAATAGACTGACTATTGGTACGATTACTAAAGGAATTAAAATTGCTAGGGAGCCGATTAGTGGTATATATTGAGCTTTCATCTGAAAGTATGCTGATAAACCTAAAGAGATTCCTAAACCACTAATTAACCCACTCCAAGCACCTACCTTCGTAATCCCTGACCAATATAGACCATATAAATATGGCGCTAAGAAGGAGCCGGCCACTGTTCCCCAAGAAACAGCCATTAAAGTTAATATAACCGCTGGTCTTGTGATGGCTATTACAAATGATAATAAGACGAAAGCTAAGCATAAGAGCCTCATCAATAACATACTATGCTTATCAGACATATCTGGTTTAATAAATCCTTTAAATAGATCAATTGCTAAAGTAGAACTAGAAACTAAAACGAGTGAAGATAAGGTTGACATCGAAGCTGAGAGAACTAGTAATAAGATTAAGAAGGCCACAGCTTCTGGCATCACCTTAACTATTAATTGAGGAATTAATAAGTCAGCATTGGCTACACCATTAACTAACGGCAATTGGTCAAAGAAGACATGGGTTGTCGCCCCGATAAAGTAAGCTGCCCCCGTCACCAAAACTCCAAAGAGAGTAGCTACAATCATAGCCGCTTTAATTGATTTTTCATCTTTAATTGTGTAGAAACGCTGAACCATCTGTGGTAAGCCCCAACTCCCTAAACTAGTTAGGACTACTAAAGATAAGAGAGGAATCCATCCTGGAGGCCCTACTATATCTACTAACTCAGGATTAACCTGCTTCAAGCTATCCCAAATACCAGCCAATCCACCGGCTGCTGGATGAGTAAGAATAAAATAAATCATCACTACAATACCGATAACCATCACAATTCCCTGCACAAAATCGGTAATTGCCACCGCTAAATAACCGCCTAAAAGCAGAAATAAAGCAGTTAACGCTACCATAATTGCTAATGCCCAAATATAAGGAATTGCAAATACTTGTTCAAAGAAGTAACTTAAGCCCATATAGACTGACGCAGAATAAGGTACAAGAAAGATAAAGATAATTAAAGAAGAGAATATCTTTAAGCCTGATGATTGATACCTACTCTCTAAAAATTCCGGCATAGTCATTGCGTCTAACCTCATTGTAATCTGCCGTGTTCTTTTAGCCAATACTTTCCAGGCTAATAGACTTCCAACCACACTATTACCAACCGCAATCCACAACGCAGATAATCCAAAGCCCCAACCTATCTTTCCAGCATAACCGATAAATAAGACAGCTGAAAAGTAAGTAGTGCCATAAGTAAAGGCCGAAACCCACGGACCAATACTTCTATCACCAAGAAAATAATCGTTAAGCGTACTCACCTTCTTCATACTTAAATAACTCAAAAACAATAAACCACCTGCAAATAACGCTAAAATACCATATTTAATCATTTTTAACAACCTACCTTCCTTCCGTTCTCCATAAAGATATTCTTTCTTCATCCTACTATTTATAGAGTCTACTATGAAGCTAAAATGTGCATAATCAATTGATTATGCTCAACAGCTAACTTTTAACTGCTGCTACTCCTCAACTACCATATCCCTACAGACCTACTAACAACCTACTCTTAGTGATACAACACTTTCCTTTTACTCCTACTAATTATTTATCTTTCTATAAATGCTTTAATTTTCCTTCTTGTTAGATGGATTTTATTAAAGAAACAAATTTCATAATTAATACAAAATTTTTGGGCGTCAGCAATTAATTATGTGCACTAGTGCAAGTTTCCTTCCCTATGCTCTACATCATACGCAAAGAGTGCATAACCTATCTCTGCTACTGTCAAATCTACCTCCATTGATAATCGCCTAACGATAGTTATAATCTTTAAGTAATCATCTGCTGTGAATGATTCTTTCTCTGTATCAAAATAGCCGATTCGCCAAAGGGTTGCCCAGACTCTAGTATCAATTACACAATGCTTCTCTGGGTCTAAGCTAGTTAGGATGGCTGACGCTGTTGGAACTCCAACTCCAGATAGACTGGCTAGTAGCGTTAATTGGGCAAATTCATCTTCTAGTTGATAGACGATCTCTGTTATCTTTTCGACACGATAAAGAGAGTTCTTCTTAACATGGTAAGAGCTACGAGTTGAATTTAGATGAGCTAGGCGATATAGCTCGTCTTTAGTCATATAACCTTTCTTATGATACTCTGCTCCTAGTTCTTGTAATTTGGCCGGATACAGACCAGAAGTATTAGGATACAACTGAAGATACTTGCTGAGATCTATTGACCCGATATTATTCTTCTTTCTATACTTCTCTTTTAAGTCAGCAATTATCCAATCTGGTGCTTTAATAGTTCCTAAAAGAACTTCGTCTTTATTCTTGGGGCCATGACAATCAGACCCACCGGTAGTTAATAAGCCATTCTTCTTTGCTAATTTAAGATATCTACTAGTCGCAGATTGGTCATGCTTAGAATAATAAGTTTCTAAGCCTTCAATCCCCGCTTCGATTATCTTCTTTACTAGTTGATCATCCTTTAATAGACTTGGATGAGCTAAGACAGATACTCCCCCAGCTCGATTAATGATCTCAATTGCCTCTTTTGGCGTCAATTGAGCTTTAGGTACATAAGCCGGGCCGTTATCACCGATATACTTATCAAAGGCAGCTGATATATCCTTAACCTGCTTAGCCTCTACCAAAGCTCGAGCAATATGGGGTCTACCTACGGCACCAGAATCTGCAATCTCTTTTACTCTTTCCCAGGATACCTCTATCCCTAATTCATTTAACTTATCTACCATCTTTTCGCCTCGTCTACGCCGAAATTCTTTCAATTCAGTTAATTTAGCTAATAAATCTTTATCGAGATAGTCAACATAGTAACCTAAGATATGAACTTCCTTATCTCCAACATAAGTGGTAAACTCAATCCCAGCAATCACTTCCAATCCTAGCTCCTTAGCCTGAGCCATAGCTGGCTCAACTCCTGCTAATGTATCATGATCAGTAATTGCAATCGTCTTAAACCCTTTCTTCTCTGCTTCTACAACTAACTTCTGGGGAGTAAATGAACCATCAGAAGCAGTAGTATGTAAGTGTAGATCTACATTCTTCATCTTTTAACCTCCATCTCCTATTCTATTCTTTGCTTAGCACTTCTTATTAAATTCGGCTAATTTATTCTGATACTTAATCATTATACCAACAAAAGTAGCATGTGACCAGGTTAAAGGAGCTACCGATAGTCCTTCATTCTTGTAAGGATGGATCTGTTCGGGTAATAGATTATCACTATAAGTATGATCGACAACCCAATTAATTAATTCTTCAGCTCGCTTTAAGTCCTCTTTACCTTTGGCTATCTCTATATACCAATCAGCTAACCACAAGGTAGAGATAATCCATGGATTACCTGGCACTCTTTCTAAATAATCAGTACTTCTAAAATAATAGTCTCCTTCATACCTCGCTATGCCACCAACTGTTGTCTTTACCCATAACTTTTCCTCAATCGCTTGCATCGTATTGACTACGCGTGGATCATCAGGAGGCAGAACACCAAAGTAATAAACTCCAAAGAGACTACTTTCAACAGCTTCATCATTTATGATCTGATCATCTACAGTACTAATCATTCTTATAAACCTACCTAAATCTTGATCATATAGATGACTTAACATGCCTTCTTTAATCTCCTGAGCTGCTTTTTGATATCTGTCAACTTTCTTTTTGTCACCGAACATATCAGCAAAAGTAGCTGCTTCCTGCAAAGCACCATAAACTGCTGCCGTAGTAAAGGTTAAGATACCTCTTCTTTCTTCCCAAAGATCATAACTAGGTCGTGGTAACTTCAGTTTTTGATCTCTATAATCAACAAGAAAATCAGCGGCTTTCTTAATTAAAGGTTCGTATAGCTGTTGGATAAATTCTAGATTCCCACTTTGGCGATAATAATTACCCAAAGCAAAGATTACCAAAGCTGTTTCATCCTCTTGAATCGGTAGTTGAATTTTGCCATCCCTAATCCAAGGATGCCAACTAGAACCAACCGAGCCATCAGGATTATATTTATGTAATAGATAACCATCAGGATTAATAACATCCTTGCAGAAATTAAAGAAACGTTCAGTAACCGTATGATAGCCAGCTTGATCAAGGTAATAAGCAACTAAAGCACCATCCCTAGGCCATAGGTAGCTATAATGGTCACGATTAAAGTCCAAGATATCAGAATCATTAGCCGCCGTAATAGCACCACGATTATCTATCTGGGTTCTAACGGTCAGTAAGCTCCGGTTAAATAATTTCTGCCATTCTTCAGGAATTTCTACACTGGGAATATAGCATGCACCATTCTTATTAACCCAAGAAGACCAATAATTATCAGTCTCTTTAATAAGCTTATCTATTCCGTGCTCCAAGACATAATTATTCAAATCCTTAACTTCTTGGTACTTAGTTCCTGCAGCTATCCAATAATCAACTTCACTACTCCCATTAGAAGATAGTTTCAATTTAAAACTGATAGTGCTATCCACAGAGCCCTGAGCAATCGGATTACTAGCTAAATCTCCATCTTCAGCGTCGCGCCAAGTTCCTTCGGCGCCCTTAAAGCCTTTAATTCCCGTAGAATAATTATAGATACCATCTGTTCCATTTTGACCATTAATTAAGAAGTAACGTTTGCCTTTATAATGCATAACTCCTTGTAACATAGGCTCATACAGAGCCGTATTCCCTATATCTGAACCAGAAATCCGAAAGTCATGGGAGAAGAATAATTTACAACTGCGCTCTTTTTCACTTAGATTCTTTACTTTAACCTTCTTAAGGTAGATATCTTGATTATAATGAACCGCATCGATCATCTCTAATTCTAATTCTGCTTCTGAATTAATTAGAGTAGTGTCAGTTACTAAGCTATTCTTTTTATATCCTAGTTCCTGCTCCCAACTCTCATCTACCCAATAAAAATTGTCATCAATCATAACTCCTATTCTCATTTTATGACCATTCAAATGATTCTCAGATCCCACATAGGGATAATAGAAATCTCTCATAATTGCATGTTGATCAAAGTTAATTAAGATATTTCCATTACCAATCACTAAATCTCTAGCCATAAGTAAATTTCCCCTTTTCCTTATTCATTATTTTAATCCTGTTGTCCTATGATTATGATTGCTACAATTGTCTTATACCCGTTGTTACTTTCTGCATATTATAGCAATAATAATTTAAACTGTCAATTATGTAAAGACCGCCAGCCTGATTAGACTAGCGGTCAATTTTATTCCTAATATTTATCTATTAACTTTACTCCGCTATAGAAATGAAGCAAAATTCTATCATAATTATAACCTGCTTGGGCCATATTAGCCGCTGCTACCTGATCCATTCCTACATTATGTCCCCAGCCGCCACCATAAAAGATGAACTGTTCTGGTAGGCCATCATTTCCATACTGCGTAATAATAAAGAACCGACTACTCCTTAAACCACCAAAGAAAGAACGTAAACCTCGCTCAATTATTTCTTCTCCAGTTGTTCCTACTACTCGAATCGCTTTAACTGTACCTCCTTCAGCCCTAGAGATAGGTATTAACCTCTTAACCTTACCAACCTCTAATTTATCAGCAATATCCTCAGCTTTAATGATTCGTTGCCATCGATAACGATTAGGGCTTCCATAACTTAACTGAGCAGAGTAAGACTGTGGAGAACTCTTTAACCAATTCTGTAACTCATAAGGAGGTAGTGGAAATTCTCTCTTTAAATCTCCTTTTTTAGTTGCACTCTGTCCACTTGTCAAGGTCGTAGTCACTCCTTGTAAATACGGAACCTTACCGCCCCAGACATCAGCACTACTTTCAGTATGCCCACCGGAATTAGCACTATAAACAGCATTAACTGGCTTTCCTTCATAGGTCATAACCTCACCTAAAGTCTCATTAACTGCCTTAGTTGAATTAGGATGTTCTCGAGTTATACCTCGATAAGATGCACAATGTACTGTAGCACATAAGTCATAACCATCTTCAGCATGTTTACCTAAATGAAAGAGTGTATAACTCCTTGCAGCTACCGCTTGCACTTTTAAAGCTTCTAACGGCCAACTTGCCATCATCTCCGATGGTACTACAGAATATAGATAGGCTTCTAGATTCACTAAGTTAATGACTGTAAATGAATCACTATTTGGATTAATTTCAATCTCCCCACGATACTGCCGATCTTCTTGCCCAGCCCAATAATAGCCTTGACCATACTTTATATTATGAAGCAAGATCGGTGCTGCTTCACCTTGAGCTTCAATAATTACTGGTTCAAAAAATTGCTGCTCTAAGTTGCCTTCTTTATCTAAGAGTTTTACTCTTCCATCTTCTTGAGCAACTAACTGCCACGGTTCTTTCGCTTTACCTTTAAAAAGAATCTCTTGAGTATCCTTCCTCTTAATAACAAATTGCGATTTAACTCTAAAGGCTAAATACTCTCTTGCTTCAGCTAAACCAATTCTTAACTGTGGTAAATCACCCTTATTCGGTACCGGCTCTATTTGGGCGAAAGTAACCTTCTTTTCTAATACTTTCTCTTGCTCTTCTTTTTCCTCTTCTTTCTCTTGCTCCGGAGGTAAGAATAATTTAGGTTTTAAATCCTTTAAAAACTGCAGCCTCCTCTTAGCCAATAGATGCCTTGGATTATCAGCTAAAACTTCTTTATATTTACTAATTGCTAACTTGTATTCTTTTAATTTCAAATAGTCTTCGGCTAAATTAAGGTGTATATTTTCAAAGCTACCATCTTTATTAAGAGCTTTCTTATAAGCATCAATCGCTGCTTCTCTCTGACCTAAGTCATCCTTAATTAACCCAAGATAATAATAAGCCATCGCTGTATCAGAATCTAATTCCAAAGCTTCATTAACAGCATCTAAAGCTAATTGATACTCTGTTTGATTACGGTAGATCTGAGTTAAATATAGATAAGCTGATGTTAAGATTTCCTGATCATTTAGATTTCTTACCGCCTTCTTTAAATATGGGAGTGCTTGCTGATACTTCCCTAGATTATAATAAAGTTCCCCCAAACTATAGTATACTAAATAATCTTCAGTTCCAGCTTTAACTACCTGCTGATACTCTTCAATTGCCGCCTGATAATCATTAATTGTGGTATAGAGAACAGCTAGATTCTTCCTAGCTTCTAAATCAGTCTTCGACTCTGTTAATATCTTCTTATATAGTTGAATACTCTCCTCGTATTTACCTTGATAATACTTCAGTTCAGCCTCTTTTTCTAACTGATTTAAGTTATACTTATAGGCTAAAGTAAAGTTTTGATTCTTAGTTTTAAAGACGAAAGTTACTGTAAATAATATTAAAAAGAATATAACTGTAATAAATAGTAAGTTTCTGCTTCTTTCTGTATTAATCACCCTCATCCCTCCATATTATAATTATATCTTAATCTATATCAATTCACAATCTTTATTATTAAAATTTTAACTAGTAATTCAAGGAAAATATTTTGTTATATAGAAATAATAAGGTTGAGACTGAGGTTAAGATTAAGATTAAGATTAAGATTAAGATTAAGATTAAGATTGAAATTGAGGTTCAATGGTTTTAATTGTCAATTGTCAATTGTCAATTGTCAATCGTCAATTCAAACTCCAAACTAACCTCTTAAATATCAGATTTATTCAACCGATAACATATTATAAATAAAATGAGGTGTTATAATGTTCTATCCATTAAAGTTTAAACCGATCTATAAAGAAAAAATCTGGGGTAGCGAAAGTTGGAAATTAGCTGCGCATGAGAATGGAAATAGTGTTGTTATTAATGGTCATTTCAAAGATAGAAGTTTAACTGAGCTAGTTAATGAATACTGGACTGAAATTATGGGTACTGAAATCAGTAAAGATAATTATGATAAATTCCCTCTGTTAGTCAAAATTTTAGATGCTAATGATCGGCTTTCGGTACAGGTTCACCCTGATGATGAATATGCTGCTAAGTATGAAGACGGTGAATTAGGCAAAACCGAAATGTGGTATATTATTGACGCTGAACCTGGTGCTGAACTGATCTATGGACTTAAAGAAGAAGTTACTAAAGAAGAGTTCACTAATAGTATTGATAACGACACGTTAGTCAATAAGCTAAATAGTATTCCAGTAAAAAAAGGGGATATCATATTCATACCGACTGGAACGGTCCATACAATTAAATCCGGAATCTTGCTAGCGGAAATCCAACAGAACTCGGACACTACTTATCGTGTCTATGACTGGAACCGACTAGGTAATGATGGCAAACCTAGAGCACTCCATATAGATAAAGCTTTAGATGTTATTGACTTTGACAGGACAAGATATGAAAAATCTAAAAGCATTAAATATAGTACTGATAGATACCAACGTGAGATTCTAGCTATCTGCGAATACTTTGTTGTTGAAAGACTAATCGTAAGTGATAAGTTCATCGGTGAGCTAAAAAAAGAAAGATTCGAAATATTACTCTGTTTGGATGGTCAAGCTAAAATTGAATATGATTCTAGTGTAATACGGCTTAATAAGGGAGAAACAGTACTAATCCCTGCAGCATTAAATAAGTATACTATTCAAGGAGAAGCTGAAATCTTAAAGTCATATATTACTAATAGACCGGGGGACTTAGTTACCCAATTGCTTGATGATGGCCTTTCTAAAGAAGAAGTTGCTCAAATTGGAGGAGCAGCAGAATTTTTATAAACTCTTATAAAAATAGTCGATATACTTCAAATTCGAAATATATCGACTATCTAATTTAATTTCAAATATATTTTTTGCCCAAAATTAAAATATTGTACTCTCTTAATTTAAACCTCCACTAATTATTCCTATTCAATACCGTCTTCAGCCATGAATTCTTTAAAGAAGACAATGAAGACGCCAAGCATTAAAGCCAAAACCCCAGCAATAGCTATATTAAGCTTTGTATTAGGGCTAACTGGATTTTGCGGAGCTATAGCTGAATTTACTATATTAATTTGATAAGTCACTTGATTCAATCGTTGCCTAGCTTTGTTATATGCTACTTTAGCACTTTGATAATTATTTCTGCTTGTTTTTAAGCTATCTTGTAATAGCTCTTCTTGTTGTCTATAATCAGCTACTTGCTTCTGCAAATTAGCTATATCCTGCTTTAATTCTTTAACCTCTGATGTAGAAGAAGCTAATTCTGATTCTGCAGCAACTAATTGTTCTTCTAAATTACTCTTCTGCTGTTGTAATCTGTTATATAACGGATTTAATATTTCATTTTCTGTGATTAAACTATTTATCAGCTTTTCATCCTTAATAATTAACTCTAGTTTTCTTAAACTTCCTTCACTAATTCTTTCTTCAGTTACTAAGAATTGATTAATACTGTTTAATTGACTTGCAACTTCCTTTAACTGTGAATTATTGCTTTTAATTTTCATCTTTAAATTAGCTACCTTCTCTTGAAAACTAATTAATCTCTGTTGCTTATTTTGAAGTTGAGAAACTAATAATTGTAAGTTAATCCGCTTTTTAAAATCAGTCCATTTGTTTAAAGCAATTTTATAATCTCTTTTAATCTTATTCATACTAGTCTTTAGGTTTTGAAGATATCCTCTATTATTTTCTTCTATAAAACCTATTACACGTTCTTGAAATAGATATAACCACTTATTTAATATCTTTTGGGCTAATTGTGGGTCATTATCCTTAAAATTGACTGTTACTAAATTAGTATCTTCTTTAATACTTAATTCGGCTGACTTTTCAAGATTTTTAATAGAAGTTTCAGACCGTTCTTTTAAATTAAACTCATTTATTATTTTTTCTTCTATACCAGCATTCTTAAAGAAGGACAGATATTCACCCTTACCTATCTCTTTATTACTTAACAAAGTGAAAGAAGGGGCTAAAAATTGTGCCTCTGTCTGATAAACTGGTGCAATAAAGAACTGACTAACTAACCCTGCAATTAATATGGCCGCTATGAATAATCCAATAATGATTCCTTTGCCATCCCATAATAGATTAATATATTCTCTTAAATCGATCTCATATTCATCATAATACCTTTCCTCATTAACTACTACTCTTCTTTCATCATTATTCACTATTATTTCCTCCTTCTAAAACTAATCTATAATCCCTTGCACCATTTTTAGAGCTGCAGACTTAAAATCTTTTAATTTAGCCTCAGATTGCTCTTGGTCATCACCAACTACAGTAAAATAGATCTTAATCTTTGGTTCCGTTCCCGATGGTCTAACCGTTAAAAGACTATTATCTTCCAATAAAAATTGAAGCACATTTGCTTCTGGCAAATTCAATGTCGATTCTGTATCTTCTCTTAAGTTATACTTCTTACTAACTAGATAGTCTTTGATTACATCCACTCTCTTATTAGCGATCTCTTCTGGTCTTTTAGTCCGTAGTGTCTCTAATATCTTCTCTATCTTCTTTTGCCCAGTCTTGCCTTTAAGTACGATTGATTCTAAGTCCTCTAAATAATGACCATACTTATCCATTAACTGATTTAATCGTTGGTATAAAGTCAATCCTTCTTGCTTATAGTATGCTGCCATCTCAGCCACTAAGGTTGCTGCTATTACTGCATCTTTATCCCGGACAAAAGTCCCCACTAGATAACCATAGCTCTCTTCAAAACCAAGTATAAAGTCTTTATCTCCTCTTTCTTCAAACTCTTTTATCTTTTCGCCAATAAACTTAAAACCGGTCAGAGTATCGATTACTTCTACTCCATACTCCTTAGCAATAGCTCTGGTCATCTCGGTAGTTACTATCGTCTTTACGATAACACCTTGGTCTGATAAGGCACCTTGTGTCTGTTGCTGGGATAAAAGGTAATCGGTCAATAATATACCTATCTGATTACCAGTTAGTGAGATGTAGTCTCCTGTCTCACCCTGCACCAAAACCCCTAGCCGATCAGCATCAGGATCAGTCCCCATAATTAAATCAGCAGGGTCTTTCTTCGCCATATCTAAAGCTAAGTTAAAGACTTCGGCCTCTTCAGGATTCGGATAGTCAACCGTAGGAAATTCAGGGTCTGGAGCTTCCTGTTCAGAAACTACCCGTACATTACTAAAGCCAACCTCTTTTAACGCTCGGCGTACTAATTTGTTACCGGTTCCATGGATAGGAGTATAGATAATATCAAGTTCTGAGCCATTTTCGTTAATAAACTCTGGATTAGTAATCAAGCCTTTAAGTTTAGCTATATACTTATCATCAATGCTAGAACCTATCATCTCAAATAATCCTTCATCTATTGCTCCTTCTTTAGATTGACGCTTAATCATAGCAAAGTCATCAATCTCTTTAATCTCAGCTATGATCTCTTCAGCTCGCTGAGGCACTATCTGTCCCCCATCACTCCAATATACCTTATAACCATTATACTCCGGCGGATTATGACTAGCAGTAATCACAACTCCCGCCGTAACTTCTAATTCTCTAACTGCAAATGACAACTCTGGCGTTGGTCTTAATTCATCAAAGAGATAGACCTTAATTCCGTTGCCGTTTAGAACCGCTGCTGTTTCTAAAGCAAATTCTCTTGATTTAAACCGTGAATCATGAGCAATAACTACTCCTTTAGCTTCATCACCTTGATTTAATATATAGTTAGCCAAACCCTGGGTAGCTTTACGGATCGTATACTTATTAATACGGTTCGTTCCAGCACCGATGATACCACGTAAGCCCCCGGTTCCAAATTCAAGGTCAGTATAGAAACGATCTTCAATTTCGGTTTCATCATCAGCAATGCTCCTTAATTCTTCTTTAGTTTCTGTGTCAAAATAATCGTTTTCTAACCATTCTTGATATCTATCGCGATAAGACATAGTTATAACCTCCTTTACATAAATAAGCGAAATATAAGCTCTTGCATAATCAATTGATAACACCTATTATTAATTATTAGATTACTTTATTTCTTGTGTTGATGCTACTTCTTTATAAAAGTCATCTTTTAGCTCTGTTTGTAGATAACCTAATAAATAATCTTTGAAGTCATCCCTAATATCGTCACGGTCAAAAGCGAATTCTACGACTGCTTCTAGAAAACCTAATTTATTCCCTATATCATAACGTCGTCCTTGAAAGACATGAGCATAAACTTCTTCTTGACCTAATAAGGTCTTAAGGGCATCAGTTAGTTGAATCTCGTCACCTTTACCTGGGTCAGTATTCTCTAGGATATCAAAGATAGCTGGCGTAATTACATAACGTCCTAAGATAGCTATATTTGATGGTGCTTCTTCTAAAGCTGGTTTTTCTACTAAGTCCTGTACCTGATAGTCGTCTCCATTTCCATTAGAATAGTCAACTATCCCATAGTTATGGACTAATTTATCTGGTACTCGTTGTACCCCGATAACTGTAGACTCTTTCTCTTCAAAAGCCTCAATTAATTGCTTAGTAACCGGTTTCTTAGCTTTTACGATATCATCACCTAATAAGACAGCAAATGGCTCGTTGCCAACAAAAGTCTTAGCACAAAGGATAGCATGTCCTAAACCTAATGGCTCCTTTTGACGAACATAGTGAACATCTACTAAGTTAGAAATATCTTGTACTATCTTTAAACGCTCCATCTTACCTTGTTCTTCTAAAGTAACTTCTAGTTCAAATGACTTATCGAAGTGGTCTTCTATAGCTCGCTTATGTCTTCCAGTAATGATAATTACATCTTCTATTCCTGCCTCTACTGCTTCTTCTACTATATATTGAATCGTTGGTTTATCAACAATTGGTAACATCTCTTTTGGTTGTGCTTTAGTTGCTGGCAAGAATCTAGTTCCTAATCCTGCCGCTGGTATAACTGCTTTTTTGACTTTCATTTTAAGTAGCCTCCTTAAGATTTATTGAACGTGTTAATTATGCTCGAGATCTAATTGCACAATTCACTTATTTAAAGCATTTTAATTGTCAACTGTCAATTGTCAATTGCTAATTGAATTTACAAGCAATCTTCAAACCCAGCTTCTGCTAATTTTCTTCTCAGTTCTTTTATCTCCTGTGCTTTCTTCTTATCACAGATTAAGAGTGCGTCTTCGGTATCGACAATGACTACATCATCTAAACCGACGGTAGTGATAAGTTTTCCATTGCCATGGATAATTGAATTTTTAGTTTCAATACCGATATGTTCTCCTTTGATTAGATTATTATATTTATCTAATTCTTTAAGACGCTCTAAGGCAGGCCAGCTACCTACATCATCCCATCCAAAGTCACCAGGCAATACATAGATATTATCTGCTTTTTCCATAATTCCATAATCAATAGAGATACTATCTAGCTTTTCAAATTCCTCAGTCAATACGACAAATTCATCTTCAGTACCGATTGCCCTTTTCATCTTTTCTAAACTCTGGTCTAACTTAGGCATATATTCTTTGAACATCTTCCGGATAGTAGAAACCTTCCAAAGAAACATACCGCTATTCCATAGATAATTACCTGCTTGCAGAAACTCTTCTGCTCTTTTGCGGTCAGGTTTTTCGGTAAACTCGTTAACTTTAAATATATTCTCATCTTTTCCCTGAACACTATCTTGATCATAATGTATATAACCATAACCGGTCTCGGGATGAGTTGGCTCAATACCGATAGTTACTAGATTCTCTCCTGACTTAGCTACTTCGGCTGCCTTTTCTACTAACTTTAAGTAAGTTACTTCATCTTTGATTAAATGATCAGAAGGTAGTACAACCATCACTGCATCTGGATATTCTTGTTCTATATAGATAGCTGCTAAGCCGATACAAGCAGCTGTATTCTTCCCCATAGGCTCGACAATGATATTATCTTCTGCTAGTGTTGGTAACTGTTTTTGAATAGCAGTTGCATAATCCTGGTTAGTAGCAATAAATATACTCTCTTCATCAGTCAATCGACTAATTCTATCTACTGTTGCCTGAATCATACTCTTATCATCATCAACTAAGTTTAAAAACTGCTTTGGTCTATCCTTCCTGCTCAATGGCCAGAATCTACTACCAATGCCTCCAGCCATAATTAGTGGTGTAATCATTATATATCTCCTTTCAAACTAAATTAATATCAAAATAGTTCTACCTATCACAAGTTCTAAGTTACTTATTCTGTAAAAGTTCTACAATTTCCTTTTATAATTATGAATCATTTTACTAAATTCAAATTATAACCCCTACATAGAGTAAAAGCCTCCTAATATTAGGAGGCTTAAGAGTTAAATATTATGGAATATAGATAGTCTGCCCAACGATGATTAAATCTGGATTAGATATCTGATTATATTCAAGTAGTCTATCGATAGTAATATCAAATTTATTTGCAATCTCCCATAGAGTGTCGCCTTCTTTTACTATATACTTACTGCTAATATCCTTTTTAAGTGTGATCTGTTTAATACTACCTGTTACTTGAGGCGGAGTATTATCTTCACGGCTAAGAGCAATATATTCTTCTAATGCTTTCTTAAGAGAGATATTAGTCCTCTTAATAGTCGGCTCATCCTCTAATAATGATAGATAACGGCTACCTTCATTTAATACTGAACTATTGAAAGCGACCTTATACTCTTTTGCATTATGGAGTTCTTTACCATTAACTTTTACATAAACGACTCTATTATTTGATGGTTTATTAGCATCAAATTTGACTTCAATTCCAGCTAATTGTAAGAATTCATCATTTGCATTAGGATAAGAAGCTACCGCCTTCTCTAAAGCTTCCCGTAATGTTGTTCCTGAGATCCTTTTGACTATTATGTCTTCTCTTTCTGGTAGTTTGATTACTGCTTTGCCGTCTTGTTTAGAACAGTTGACCTGTTCACTACTTACTAAGACTAAATTAACACCTATCTTATTTGCTATTGAGTCAGCTATTAGCTGTTTAGCATTGATATCTTTTACTTTTACCTTAACTTCTTCTTGCTTTGGCTTTAACTTCTGTTTTGGTTTCTGCTTTTGCACTTTAGTTTCTTTTTGCTTAAATGCTTCTTTGACCTTAGGTTGCTTTCTATTTTTAGACTTGTCCTCTTTATTCCTTTGTACTGCCTTTAGAATCTCTGATTTACTTATCTGTGAAGGTAACATAGTCTTATTTAGTTTTTCTACAGCCTTATCTAATGCTTCTTCGTCGATCTCTGGAAGATGATAATCAGCATTATTATAATAACTACTTAAAAACTTAAGCTTCTGGTTATCAACTAATGCTTGCTTCCCTTGCATCAAATTCTTAGACTTAATTAAGGTTGAATCTAGCTTTTTGACTTTACTTCCTTCGACAGCTAATTCTATCTTCTCTATGGCTCTTAATCGTTTCAGTTCACTTTTCTGCTTAATAACTAAATCGAAGCCTGTTAACTGCTCTATCACTTTCTCATTGGTTAAATTAGTTAGAGCGATAGTAAAGTCTACATTTGGTTCTAACTTTGGCAAGTACTCTTTAGCCACATCTACTGGATTGAGTATCTTTAACCCTGTAATCATATCTTTATATTTAATATCTGTTGATGTAAGGCCCAGTACCGCAAATTTGACACCTGCCCGTTCAATTACTGTATATGGTGGTAAGACTAAGCCTCCATCCTTACGGATATTAGCAGATAAGATTGGAAAGTTACTCAATCGATTTAATTGCAATAACTGATAGTAGCCATAGCTTATCTCACTACCTCCAGCCACTAGCGCATCATAATTAACTTTATTCATCGCTTTAACCGCACTTTCTCCATAAAACTCCTCGGCTAATACGCCTTTTGCTACGCTATCTCCCCCATCAAGTAAGATAGTAGCATTCTTTGTCTTTAACTTACTTACTAAAGTAGTAAGTTTCACAAATCCTAACTCATTTTTCTGCTTGTTAGCTGCAATAATTCCTTGCGTATCATTAGTATGTAAGATAGTAACTTGCTTTGGAGCAGCAAAAAGAGTAGGTGTTAATAACAGAGTTGATAATAAAAGAACAAGTACTACTTTCTTTAACATCATTCTTCCCCCTTAAATGAATTTATTCCCTTTTTTATATTTTTCTTCAATTAATTGACTTATTCCTTCTTTAGCACGTAATCTTTTAAAGCCTTTTCCCAGTGACGCATTATATATAGATTCTGGTTTTCTAGAAGAAAGTTATGAAGTACTGAATAAGAAGGACGTTTGGCTGGTCGATCTAACTGTTCTGAAGTTATAGGCTTTACTTTGATGGTTATCTCTTTCAATTCAAATATCTTGTTAGCAAATTGATACCAGGTACAACTACCGGCATTGGAGGCATGGTAGGTCCCATATAAGTTACTTCTTATCAGCTCTGTAATAGCTTTAGCTAAGTCATAAGTATAGGTAGGAGTGCCTATCTGGTCATCTACTACTTCTAAGGAATCTCGTTCCTTTGCTAAACGAAGCATAGTGCGGACAAAGTTATGACCATCACCATAAAGCCATGAGGTTCTGACGATATAATATCTATTCAATAAATTACGCACATATTCTTCACCAGCTAATTTACTCTTTCCATAGATGCTTATTGGATTAGGAGGGTCAAATTCAAGGTAAGGCTTGGTCTGCTGACCGGAAAAGACGAAATCGGTACTAATGTAAAGTAGTTCAATATCCGACTGCTGACAAGCCAGCACTAAATTCTGAGTCCCTAAGGCATTAATTCGATAAGCCACGTCTGGATCTTCCTCACAACCATCTACATCGGTCATAGCAGCGGAATGAATGATCAGCTCAGGATTGAACTTTCGGATTGCTTGCCAGACTTTACTTCTATTAGTTATATCAAAATCGTCTCGGTCAATACCTAGTATTTGGTGATTATTATCAGCAAGAGTCTTGGTTAAAGCTTTGCCTAGTTGGCCTTTAGCACCGGTAACTAAAATTTTCATAATACCACCTCGCGATAGATTTTAACACTCACTATCTACTATATGTGGGTATCATGAAAGTGTTGAGTAACTCATCTATCTTTATAAGAAGTGTCCAAAATCACCTGAGAAAATTCTAATATATCATCAATTTCATTCTCTACAATTGCCTGTACTATTTTTAAGTTTACTTTCTGATAGTCATGCACTGCTATATTTCTAAAACCGACCATTGCCTTGAGATTCTCTGTCATTTTAGAGTCAATAATCTCGTTTTCGTATAACATTTCAAAAGCATCTCTACTATTTTGGGGAATACCAAGCTTTAATTCTGCTACTACATGCATTGCAGTATCGATAGCTGCTTCACATAATCTTTGTAAATTTAATATTATTGAGTCTTGCTTAGTATGATTTTTTAAATTTTCGGGATTATCTTGATACTCTTCGCTAATTCTTCTTATACATCTTTTTATGGTTTCATTTTTATTTAGTAGAACATCATCAATCACTAACGACACCTCTCTTTAAATTATCAATTATCACTTGTCTCTCTTCATTTAACTTGGCATACTTCTTCATGGTTTCCAGTTCAAAGTTCATCTTTTTTAGATTATCAGCGTTATAGATTAACTTTCCTTGTATAATCTGAGCTTTTAAGACGGTTGAAGCTTTATTAATATCTACTAAATCAACTTCTCTGTTTAACTGATCAGCTAACTTTTGAGCTATTAAAAATACTTTGTATTCATCTAAATTCTTTTGAGATAAAAAAGCAATATCTATATCACTATCTGGTCTTCCAACGCCTTTAGCAAAAGATCCAAATAAATATATTAATGTAGGTGATAATTCATCTATTAAAAAAGATTTGATTAGTTCTATTTTGTCACTACTTATATTCATTGTTTTTCTCATCTAACCACCTCTTGTGCTTATTATATAATAGTTTATATGTGTTAACAAATTTTTCTTGTTAATTATTAAGTTTAAGTTATGTCTTTCTAAGCTTTATAGGTTGTCAAAATGAACCTCCAAAGGAAAACACTAAACCTAAGAAGAAAGCTGCTGGATATAAAGACTGGTTTATTAAAGAGTTCAAAAAACCTGGGTTTACTATTGAGATAGGTGATGAACAGATTGAAGGACCTCTGCCTGCGAATAAGCTAGATGAGTATTTTATGGAAAATCGTAGAGTGTTGTTGGAGTTAGCAAGGGGGATGTAATAATTTCATTCCATACATTGACCTTCAGCCAACCAAGACCAATATTTTTGTGGCAAATTCTGCATGGCTAGGCGGCGATTTTTTCTACTTTCTATGAATTGAGACTTGTAGTAAGTTAACCAGTATTCTTTAAATTCATCTTTACTTTGCTCTTCCTCTACGAGTTTAGAAAAATCTTTACTAGGAACTTTGGAGATGTAAACTCCTTTTTCATCACCTATATATGTATTATCCGGTGTGTTAATAATTATTACCTTGTCTTGATACTGCTTTCGAAAACGAGCAACTATTAAGTCACCGATATTATGTTCTGGTTCTGCATATCCAGTCATTATTCTGCTATCACCACAGGGGGTTAGACGTATGAACCCATGCATTCGGTGCAACTCTTTTTTTACAGAGCTTGCTTGCTCTCGAAATTTACAAGCTTCGTTGGAGACCTTAGAGAGAACATAACCTACTCCCTGCTCTAAAGCTTGTTTGCAGACCTTAACCATTAAACCAAAGGAGACTTGCTGATGACGATCATAGAAGAAGATGCTTTTTTGTAAAGCATTTATCTTACCTGCTTCTAACCACTCTATTCGTTTATATTCTTGAATATACTTTAGATATACTGTTTTAAAATCGTAATTATCAACTTTAGTACCTGTTTGAAATAAGCTGTTCTTTTGTTGCTTTTGATGGATAATAGCTGCGTTGTCTGCTAATTTGCTCAACATGATTGCTTTTAGGATTGATTCTAAAGTTGAAGTAGCGATATACATTTCTTTGACCTCCATATGAATATTATCGGTTAATAAGCGAAAATATTTTTTACATATTCATTTCTGATATTTCGATAAATATAAAAATCTGTATCAATCGAAATAATTTCTTTAATGCCTTCTAACTCTGATAATATAATTAATGTTGCATCTGCAAAATCCATTGGCACATCTGAATATTTGTTTGATAATTGAATAATCCTTGATATATTTTCTTTGGCAATTTGAATTACACTTAAAGCATCTCTTTCTATCCATTTTAGAAAATCAATCTGTACTTGAACATTAAAATCCAACATATGCAGCACTTCGGTGATGACTGGCCATGAAGTATATAAACGTCCTTCATATGTCCTTAGAAATTCTCTAATAGGTTGATGATACTTGTCATCCTTATCAAATAATGCGATTAATGGACCGGCATCAATCAGACATCTTTTCATTTATCTTTTCGCTCACTTTCTTTTTATATTGTGTAGATAAATCCCCTTGACCGCTACCATATTTGCCAAAAAACTCTTCGCCTAATTCATATGGTTTCTTTTGTTCTTCTTCTTTTTCAATATACATTTCAAGCGCTTCTTTAACTATATCTGATTTAGTAAGGTCTTTTTGCTGAGATAATAAGTTAATTTTCTCTTCTAATTCCTTAGATAATCTTACACTAATCATGGGTAGCACCTCCTGTATTACATATTGTATTACAACTATGATGAAATGTCAATCATAGTTGTGAAATCAAAAAAGACTCAATTGCTTATACTCTTTGTTAGCTAAAAGATTATCTATGTCCCCAACTTTTTTGCCGTTGATGGTGATGAAAGGTGCTGCTCGTTTGGTGACTGCTCCTATGTTTTTTAGTTGATTAAGGGTTTTTATAGAAAATTTCTTTCTTCCTCTTATTATCCTTTTGGCTGATACAGGACCGATTCCTGGTACTTCAAGGAGTTCATGATAGGAAGCTTTATTAATCTCTAAAGGAAATTTATCTGCCTTATTTAAAGCTATTGCTAATTTAGGGTCTATGTTTTCTGATAATTGTCCGTTCTCTTCAAATATAAGGTCATTAAAATTAAAATCGTATTTCCTTAATAAGAAATCAGCTTGATAAAGTCGATGTTCTCGCTTAACCGAAGATGAGTTATTCTTTGCTAAAGGGGTTCCTTTTATAGGCTGAAAAGCACTAAAGTAGGCTCTTCTGAGTCCTACATCTTTATAAAGTTGATTGGTGGTAGCTAAGATCTCTTTATCTTTTTCCCCGGCTGCTCCCACAATGAATTGGGTAGATTGGGTAATATAATTTTTCTTTTGACTTAAGTTATCGATCAATTTCATCGGTTCTACAATATCATTATTGAAATCTTTAAGTTCTGAAAGCTTATGTAAATATTCATTATTAGGAACTTCAGCATTGATTGATAGCCTATCAGAGAGTTCAACTGCTTTTTCTATGTATTCTTGACTTGCTCCTGGTAAGACCTTTAGATGGATATAGCCCTTAAACTTATGTTGATAACGTAAAATTTCGATGGCCTTTAGCATCTTCTCTAAAGTCCTTTGCCGATTAATTGCTATTCCTGAACTTAAGAATAATCCAGAGACATAGTTGCGTTCGTAAAACTGCATGAAAAGCTTACTTAATTCTTCCGGAGTAAAAGAAACTCGCTGAATATTTTGGTCGAAACGATTCGGACAATAAGCACAGTCAGAGACACATTCATTGGTCATTAAGACCTTAAATAAGGATATACAACGCCCATCAGGGGTAAAACTATGACAGATTCCACTAGAAGGAAGTTTGCCCCAAGGTCGCTTTCGATTGTCAGACCTATTAGCTGTGGTTGCACAGACATCGTATTTAGCCGCTGAGCCTAAAATCTTTAATTTTTCAAGTAGTTCCATATTTTCACCTCATTTAAAATTATTCTAGATTAGAACAAATGTTCCCTTCTTGTGCAAAAAAATTTATTTATTTTTTGCATCTTAGATTGAAATCCCATAACACTGTATTAGACAATGTTATGGGATAATATGTTATCATCTATTGTAGATGATCTCTATTATCTCAAGAGACAAATTCTAAACTATCTAAATTCACGTTAACTTCACCAAGTTCCTCTTTTAATTGTTTAATTTTATTTCTTCTAGTAAAATCACATAGGAATTTACAATAACCTTCTAATAGCTCATTATCATAAACAGGATCTATAGAGGTATTGTCAAAATACTTATTTAGCAAAGAATTTGCTACCTGTTTTATCTCTTGAGAACCGTATAGTTCATGATCTCGAACATTATTTAACACATATTTTGCTATTCCTAAATATTTTCGTCCTAATTCATTGGAAAAAAAGGATTTAAAAGTTTCATGATTCTTTAATCCATAAAATACCGCAAGCTTTTTTACCCTATAATTTACTTTGCTTTCTTCTAACATATCATCAGTTTCAACTAGTCGACCCTTATAATCATCAAGAAATTTCACAAACTCTTTTTGACTAAACATTGTATTTTGACCTCCTTCCTTAAAAATACCTGTCTTTAAAAGTTTGCCAATACCCTTGTATTCTTTCCTGCCCTACTTGAAAACTTATAGCTTCTTGCATTAGTTTATCCAACTTTATTTTATCTATACTATTCAACACACCTGATTGTGTAATATCTTCAAAGTCTTTTGGAGTTCCTCTTCCTATTTTAGTTATAATTAAATCATAGTCTCCAAGGACAAAAACATTAAGAAACTTGAAATTATAATCAATATTAATTTTTTCCAGTCTATTTTCATAATCAGGATGAAGCATTATTATACCAGCACACCTATCATTAATACCAAACATATCAAAGTCAAAATTGTTTAAATAGTCACGCAGTGTCCTTACTATGTACTCTAATTATAACATATAGTACTTGAAAATCAAATTTTTTCTTGTTGCAAATTACCCCCCCATAACACTGCGTTGGGCAATGTTATTGAATTTAGGTTAAAATATTATACTATTCATACTTTAACAATTCTTTAATATCTTCCCAATTAATTTGATCCATAGGATTAGCATTATCTTCGATTACGTTTTCAAAGATATCCTGTTTTCTCTTTTGTAATTTTAGTATCTTCTCTTCTACTGTTCCGGTAGTAATTAGTTTATAGACAACTACTTGATTCTCTTGACCAATACGATGGGTCCGGTCGGTAGCTTGTCTTTCTACCATGGGATTCCACCAAGGATCTACATGAATGACGATGTCGGCTGCGGTTAGGTTTAAACCGGTACCGCCTGCTTTTAGACTGATTAGAAAGACTTCTACTTCGGGATCTTCATTAAAATGCTTAACCCGTTCCATGCGATTTTTAGTGCTGCCATCTAGATATTCGAAATTAATGCTGCTTTTTTCGAATCTTTCTTTAATCAACTTTAACATCTGAACGAATTGACTGAAGACGATCAATTTATGACCGCCGGCAATGGCATCTTGGACTATCTCTAATAAGACATCTATCTTACCGGAGCTTAAACTTTTATCAGATTCATCAAGTACTAACTGTGGATGGTCACAGATTTGACGTAACTTAGTTAAGGCTGCTAAGACATTAATTTGCGAACGATTAAAGCCTCTCTCTTCAATAGTCTCCATTAGATTAGCCTTAACCTCTTCGAGGATTAAGCGATAAGTATCCTCTTGGGCTTTGGTCATCTGTACTGATTGAATATTGATAATCTTATCAGGTAGTTCAGTAAGTACTTCTTCTTTCTTACGCCGTAGGATAAACGGTGCGATCCGTTCTTTTAATTCATTTAGTTTCTGTTGATCTTGCCATTTATTGATCGGGTTTAAATATCTACGCCTAAATTCTTGATAACTCCCTAAGTATCTAGGCATGAGAAAGTCAAAGATAGACCATAATTCTTCTAAAGAATTCTCTATTGGCGTACCGGTTAAGGCTAGTCTATTCTTAGCTTTAATCATCTTAACTCCTTTAGCTCTCTTAGTACGTCGATTCTTAATATGGTGAGCTTCATCTAAGACTACATAAGAAAAAGAAATATCTTCTAAATCTAAATAATCACGACTGATTATCGAATAAGAAGTAATTAGCACCTGATATTGATCGAAATCTTGGCGCATCTCTTCTCTCTCATCTGGAGTTCCGTAATAGACTAAGTAATCGAGGTTAGGGAAAAACTTTTTAATCTCTTCACCCCAGTTATAGATCAAAGTCCGGGGACAGATGATTAAAGCTGGCTTCTCTAAGGAAAGACTCTTTAGAAGAGTAAGGGTCTGTAACGTCTTTCCTAAGCCCATATCATCGGCTAAGATGCCACCAAAATAGTACTTAGCTAAGAAACTCAACCAGTAGTAACCGTTCTTTTGATAGTTTCGTAAGATATCCTGAACTTCTAGAGGTATCTCAACTTCTTTAACTAAGTTTTCAGCAGTGATATCTTGGTCCAATTCATTATATACTCGATTACCGACAAAGTTAATTCCAGCTTCTTTTACTAAGTTACGATAGTATAAGAGCTGATAATGGCTACTACGATAGCTACCGTCCTCTTGTTTTTCAGCGGATACAAGCATATCATCGACCTTCTCTTCTTGGATAGTATCCTCTAAGATTAAGTATTGATTCCCAACCTGGAGATACTGCTCCCCCCGATTATTACGACGTAGAAGTTTCTTTAGTTCTTCACGACTATAGCTCTTCCCTCCTAAATTATAGACTACTCTAAATTCGAACCAATCTATCTCTCCTTCAGTATCTTCTAATTCGATTATCGGTTCGAGCTTAACCGGTTTGACCTTTACTTCCTCAAAGTCAGTGGTAGTACTTACTTCCCATTCATCTGATAGCTGCTCAACACCTTCAGTAATGAACCTTTGAATATCACTTTCATCCTTAATATTAAAAGCTTCTGGTGAGACATGAAATTCATAATCCTCTAAGAAATTTATAAATTCTTCTATTGGTTCAGTATCCCAGACAGACCAGGTTTTAGGCTGATCTTTGTTTGGTGTATAATTCTTATCACTAAAATCAAAGCCTAAAAGCTCAGTACTTTTATAAATCTTATTAGCAATCTTAACTTGGGTTTGACAAAGAATCTTATTATCTTCATAATCAAACTCTACTTCGATCTCAGGTTGCTCTTTGACTAATTTATAATCTTGTAATTCCTCATCAACTTCTAAATTTAACTCTTGCTGCATAGTAGGTAAGATTTCAAAGAGAAAGTCTCCTCTTTTACCCTCAGGAATAGGAATATTAGCTGGTATCTTTTCAATTATATCTGCTTTAACAGGATGAAGATGGGAGTCTATTACTGTCCACTTTAACCCTTTACCTAAATGAGTATCTCCTTCATAGACTGAATAATCAACTTCCTTAGTCTTCACCTCAACCTTGTCTAAATTGCCTTCTATAATCAGATTAGGATAGAGAACTTTACCTCTTTTTAATCTAGCCTTTGTCTCTTCTAGATAGACAACGCTCTCCTCGATTAATCTTAATAAGAAGTTAAAGTTAGCTTGGCTTTTAGGAAAGAGAATAGCACCTGGAGTCTGACTCCTACTGGTTTCAGTATTACTTAAGTATTCGATATTAACTATATCTTCATCACTTAAGCCTGGAGCTATAGTATTTAGATCTCGATAAGCATAAGAAACATGGATATAAGCAGCAATCCCATCTAATTCATTCATTGTTAATTGGTTAGAGTTTAAAGTGAGCTTAAAATTAACCATGGATTTAGTTGCTAAGCCTTTAATATGGTATTGTAAAGAGATTGGTTCTGTTGATTGAATGGTTTTACTTAGCTCCTCTAATTTGGTGAAGTTATTATTATTAATAGGAGTAGATAGACCAAGTAAATGATGATCTTCATTTAGAAATTTATATAAGACAGCTACCTCATGTTTACAGACTGGTCCCCAATCGTAAGGACAGGTGCATTCATTCTCAAAATAAAGATCACTACCCTCTAATGCTAGATCAATCTCAACTTGATAATCGCGGGTTCCTTCAACCTTAGCTAAGATTTGATATTTATCATTATTTAAAGGTAGGACATTATAATCGAATATTCTATTTTCGTTATAATAGTTTCTTCCGCGCCTAAATATTTTATTTGGTACTTGTTTGGCGAGTGCGTTGACGTAAGACATTCATATCATCTCCGAGTTTTTCTAGATTTCATTTGAGGTGCTTGCATAATCTATTATTTTTAAACTTATCGTATTCTAAACCAATCATTTGATTATATTCCTTGAAAACACTTTACTCATTTAAACTATCTCTTGTTTTTTTATTATATAATAGATTATATGAGTTAACAAATTTTTCTTATAGATCTAAAAATCCCATAACACTGCGTTGAGCAATGTTATGGGATGATAATTAATCAAACATCAAAAGGATTATATATGTTAATTTCTAATTTTTGAAAATCCTTTGTATTGCGAGTTACTAAGTTATAATCATTAAATATAGCTTTAGCTGCAATAATAGCATCTGGCAACTTAATATTATGATTTCTTCTAATATCTATTACTAAATTAACTATATCATCATCAAGACCAACAACACTACAATACCCTAAAAAATGCTTGGCTTTTCTAAAACTTTCTTCCGTATGCTTTCTAAATCCTAAGAATTCCATTTCTGTTATTACTGAAATATTAAAGTCTTCTTTAAAAATTTTATTTACTTTAGTTGCTGATTCATCCGGAATAGTACCATTAAAGTGATATATAAGGATATTAGTATCAATTAAATACATTATATCCTCTCCCATTCATCTCTCATAATTTTTAATTCCGTTTCAACATCTTTTATATCCAATATATTTGTAAAATCTTCAGGATTAAAATTTTCTTTTTTCTTCTCATCATCGTTAATAGGCAAAATCAATACTTCTACTCTTTGATTTTTTAAATTCTGCGGCAATTTTATTATTTTATCTATTTCATTGCTATTAATGATTTTTCTTATGAAGTCCATAACAATGCACCTCCATTAATTAGAATTAGTTCTATATTAATTATTATATAATAGATTCTATGAATTAACAAATTTTTCTTGCAAATTAAAAACCCCATAACACTGCGTTGGGCAATGTTATGGGAAAAATAGTTAGATCTAACCGTTACCTAACCTTTTTTGACTAAAAAAACAGTAAGCAGTCAAATTAAATTCATTCCGCTCAAGGGATATTTAAAACTCCCTTCGGTCAAACAAAAAATATCCTTTCCTTTCGCTCTATGAATTTAATTTGACACTGTTTTTAAGATCGGCAAAAGGATAGGTAACTCTACATGTAATTAAAAGATTACACTAGGAATTAGCTCAGGAGCCGAGATTATAAATGAAGTCTCTAATCTCTTCTATACAAATCCCTTGTATATACTTTCTCTTCAACATTTTCTAGTTCTTGACTCATTCTATTTACAACTATCAAATCTGACATCTCCTTGAACTCTTTTAAATCTGTGATTACTCTGAACCCAGCAAACTCTTCTTCCTCTAGTGTTGGTTCATAGATAACTAATTCTACATCTTTATTTTCTAATCTATCCATTACTCCTTGGATAGCCGAGGCTCTAAAGTTATCTGAACCTGATTTCATGATTAGTCTGTAGACTCCTACTACTTCTGGTTCTTTCTTCAATATAGAATTAGCGATATGATCTTTTCTCGTATCATTAGATTCTACTATTGCTGTAATAATATCATTTGGTATTCCTTCATAGTTGACTCTAAGCTGCTTAGTATCTTTGGGTAAGCAATAACCACCATAACCAAAGGAAGGGTTATTATAATGATCACCTATTCTTGGGTCAAGACAGACACCATCTATTATCTGTTTGGTATCAAGACCTTTTAACTCGGCATAGGTGTCTAATTCATTAAAGTATGATACTCGCATTGCTAAGTATGTATTGGCAAATAACTTAATAGCCTCTGCTTCTGTAGGATTAGTAAATAAGACTGGAATCTCTTCTTTGATAGCTCCTTCGACTAATAAATCGGCAAATTCTTTTGCTCGCTGAGATTCTTCTCCTACTACTACTCTCGAAGGATATAAGTTATCATATAAAGCCTTTCCTTCTCTTAAAAACTCTGGTGAAAAGATAATATTATCAGTATTATATCTTTCTCTAATCGCCTTGGTATAGCCGACTGGTATTGTTGATTTGATAACCATTGTTGCCTTAGGATTTATCTCTAAGACATCTTCAATAACAGCTTCTACTGTTTTAGTATTAAAGTAGTTCTTCTCTGTATCATAATCTGTAGGTGTAGCAATGATTATAAATTCTGCACCTTTGTAAGCTTCTTCTTTATCTAAGGTTGCTTTAAGATTTAATTCTTTGTTGGCTAGGTAGTCTTCAATCTCTGCATCGACGATTGGTGATTGATTATCATTGATTAGATCTACCTTTTCTTGATCAATATCTAATGCTACTACTTCGTTATTTTGAGCTAAGAGGACTGCATTGGATAGTCCTACGTAGCCTGTTCCGCTAACAGCAATTTTCATAGTTTAAATTCACTCCCTGTATGTTAATTGAAAATAAGATTGAGGTTGAGGTTAAGGCTAAAACATTAAAACCTAAAAATAATTAGACACTGACTTTCACGTGACTAAGAGCCGACTTAAACCATTGATAATTTAATTCTTCACTTAACTATGATTGATTTGAGTTCGTTTGAAATAGTGAATAAAGACACAAAGATTTATTTCTACATTTGTAAGATAAATTCCTCTGGGCTAATTGCCTTCACTTTACCGAATTTAGTCGAGAAAGCCTCGCTCATGATAATGGACGGGGATGAATCGGCTATTTTAATTTTTCGTCAATCTGAAAATTAAAATTGTTTTGTATATAATCCAGTTATTGAATACGAATCCCTTTTATGGTATAATAATATTAATAGTTGACACTAAAGGGGTTTTAGTCATGAATACCTATAAAAGTACAAGACATGCAAAATTTCTTTTAAATTATCATTTTATATGGATACCTAAGTACAGAAAGCAGATTTTAGATAACCCTCAAATTAAGCAATTAATCTTAGATACCATCAATGAATTAGCTGATAAACATAATTTTGAAGTATTAGCTACTGAGATAATGCCAGACCATATACACCTTTTTATATCAGCTTTGCCTAAATATTCTCCCAGTAAATTAATGAATATTATTAAAGGTACAACTGGGAGAAGAATATCAAAGCATTTTCCAGAGTTAAATATTAAGGGTTCTGTGTGGACTAGAGCTTATTTTGTAGCTACTGCTGGTAATGTAAGTTCTGAAACTATTCAACACTATGTTGAAAATCAAAGGTGATTAATATGCAATTGACTTATGTTCTAGAGTTGTTAAAACCAACCAAAAGAAAAGAGAATATATTCTTTGAAAATATTGCAGAAGTAGTTAAGAATCGTCAAAGCATTGCTAACAAACTTAAAGCAGGAAAAACTAAATTGAGCTCTGCTGACTTCAAAGAAATAAACCTCCCCTCGGCTGTTAAGAATCAAAATATCAGAGAAGTTAAAGCACTCTATAAAAGGTTTTTAAAATCTAATTCTGATAAAGAGAATCTAGAATTTAAAGATAATCAACCTATTTGCTATAATAATCAAAATTATAAAATTGATAATCATATAATCTCAATACCTCTCTATACTAGCAAATGCCAAAGATTTGCTTTTCCTGTTAAAGAGACTAATAGATTAAAGGAATTGCAAAATCATATTAAGAATAGCTGTAAATTAGGCAAAGCCAGCCTTTTCTATAAAAGAGGCAAATGGTACTTTGCTGTCACAATTAAAATAGACAATAAAAAAAGCACTAACTCTAATGTAATGGGAATTGATATAGGACTTCGTCAATTAGCTGTTGCTAGTATTAAAACTACTAAAGGTAAAGAGATTAATCGTCAATTCTATGATGGTAAAGAAGCAGGTTTCATTCGTAAAAAATATCGTTCATTAAGAAGAAAGTTAGGTAAATCTAAAAAGATTAAAGCTATTAAGAATATTAATGACAAAGAGCAGAGATGGATGAGAGATTTAAACCATAAAATTAGTAAACAACTTATTAATCTTGCTGTGCAAGAGCAAGTTGGCACTATAATTATGGAGAATCTAGAGAATATCCGTAATACTGCTCAAAGTCTTAATAAAGCAGATAGAAACCTTCATAGCTGGACTTTCTATCAACTTCAACAATTTATTGAGTATAAAGCTAAATTAACTGGGATTAAAGTGGAATATATTAATCCTAAATATACATCCCAGAGTTGTTCTAAATGTGGTGAAGTTAAGAAATCAAATCGTAAAGCTAATTTATATTCTTGTGTGTGTGGTAATAATATCCACGCTGATTTAAATGCAAGTAGAAATATAGCAAATAAATATTT
>NZ_FOTT01000042.1 GCF_900114655.1 Candidatus Frackibacter sp. WG13
CAGGATATTTAATTATATATTGTTGAAACTTGATTTTTAGTATTTAAATCTTAGTTTAATCAGATAATATTTGGTGTTTTTGTGTTACAATCATAGTATAATTTTATAATTTTCAACAAAAATTTTTAAAAAATAGCTAGAACTGTTTTCTGGTATCAGATAGGGTATCATATTATTATAAAATTATTAATTCATTTAAGTTAAAATTATATTCTTTAAAAATTGTGAAAATATTGACAAAAAGTTCAATACTTAGTATAATAATTGTGGACAAAAGACTAGAATCACAATATTAAAGGAGGAATTTAAATTTATGTCTAAGATGATGAAAGCATTTGTAATGAAAGAAATTGGTGAAGTTGGTTTTATGGAAAAAGAGATACCCGAACCAGGACCGAATGAAGCTTTAGTTAAAACAACTGCTGCTTTAGTTTGCACCTCGGATGTACATACTGCATCAGGTGCTCTTGGTGAGCGGAATAATTTAACTTTAGGTCATGAAGCTGTGGGGGAAGTTGCAAAGCTTGGTGAAACTGTAGAAGGCTTTGAAAAAGGAGAAAGAGTTGTTGTTAATGCGATTACTCCTTGTTTTCAATGTGATAATTGTCAGCGAGGTTATCCTTCCCAATGTGAAGAAATGTTAGGTGGTTGGAAATATGCTAATGTAATGGATGGTATTTTTGCTGAGTACTTTATTGTTAAAGATGCTAAAGCTAATTTAGTCAAAATTCCTGAAGAAGTTCCTAATGAAAAAGCACTGTATGCAACTGATATGATGTCTACAGGATTTATGGGAGCTGAAAATGCTGATATTCCTATTGGTGGTTCAGTTGCTATTTTTGGGCAGGGAGGCGTTGGATTAATGGCCACTGTTGGTGCCAAGTTATTAGGAGCAGGTTTGATTATTGCTGTAGAAACTGTTCCAGAGCGTAAAGAATTAGCTAAGAAGTTTGGGGCTGATATAGTAATTGATTTCAACGAAGTAGATGCAGTAGAGAAAATTAAGGAGCTTACAGATGGTGAGGGTGTCGATTCTGCTATTGAAGCTTTAGGTGCACAGATAACATTTGAAAATAGCATTAAGGCTACTCGTCCAGGTGGAACTATCTCTAATGTTGGTTACCATGGAGAAGGAGAATATTTAAAAATACCTCGTTTAGAGTGGGGAGTTGGAATGAGTGACAAGACAATCAAAACTGCTTTATGTCCAGGTGGTTCAGAGCGAATGAAACGTTTATTACGGCTTTTGGAAAATGATCGTCTTGATCCCACAATATTAACTACTCATGAGTTTACTTTTGATGAGGTAGATCAGGCTTTTGAATTGATGAAAACTAAAGAAGATAATGTAATCAAGCCATTAATTAAATTTAAATAGAATATAGTTATTTTCAAATAGGGCACTGATCATCAGTGCCCTATTTAAATAAAAATTATGCTTGAGAATTATTTACAGCGGCTTCTTCAAATGTGGCCATTTTTTTCATTAAACTAACAGAAGTATCTAAAAAAGGCATAGCCAGTACTGCTCCTGTACCCTCACCTAAACGCATATCCAGGTCAAGAAAAGGACTAAGTTCTAATTGTTCATAAACTTTTTTGTGGCCCGGCTCAACTGAATTATGAGACGGAATTAGATAAGCAACTATTTCGGGTTTTAGTTTTTGAGCAATTAAAGCTGAAGCACCTGAGATTAAGCCATCCATAATCACAGGTACTTTGTTGGCTGCTGCTCCAAGTATAACTCCAGCCATACCTGCTATTTCTAAACCTCCAACTGCTGATAGAATATCAACTGCATCTTTTGGATCGGGATTATTTACTTCTAAAGCAGTTTTAATTATTTCCATTTTATGTTCAACACCAGCTGGATCCAAACCAGTACCAAAACCTACTATATCTTTTAATGGTGCTTTAGTTATAGCTGCTATTATAGCAGAACTTGCAGTAGTATTACCAATTCCCATTTCACCAATTCCAATTACTTTAGAACCTGATTTTATGTATTTTTCTGCAATATCAATTCCTGCCTCTAGTGATTGCACTGCTTCCTCTCTGGTCATTGCTCTTCCTTTTATCATATTATCAGTACCATTTTTTACTTTTTTAATAATTAAATCTTTTTTATCAAGATTATCTACCATTCCCATGTCAACAATCTGTATTTCTGTTCCAATTTCAGCTGCTAAAACATTAATTGCAGCTCCATTATTTAAAAAATTATCTACCATTTGTGTTGTTACTTCCTGTGGGAAAGCACTGACTCCTTCTGCTACTACTCCATGATCTCCAGCCATTACAATATGAGTTTTCTTTTCAAAATTAGGATAAAGTTCTGAACTAATACCAGCTAATTTAACAGCCATTTTTTCAAGTTTTCCTAGACTACCTTTTGGTTTTGTTAATTGGTCCAATCTGTTTTCTGCTTCTTTCATTTTTTTGATATCAACTTTTTCAATTTTGTTTAAAGTTTTTTCTAGTTTTTTCATTTTAATTCCTCCATTTTGATTATTTTAAAATAAAAAAAAGCCCACGACCTCCAAAAGAGATCGTGAACTTTTCCATCATTCACAAATTATTTAATTAAATAGGCAGGTCTCCTGACTTACAGCAAATACTTTTTTCCTTCCCTGTTTAAACAGGTGGAATCTAAAAAGTTTTTAAGCTGATTACAGTGATGGGATCGCTTAAGATTCTAACTTAATTCCCTATTCTCCTTATTAAGGCACCTAAATAATTAATATTTTTTTTAATTATATAGTATGATTCCAACACAAAAAGCATATAATATTTTCCAATTCATTAAAATATAAATACTAAACTAAGTCTTTTAAATACAATAATAAAAGCATTTAA
>NZ_FOTT01000037.1 GCF_900114655.1 Candidatus Frackibacter sp. WG13
AGAAATAGATTGTCCTCTAATCATTCGACAACCTCGTAAGTTTCTTTAAGGAATCCTCGTTCGTGAGTTTCACGAACGGGCGGGGAGGATGTCAATATATTCTACTGCTTGTTTACTCTTGCTCTGCAGGTCATCAATCAAATTTCCTATACTAAAAGTTGATTCCTTTACATTTGTCGCCAATTCTCTAATCTCGTCAGCAACTACAGCAAAGCCTTGACCTTTAGTTCCAGCTCTAGCTGCTTCTATTGATGCATTTAATGCAAGAATATTTGTTTGTTCTGCAATATCATCGATAGTTTGGATAACTTCACTTATCTTTTTACACTTTGTATTTAAATTATCTATAATGCTATTTAAATTTGTAGTAGTGCCATCTATTTCCACCATTCCATTCATAATTGTATTAGCTTTATCCATTCCCTCTGACGCTAAACTATCAGTCTCTGTAGTTAATTCAGTAGACATATTAATCTGTCTCGCTGTTTCTTCAACAGAATTATCAATTTCTTGCATTAGATCAAAATTATCTTCAAGATTGACCGCTTGTACCTGAACTGTTTCTGCCACTTCCTCAGAAATTGAACTTAATTGTTCACTAGCATCATTAACTTGACTCGATTCATGATGGATTTTATTGACTAGCTTTCTTAAATGTTCAGTCATCCAATTAAATCTATTAGCTAATTCTTCAAGTTCATCTCTACTATTCACTTCAATATATGTAGTCAAATCTCCATCGGCTATCTTTCTTGCACCATTAATGATTCTTTTGATAGGAGTAGTAATAATACGAGTAACTATCACCCCTAATAATAGTGCTACAATTCCCATTGTAATTAATTCACTAATCTTTCGATTCTCTTTCATCATTTTCATAACTGCGGTTTGAATATTATCATTACTCATTTTATCAATATTTCTTAAACCTTTATGCACATCCTGTAACTGAGTCATTACTTGATTAATCTGATGTATATTCTCATTAGCATAATAAACTATACCACCTAAGACGAAAATAACTATTATTGAACAAGCCAATAGTTTAGCCATCAAATTAATTTTTATCTTTTTCATTTTTATCTCCTCCTGAGGATATTAAGTTAATTAAATTATAAGACATAAGTTTGAAAATATTATGAAGTATACTAATATAATAACTGATATCTTTAAGTTACATTTAATCACTGTATCTTTTCCTCATTTATACCAATCCCGGGAATACAGGGGTAATATTAATTATTATAACACCTTATACCATGATTTGTCAACAAGCTAAAGATTTAAGTTCGCAATTAATTTCTTTAAAAGTTCTGCTGAATTTATAAGACCATCTTTTTCTTGAGATGATAGTTTGGGAGTGAGTGTACTCCTAATCCCTTCTTTATTGATAATAGTTGGTAAACTTAAATATAGGTCATTTAAACCATACTCCCCTTGCATTAATGTGGAAAGAGTAAGAATTGAATTTTCATCTCTAAGAATACTTTCTACAATTCTTCTTACAGCCAGAGCAATTGCATAATAAGTTGCTTCTTTCTTTTCTATAATCTCATATGCTGACTCTTTAACTTTACTAGCAATTGAACCTTTAGCTTCCCAATCACACTTATCACCACAATCTTCACAGAATTGGTCAAAGGATATACCAGAAATATTAGTTACACTCCAGACGGCAACTTCACTATCACCATGTTCTCCAATAATATAACCGTGGATATTTCTAGCATCTATATTACAATGTTGACTTAAAATATACCGGAAACGGGAACTATCAAGAGTTGTACCTGAACCAATTACTCGCTTTGGTGGTAACCCTGATATTTTCCAAGTTATATAGGATAAGATGTCAACCGGATTAGTAACTACTAATAATAGAGTATCATCACTAATGTTTTTTGTTATTTTAGGGATCATATCTTTAAATATATCCACATTCCGTTTAACTAAATCTAATCTTGTCTCATCAGGCTTTTGATTAGCACCGGCTGTTATGATTACAATATCAGCATTCTGACAACCTGAATAATCTCCAGTTGTAATCTCAACCGGTCGCACAAATGAAGCACCATGTCGCAAATCCATTGCTTCCCCTTCTGCTTTATCTTTATTGATATCTATTAGAACTATCTCTGAAACTAAACCACCTAACATTAATGTATAAGCTATTGTTGACCCTACAAATCCAACCCCGACTATTGCTACTTTATTTCCTTCTTCTTTTATTTTCAATATTATATCCTCCCTTAATCTGATTATAAACTACTATTATCATTATCTCTTCTAATAAAAACTATTCAATAATCAAAATACAGGAGAATTTCCTGGGAAAACTCTTTTTTCGTCAATAAAATAAAGATTAGTATTTATAATCGCCTTAAAAGAAAAAAAGACCACCAATCTTGGCAGTCTTTTTTAATATAATTTAGTTATTAACATTTAATAAGATTTGGTTGTGATTATTAATTAAAATCTCCTCTTATAAGCATCTGGCATCTACATACCTCAAAATTATTCTACTTTATTCAAACCATTTATTATAAATTTCATCGTAAGTACCATTCTCTTTTAACTTAGTAATTGCACCATTAATCTCTTTCTCTAATTTATCATCACCTTCTCTAACAGCTATGCCATAATTTTCATCAGTAAATGGTTTGCCAACTATCTTGACATCTGGATTTTCCATAATATAAGCTGCTGTTACCGGCAAGTCATTAACTACAGCGTCAATTCGACCGTTCTTTAATTCAATATATGCTTGAGTCATCTTTTCATATCTCTTAATCTCTTTTAAATTCTCCATTTCTGAAGCCTTTAAATCACCAGTAGTTCCTAACTGCACACCAACTACCTTGCCTGTTAAATCTTCTGGACTTTTAATGCTATCATCGTTATCCATAACTGCAATTACCTGACCAGCATTAAAATAAGGTTGGGTAAAGTCTACTGCTTTCTCTCTTTTCTCAGTAATCGTCATCGCAGAAACGACCACATCATACTTCTTAGACTTTAAACTTGGAATTAAGCCATCAAAAGCTGTATCTACAAACTCTACTTTTAGCCCTAATTCCTTTCCTACTGCTTTCATAATCTCAACATCAAAACCTACGATTTTACCATCTTGATCAATATATTCAAATGGCTTATAATCAGCAGAAGTCCCAACTACTATCTTTCCTTTTGCTGTTATTTGATCAAATGTTGTTTTTGCCTTTCCTTGCTTGTCATTACCACCACTATTACTACAACCCATTACTCCTACAACTAAAATTAATCCTAATAATACTACTAAAAATCGCTTCATTCCTTTATTCACCTTGAATACCTCCTAATTTATTTAAGATAACATATATAAGTAACTTAACCGATTATAATTATACAGCAAAAAATATAATTATGCAATGGTTTTTATAAAAATAAATCTTTAAAATAACAAAAACGATAATCTTCACTAATAGAAGATTGACCTCCACCTTAATCTTACCCAATATTCACAATCACGTATTACACCTTACCATATTTTAACTCTGCTATCTACTATCCAACTAGTTTAAGTAATTTTTCTAGTTATTAAACTAACCCTAAACAGAAATAATAAACAAAAAGCAAGTAAAATAGGAGGTATTAATCTATGTTTAAACAGATAGAACAACATATGAAGTTTGGTGGCATGAAAGTTAAAAATGAAGTTCCAATCGAAGAAATTAACGATTTTATCTTAAGCTTACCAGATGAGAAGCGAGATAGTTGGGCAGAGGTGACTCAGATTTTAGAAGATAAAGGGATGATTAGTATGGAGGGTGGAAATGAGTATAGTACGATTGATGATGAGTTATTAGATGCACAGGTGGAAGAGAATCGGAGGATTTAAAGTTAGAATAATTAAGAGTCGCTATAGAAGTATATTGACTAGAGATTATCCATAATTTCAATTTCCTATACAATTAGAAAGCCTCACGACTACTCCAGTAATCGTAAGGCTTTCTAAATTTAATTATAATAATTCCCTTTAGGAATAACTAGCCAACAGATAATATAAGCAATTAAACCTGATCCAGCGCCGATAAATAATAGAATCCAAAGTAACCTTATTATCGTAGAATCAACATCAAAATATTCAGCAATCCCACCGCAAATACCAGCAACCATTTTATCAGTATTAGACCGATATAATTTTTGTCTCATATCTTTTTATCCTCCACTTCTTAGCTTAAAGCTTCATTATTATTTATATTCAAGAAAATGAAGTAAGTTCCTCTTTATTATTCTAACCAATTGAAGAATATTGAAAAATTATGAAATAACTAATTCTTTCTATTCATAACTCAAAGCATCTACTGGATCTAAAGCTGCTGCTTTCATGGCAGGATAGATACCAAAGAAGATACCGATCAAAAGTGAAAAACTAAAGGCTACTATCACTGATAAATTAGAAACGACAAAAGGCCAGCCTGCAAACTGAGCAATAAGGTAAGCGCCTATATACCCTAAGCCAATTCCTAATACTCCTCCGATGCCGCTTAAAGCTAATGATTCAATTAGAAATTGAGTTAGTATATCTTTCTTCTTGGCTCCTAATGCTTTACGAATTCCTACTTCTTTAGTTCTTTCGGTGACTGATACTAACATAATATTCATGATTCCAATACCACCTACTAATAATGAAATGGCAGCTATCCCTCCTAACATTAGAGTCATCGAATTAGTAACATCATTGATAGTATCTAGAATCTGATCTTGGCTCATAATATGAAACCCATCTTTGTCTCCTATAGCCTTAATTAAGAAGTATTCGATTTGATCTACTGCCTCTGAGGCTACTTCAGATGACCTAGCTTGAGCTGTAAACCCACTGACATAATTACTGTTAGCTAGCTTGTTCATATAAGTAGTACTAGGAATATAAGCTTGGCTATTTAAATCACCTACTGGTCCACCGGTACTTTTATCTTCCATGACCCCTACTACTGTAAATAATAGAGTACGATTTTGATAATTAAATTTAATGCTTTTCCCTAATGGATTACTGTCCGGAGATAATTCATTAACTAATTCAGAACCTAAGACTATGATATTATTAGCTTCTTTAAGATCATCTGGACCAATGAACTTTCCTTGTCGTGGGTAATAATCATAGATTTCTTGATAAGCTGCTTCTGTTCCTACTACTGTCGCCTGTATATTATTTTCTCCTTTAATTAGTAATCCGCTTCCTTGGTTATTAGGGAGCACAACTTTAACATCTGGGCAACTCTTCTCAATATACTCTGCCATTTCTAAAGTAAATACATTAGTAGCTGTAGAGCTTACTCCACTTCTACCCCATCTATATCCTCGCCTGATATTAATTAAATTAGAACCTAAATTAGATATCCTAGCTGTAATCCGCTGTTGAGTTCCGGTACCTATAGAAACAATAGCAATTACTGCTCCTACTCCAATGATAATTCCTAGCATGGATAAGAATGTTCTTAATTTATTAGCTTTTAAACTATTAAGCGCGATAATTATTATTTCAAAGATCATGCTACCACCTCATCTTCGACTAGCTCACCGTCAAGAAGATGTAAGATTCGTTTAGCACTATGACCTACTTTTTTGGAATGAGTAACGAGGACAATAGTATGTCCCTGTTCATTTAAATCATGAAAGATATCGATAATCTCATTCTCAGTCTCCGAATCAAGATTTCCAGTTGGTTCATCGGCCAAAATTAATGAAGGATTATTAGCTAAAGCCCGAGCAATAGCAACTCGCTGTTTTTGACCACCTGATATCTCATTGGGATAATGATCTAATCTATGTCCTAATCCTACTTTCTCTAATACATCTTTGGCTTTAACTCTTCTCTCTTTTCGACCTACTCCTGCATAAATTAGTGGTACTTCTACATTATGCAATATTGATCTTCTCGGCAATAGGTTAAACTGTTGAAAGACAAAACCAATCCTTTTATTACGAATCACTGCCAATTGTTTCTCATTAGCTAGACTGACATCTTCATTGTCTAGTAAGTATTCTCCTGAAGTCGGCTGATCTAAACAACCTATTAGATGCATCAAAGTCGATTTCCCAGAACCAGAAGGCCCCATAATAGCTACCATTTCTCCATCTTCGATTGTAAAAGAGACCTCTTTTAAAGCTTTTACTGCTATCTCTTTACCGTCATTATATACTTTACTTAAGTCTTTGACTGCTAGCATTAATGGCCTCCTCCTCTCATCATTCTAGGACCTCCGTCTCCTTGTTGTAAATTTTGGGCTCCATTAGCAAACATATAAGTATTAATTAAAATCTTATCTCCAGCCTGTAACCCTTCTTTAATTACAACATTTCTTCCGCTAGAAACACCTATCTTTACGTTGACCGGTGTCGGTTTCCCTTTAACTATCTTGACTGCCTTAGTCTCGCCTTTTTCATTATAAACAGCAGTGATCGGAAGTATTAATTGTTCCTTAATCTGTTCTACTATTATCTCTACCTCTGCTGAAAAACCAGGTCTAATAAATTTAGGTTTCTCTTTAATAGCAACCATAACTGGAAGAGTTACCACTCCACTATTCACCTCTGCATTAGCTCCAATATCTACTACTTCTCCTTTTAATTCTTGATTCGGTAAGGCCTCCATTGTAATTCGAGCCGGTTGCCCTAACTCTAGTTGTCGGCTATCACTCTCATCAACACTGACTTCGACCTGGTAACCGCTGTTATCGATTAACTTAGCTACCGTTTTATCCTGATCCTGAGCCGTATAACTTCCTTCTTCGATTGAAATTTCATTAATTATACCTGCAAAAGGAGCTTTTAACTTAGTCTCATCTAATCTATCTTTGGCTATCTTTAAATTCAACTCTGCTTCTTTAATTTTAGATTCTGTACCGCTAATTACTATCGTTTCATAACTATTTTTAGCTTTAATATAGTTTAATCGTTGCTCATCATTTTCAATTTCCATTAATACTTGACCTTTTTCTACTCTTGCTCCTTCTTCAATATTAATTGATTTAACCGTTCCATTTGTCTTAAAGTATAAATCTTGACTCTCAACCGGCTCCACAGTACCACTAACAGATATCATCTTCTCTAAACTATCTTTTTTGACAGTCATAATCATATTAGAACGAATATCTTTTTGTGTCAATGGCTTACTAACAGTAGAAGATTTCTGTTTAATGAACTTACTCCAACCAAAGAAACCTAATCCTATAATTAATATTATTGCTAAACCAATACCGACCCATTTCTTCACATTACTTCCCTCCCCAAAATTCTTTGCTACCTATATAATCAATTAATTCTAATTTGCTCAATAATAATTTATCCTTAGCTTCTTTTAAATTAATCCTAGTTTCTTGTAAGGCTAACTCTTTTTTATGAAATTCAATTTGAGTAATTAATCCTCTTTCTAACTGTCTCTTACCTATCTTCTTATCCAACTTAGCCTTCTCTAACCGCAATTCTTTACCTTCCAGATTATTTTGGTTAGCTTCTATTCGAGTTACTAATTTATCTATCTCAAGTTTTAAACCTTTAACTATATCTTGATATTCTCTATTTGTAATCTCTATCTGTTCATTTAAATCTTTCATTGCTAATTCTTGTTGCCCGCTATCAAAGATATTATACGAAAGATTAATTCCAGCACTCCATTCTTGATTAAGAGAATTATAATTGCCATTTAGATTAATATCCGGCTTATCTTCAAGCTTACTCCAATGCAATTCATACTCCGCTTTCTTCTTGCTTAATTTATTCTTCAATAATTTAACACTATTATCCATAGCTAACTCAACTAACCTTGGCTTATCATGCAATTTAATAGAGGATGAATTTATAATTGCTTTTAATTGAACCAAGTAATCTGAGCTAGCATTTAATTTCAAACTCTTTTCGTTAGAAAGACCTAATTGATTACTTAAAGCTTTCTTAGCCTGTTGATAATTATTTTTTGTATTCTTCAATTGATATTGCGCCTCTTTTAAATTAGCTTTGGCGCTTAGAAGTTCTAACTCACCGGCTTCTCCTACCTTCTTTTGAGCCATAACTTCATCTAGCTCTTTTTGAGCTATCTTATATCTTTCATTAGCCAAACCATAACTTTCTTTTAACCTAAGTAGATTAAGATAAGCTTCAGTCCAGTTAATTATCTTACTATTCTTTTCATCCTTTAGTGCTACCTGGGCCTCCTTTAAATCCATCTTTCGCTTAATATAATTCTGTTCTGCATTAATTGGTAACCGTGGATAAATATTTTGATCAACATTTAATTGAAATTCAGCATCATTAATTGAATCTGCAGATAAGTTATCGTTTCTAGAGTAAACCTCAGACCTTAAAGATAGCCCTGACCAATAATCCTTAGTGGCTGATAGGGAAATATCCAATTCTTGAAAATTATTATCTTCTCCATCAGATGAACTATCAATATCAGATATCTTATCAGTATCAAAATTATTAACCTGAGTCTTAATAGTAGTGTCTAACTGCCAGTCAGAACCAGCTTTAATCTCTTTAAGTCCTCTCTTCAATTGATTAAGATTTTGTTTCATCTTCATTATCTCTATATTATGTTTTAGCCCCCAATGCACTCCTTCTTCAAAAGTCATTTCTTGAGCTAAAGCTGAATTAGAGAATAATAATATAGCAAATAATATTACTAACATAACTAATAGTCTACCTCTGGGTAAGGTCATTAATTAATCCCTCCACTTCCAACTCCATATTAGACTTTAACTCCAAATATTTTTTGTAATAATCAATTATTACTGATTGATAATTCTGCTTAGCCTCTAATAATTGGACTTCCGATGCTAACACTTCTTCTTGCGATGCTAAACCATTCTCTTCTTTCTTCGTTATCATATTATGATTTTCTTTAACCCTATTAAGGTCTTCTTGTCGCAAACTAAGCTTATTAATAGCTTGTTTAAAATTATAATAACTCACGTAAAGTGATTTCCTTATATCTTCTTCCGACTCTTCTTTCTTTAGTTTAGCAATTTGCAAATTATTCTTCGCTTTTTCTAAATCAAGTCGGGAAGTTAATGATTGCTGAGCCTTAATTAATCCTTGTTTAGCCACTTTAATCTGCATTGCTTCTATCTTTAACTCACTATTATTCTCAAAACCGACATTTAAAACTTCAGCTTCAGTAATCTGCCATAACTCTGGCTTCTTTAAAACTTGTAAATTTAAACTTTGCTGTTGATTCTGATTAATTATAAATCTAAGTTCCCGTATAGCTTCCGAATAATTATCCTTAGACTCCTCAAAGTTAGCTTTAGCATCATGATACGCATTTGTCTGCTCTATTAAGTCTAAATTATTCTTATGTCCTTTTGCGAATTGAGCTTTAGTCTTATCTAATCTAAGCTTCTCTAACTCTAATTTCTTTCTTTTGATCTTCACATTCTTTTCAGCTAATACTACTTCAGCATAATCAGTTAATACTTCTTTAATTAATTGAACTTGGTCTTGATAATACTGATTTTGAGCCTGCATCAAATTCAATTTAGTCCTCATTTCAGAGTAATTGGACTGTGTAGTAAGATTACTAGCTTTGCTCTTTTGATATTCGATCTTTGCATTGGCTAATTCTAACTCTGCAATCTGTAAATCAGTATTACCATCCAACACTACGTTAATAGCCTTTGACACTGTTAAGACCTCTTCGTTATTGGCAAGTATTATAGTTGATGTAGAAATTATAAATATTAAACAGGTTATTATTAATAAAGATTTAGTTCTTAATTTCACATTAACCCCTCCTCTGTTGCTAAGTTTATTTTCTAACCTTACTTCTCTCTTTCAATCTCTTAGGAAGATTAACTACTTTCTTACTGTTAATTATATCATAACTAAACTTAAAAAACTTTAATTAAAAAATGAACTTTTTTTGACTAACTAAAAATAAATGCCAGACAACTCATTTTAAAGTCATCTGACATTTATCTTCCAAATATAAAAGAAATAAATATTCTAATCATATAATAGATAAACTAAAATCCCAGCAACTATCGGTACCGGAATAGCAAGTAATAGCCTCAAACCAACAATCTTAGCATCAAAAAAGACAAGACCATACGCAACCCTAGCTAAGCCTATAGCTCCATATCCCATAAGCATGGCCATAACTACACTTATATGAGCTCCTTTATCAGCAATTGATTTAATTATAGGGTATACAGCATACGGTCCACCTTGTAACACACCGCCTAAAAGGCCACCTCTAATTATTCCTTTAATCCCTGTATCTTCTCCAAACCATTCCATCACCGTTTCCATCGGTAGAAGTAACCCTATTGCTCTTGAAATCAAAAGAGCAGCAAAGATCAAAGTAAATAGACTCGCAAAGGTCTTTCCAGCTCCAGTGATACCTTTTTTAGCTACCTCAGGCTTTGTAACTCCTAAATATAGATAAAGTATTATCGCCCCAAAGATAATGATTCGCTGTGCCCATCCTTTGCCAAATAAGATTCCAAACCAGTTCATATTTAATCAACTCCTCACTCCTCTACTCAATTTGAATATTATCGGCTAAATAAGTCTAATGTTTATAATGGTTCGTAAGCCCTTATAGATTTGTTCACCTCAATTATATTTGAAATCTAGGTTCTTACATAATCAATTGATACCGCCTACGAATTCCGCAACGACTTCCATAAATAAAGCATGGGTTGTTTTCAAACTCCCTAACGGTCAAACAGAAAACAACTTTTACCATGCTTTATTTATTACAGTCTGCAACCTTAAATGGTTCTTGTATGATTTATTCAATAGGGAGTGCCCCTGGTGCTCCATTCTAAATGGCTAACATCAATCGATTATGCACGAAGACTAAATTTTTAACCGACATTACTCAATTTATAACTAAATTATACATTTATATATAATAATATCTAAAATTAGTTGACGTGTCAATTAATTTTACATTATGTATATAAACAGAAACTGCTGATATTAAATCAGCAGTTTAAATTACGGTCTCGTACGCTCTTGTAAATAATTATAAATAGTAGTTGCTATCTTTTCACTAATACCATGTACTTCACTAAGTTCATCTATTGAGGCGCTCCGAATCTTATCCAGAGATCCGAAATGTTTCAACAAACTTTCTCTCCGTTTCTTGCCAACACCCGAAATATCATCTAACATCGAATGGGTAATGCGTCGTGATCGTAACTTGCGGTGATAACTAACTGCAAAACGATGTGCTTCATCTCTAACTCGTTGGATCAAATATAAGGATTCTCCATCGCGCGGTAAGATAATAGGTTCTGGTTCTCCTTTGACAAAGACTTCTTCCTCTCTCTTAGCTAGGCCAAAGATAGGTTGATCTCCTACTCCTAAATCATCTAAGATTTCTAAAGCAGCATTTAATTGTCCTTTACCACCATCAATCAAAATTAAATCCGGCATCTCTTTACCTTCATTAATAATCCGAGAATACCTCCGCTCGACAACCTCTTGCATCATCGCAAAGTCATTCGGGCCTTCAACTGTCTTAATCTTAAACCGACGATAATCACTCTTCTTAGGCCGCCCATTCTCAAAGACTACTAAAGAAGCTACTGGATCTGTTCCCTGGATATTAGAGATATCAAAACCTTCAATCCTAATCGGTGGTTTATCTAAGTCTAGATAAGTCTGTAATTCTTTGACTCCTTTTAACGGTTTGCGACTTTGATAATCAGATTTAATTAAGTAATCCTTTAGATTGTACTTAGCATTCCGCTGAGCCATATTAACTAATTCTCGTTTAGCACCTCGCTGTGGGTTTTTAAGATATACTCGCGATCCTCGTTTTTCATTAAGCCAATCTTCAATTATTTCCTTATCCTCAATCTCTATCTCTAATAATATCTCCTTGGGAATATAATTAATATTCATGTAGTATTGCTTCAAAAAGGCAGTTAAGGTCTCATCTATAGCTTCGACTGATGTTCCTTCCATAATAAAGTCTTCTTGTCCGACTAATCTACCATTTCTAACGACCATCACCTGTACACAAGCCAGACTATCCTCATGCGCAGTAGCAATAATATCTTGATCTTCAAAGTCAGGTGAAACTACTTTCTGCTTCTTAGTAATATCCTTAATCGCTTGTATCTGATCACGTAATTCAGCTGCTCGTTCAAACTCTCTTCGGTTCGCTGCTTCCTGCATCTCATTCTCAAGTTGTTTAATTAAATCCTGCTGCTTACCTTTTAAGAATAGAATAATCTCCTTAATCATCTTATTATACTTAGTCACATCTATATCCTCAACACAAGGCCCCAAGCACTTTTCAATATGATAATTTAGACAAGCCCGCTCTTCTTTCTTATTTTGTGAAATACTTTTTTTACAATCCCGTAAAGGAAATAGATCGCGTAATAATTTTAATGTTTTATGCACAGCACTCACATTAGTATAAGGACCAAAATACTTAGCCCCATCTTTTCTTACAATTCTAGTCATATAGACCCGAGGATAGTCTTCATTAGTTGTAACTTTTATATAAGGATAAGTCTTATCATCCTTCAAACGAATATTAAACTTTGGATTATGCTTCTTAATCATCGTTGCTTCTAGAATTAAAGCTTCCACCTCTGAATCGGTTACAACATAATCTAAATCTGCTATCCGCTTCACCAAAGCCTGAGTCTTAAATGAGTGATTACGAGATTTTTGAAAATAGGAGCGAACTCTCTTTCGCAAAGATTTAGCTTTACCAACATAGATTATCTGTCCAGACTTGTTTTTCATTAAGTAGATTCCTGGATCTTTTGGTAAGTTATCTAATTGTGTCTGTAACTTCATATTAACACTCCATCCATAATTCGGCTGATAGTAAAACCCATTAAAAATCATTTGACAGTCGAGTAAAAGCTGATAACTCTAATTAAAGTTATCAGACAGTCCTCTTCAAACCGTACATGAGATTTTCCCTCATACGGCTTCCCTTTAGACTTCATCTAAAGCTTTCACAAGTGTCAGTTTAATAAGCACTAGGTTTTATTAATCCGTATTTCTCAACTAATACCTTGTATGCTCCTTTACTATAGAGCTTGCTTCTTCTCTGACTTTTCCTTTTATAGTACCTGCCTAACCTACACTTTAGGTACCATTCTATATTCCTTTTTGCTTTATTTGGATAACTTACCCCTTCTATGGAAAAATAGTTTATCCAGCCTCTAATTTTTGAGTTTAGTTCATTTGCGATTCTCATTGGCACCAGATGGCCAGATTTCTTTAAATAACTTCCTATTTTCCTTCTTAACTTTTTCAGGGATTTCTTACTCGGGAATACATTCCAATATCTCTTGTCTTCATT
>NZ_FOTT01000029.1 GCF_900114655.1 Candidatus Frackibacter sp. WG13
TTTGACAGTCGAGTAAAAGCTGATAACTCTAATTAAAGTTATCAGACAGTCCTCTTCAAACCGTACATGAGATTTTCCCTCATACGGCTTCCCTTTAGACTTCATCTAAAGCTTTCACAAGTGTCAGTTTAATAAGCACTAGGTTTTATTAATCCGTATTTCTCAACTAATACCTTGTATGCTCCTTTACTATAGAGCTTGCTTCTTCTCTGACTTTTCCTTTTATAGTACCTGCCTAACCTACACTTTAGGTACCATTCTATATTCCTTTTTGCTTTATTTGGATAACTTACCCCTTCTATGGAAAAATAGTTTATCCAGCCTCTAATTTTTGAGTTTAGTTCATTTGCGATTCTCATTGGCACCAGATGGCCAGATTTCTTTAAATAACTTCCTATTTTCCTTCTTAACTTTTTCAGGGATTTCTTACTCGGGAATACATTCCAATATCTCTTGTCTTCATTTTCTATTTGAAAATGGTAATTGAATAGATTGGACTTTCACCAATTGGATAAAACATAAGCTTAACTTGACGCTCCAAGACTTACACAGACTACACACTAGACTTTTAAAATCTTATCTTACATCTAACAAACATTAATCTACATCCTATTTGTTATTTATAATCTATATTTAATCATCCCTTAACAATTTGACTTAACCTAAATTGTTAATTATTAGCCTCTTTATTCTTTATCTTTAGTCTGTGCCTTGTCTGTGTCAGTCTGTGTCTAATTAATTCTTTAGTGATTTTAACGATCATCTATAATCTGTTCTCTGCTCTTATAGTATTTGCCGTAAAAACTGCCCTGTATATGAATCTTCCATTTCTGCTATCTTTTCTGGGGTTCCTGTAGCTATTACTTCTCCACCGGCGTCGCCGCCTTCTGGTCCTAAGTCAATTATATAATCTGCTGATTTAATTACATCTAGGTTATGCTCAATAACAATGACTGTGTTGCCGCCTTCTCTTAATCGTTTGAGAACTTGAAGCAGCTTCTTAACGTCTTCAAAGTGTAAACCTGTTGTTGGTTCATCAAGAATATAGACTGTATTTCCGGTGCTTCTCTTACTTAACTCGGTAGCTAATTTAACCCGCTGAGCTTCTCCACCGGAGAGTGTTGTTGCTGGTTGTCCTAATTTCATATAGCCTAAACCTACATCATATAATGTCTGTAACCTACGTTTAATCTTAGGAATATGCTCAAAGAACTCTAAGGCCTCCTCAACGATCATGTCTAATACATCAGCTATCGTTTTACCTTTATACTTGATTTCTAAAGTTTCGTTATTATACCGTTTACCATTACAAACTTCGCAAGGCACATAGACATCGGCTAAGAAATGCATCTCTATCTTAATGATTCCATCACCGCTACAAGCCTCGCAACGACCGCCTTTAACGTTGAAGCTAAATCTTCCTTTCTTATAACCGCGACGCTTAGCTTCTGGGGTCTTAGCAAAGACTTCTCTAATATAGTTAAAGACTTTAGTATAAGTTGCTGGATTAGATCGCGGTGTTCTTCCGATCGGTGACTGGTCAATATTGATTACTTTGTCTATCTCTTCTAAGCCTACTATCTCATCATGCTTACCAGGTTTCTCTTTTGACTGATAGATCTCTTGCATTAACTTCTTATTAAGCGTTTCATTAATTAAGGTACTCTTCCCCGAACCAGAGACTCCAGTTATACAAGTAAAGACTCCTAAAGGAATCTCAACATCTATATCCTTAAGATTATGCTGTTTAGCCCCCTTTATTTCCAAAGACCTACCGTCGGACTGCTGTCTTTCCTCGGGAACTGGTATCTCTTTAACTCCTGACAAATACTGCCCAGTTAATGAATCATCTACTTTAACAATATCATCTACATCTCCTTGAGCTACTATCTTTCCTCCATGACGCCCAGCCCTAGGACCGATATCGATGACATGGTCGGCTTCTCTAATCGTTTCTTCATCATGTTCTACTACAATGACAGTGTTACCTACATCACGTAGGTCTTTTAATGTCTTAATCAATCGCTCATTATCCCGCTGGTGAAGTCCAATACTCGGTTCATCTAAGATATAAAGAACTCCTACTAAACTAGAACCTATCTGAGTAGCCAATCTAATCCTTTGTGCCTCCCCACCTGAGAGCGTTCCTGCTGAACGACTTAAGTTTAGATAATCTAGACCAACATTATTTAAGAAGCTCAATCTCTCTCTGATCTCTTTTAAGATCTGACCACCAATTAATTCTTCTCGTTCATTCAATTCGATCTCATTAAAGAAAGCTAAAGCCTCTTCTATCGATAATTCTGTTACCTCCTGTACCGAACGCCCACCTACGGTTACTGCCAGACTTTCTGGTCGTAATCTACCACCTTCACAATCAGGACAGTTCCCAATGCTCATATACTTTTCTAACTTCTTTCCTGCCTTATCTGATTTAGCCTCTCGCAACCTTCTATTTAAATAACCGACAATTCCCTTAAACTGAGTTGTATGCATTCTAGTACGATTATAACGATTAGTATATCTAAAACTAATCTCTTCATTAGAGCCGTATAAAATTATATCTATAATTTCATCGTCTAGTTCCTCTAAAGGAGTGTCCAAACTAAAGCTAAAGTGTTCAGCCAATGCTTCTAATAACTGCGGGTAGTACTTACTTCGCGACCGACGCCAAGGAAGAATAGCCCCATCATTAATTGATTTTTCTCGCTCTAAAATCAAATCTGGATCAAATTCTCGTTTAGAACCCAAACCATCACAAGTCGGGCAGGCTCCATAAGGACTATTGAAAGAGAACATCCGCGGCGTTAACTCTTCTAAATTAATGCCACAATCCGGACAAGCAAAGTTCTCACTAAAGAGATGTTCTTCACCGTCAATCAGATCAATAATAACTAACCCTTCTCCTAATTCTAAAGCTGTTTCCAAAGAATCAGCTAATCGTTCTTTAATTCCATCTTTAATCACTAAACGGTCGACTACTACCTCAATTCGATGTCGTTTATTCTTTTCTAAGTTAATCTCTTCCGACACATCTTTTACTTCACCATCGATTTTCACTCGTACATAACCTTCTCGTTGGATCTTTTTAAGTAAATCCTGATGTTCACCTTTCCGATCACGAACTACTGGTGCTAAAATCTGAATCTTTGTTCTCTCTTCAAATTCTAAGACCTGTTCTACTATCTCATCAATTGTCTGTGAAGCTATTTCTTCGCCACAATCTGGACAATGAGGAGTCCCAACTCTGGCATATAGTAACCGTAAGTAATCATATATCTCCGTAACCGTTCCTACTGTAGAACGAGGATTCTGACTAGTAGTCTTCTGGTCAATCGAGATCGAAGGTGATAACCCTTCAATATATTCCACCTTCGGCTTCTCCATCTGTCCTAAAAACTGCCGCGCATACGCTGATAAAGACTCAACATAGCGTCTCTGCCCTTCAGCATAGATAGTATCAAATGCTAGCGATGACTTCCCAGAACCACTTAACCCAGTAATAACTACTAATTCATTACGAGGAATCTCTACATCTATATCCTTTAAATTATGTTCCTTAGCTCCTTTAACTATAATTCTATCCTTAGCCATTTTAATTTACCTCCAATATTATTTCGTAACATGATAGTTTTTTAGTTTCAGTTCGCAAGCTCTTTATTGAGCTCTTCGATTTCATCTCTAATCTGAGCTGCTAATTCAAATTCTAAGTTATCTGCTGCTTCTTCCATCTCTTCTTCTAATTCTCTTATCAATACTTCAATTTCTGCTTTAGTTAGATCTTCTTTATCATTATCTCCATCTGGATTATACTCTATTTCATTACTCTCTGCTACCATATCTACCGGTCTGAGCACCTCTCTAACTGATTTAACAATGGTTTGGGGAGTAATATTATTCTCTTCATTAAATTCCTGTTGAATCTCTCGACGTCGATCAGTCTCATCGATAGCTTCTTTCATGGAATCTGTCATCTTATCACCATACATAATTACTCTTCCATTTACATTTCGTGCGGCTCGTCCAATAGTCTGAATTAATGACCTTGTAGAACGTAAGAATCCTTCTTTATCTGCATCTAAGATAGCTACTAATGAAACCTCAGGAATATCTAAACCTTCTCGTAAGAGATTAATCCCTACTAGGACATCAAACTCACCTTTTCTTAGGTCACGTACAATCTCTAACCGCTCAATAGTATCTATATCTGAATGTAGATATCTGACCTTAATTCCTGCTCCTCCTAAATACTCTGTTAAATCTTCAGCCATACGTTTAGTCAAAGTAGTAATTAAGACTCGTTCTTCTCTTGCAATCACCTTTTGAATTTCACCTAATAGGTCATCAATCTGTCCTTCAATCGGCCTTACTTCTACTTCGGGATCGACTAATCCTGTCGGTCTAATTATCTGCTCTACTATCTGATTGCTATTTTCATATTCATAAGGCCCAGGCGTGGCTGAAATATAGACTGCTTGATTAACTAAGCTTTCAAATTCTTCAAAGTTTAATGGTCTATTATCTAAAGCCGAAGGTAGTCTAAAACCGTGTTCTACTAACTTTTCTTTTCTTGACCTATCTCCAGCGTACATACCCCCAATCTGTGGGATAGTCTTATGTGATTCATCAATTAAAAGTAAGAAGTCATCAGGAAAATAATCAATCAAGGTCTGCGGTCTAGAGCCTGGTTCTCTATTAGCTATATGTCGGGAATAATTCTCTATTCCCTGACAGAAGCCAACTTCTTCTAGCATCTCTAAATCATATCTTGTTCTCTGCTCTAATCGCTGTGCTTCCAATAATTTATCCTGACTACGAAGTTTCTCTAGTTGTTCGTCTAATTCTACCTTTATGTTTTTAATAGCACTTTCTAGCTTCTCTTCTTTAGTTACAAAGTGACTAGCAGGATAGATCGTTACTTCTTTTAACTCTTGTTTAATCTCACCAGTTAATGAATCTATTTCACGTATTCTATCTATCTCATCACCAAATAATTCTACTCGGTAGACTGTATCTTCATAAGCAGGATGAACCTCTATTACATCTCCACGTACGCGAAAACTCCCTCGCTTTAAATCAATATCATTTCTCTGATACTGAATATGAATTAATTCGCGAATGATCTCTTTTCTATCTTTAATTGCTCCTCTTTCTAAAGAACAAGTTAAATCTAAATAATCAGTCGGTGATCCTAATCCATAGATACAAGAAACACTGGCTACAATAATAACATCTTGTCTCTCAAAGAGTGCACTTGTAGCAGACAACCTTAATTTATCTACCTCATCATTGATTGAAGCATCCTTCTCTATATAAGTATCAGTCTGGGGAACATAAGCTTCTGGTTGATAATAGTCATAATAACTAACAAAGTATTCCACCGAATTATGTGGGAAAAACTCACGAAATTCACTACAAAGCTGGGCAGCCAAAGTCTTATTATGTGCAATTACTAAAGTAGGCTTCTTGACTTTCTCAATTACGTTAGCCATAGTAAAAGTCTTCCCCGAACCGGTCACACCTAATAGAGTCTGATGCTGCATTTTAGAATTAATACCATTAGTTAGTTCTTTAATAGCCTCTGGTTGATCTCCACAGGGTTCATATTCAGAAACTAATTCAAATTCTGGCATACTAATCGCCCCCTACCCTTTCTATTATAACATAATTAAACAAAATTCAAAGGATATAAAAATTGCCAACCTTTAATTATTATTGCTAAAAAAAGTTCAGTTGTCATTTTGACAACTGAACTTTAATAAACGTTAATTTAGCTTACTCTATTAATTCGGAAACATAGACTAACTGAATTCCCATTGCTTCTAATTTGGGAATCATCTCTTTAATTGCTAAGGCAGTATTCGTTCTCACATGACCAATAGTTATCAGATTACCTTTTCTTAAAGCCACTTTAGCTATCTTATTAATCTGTTTCTTAACACTTTCCTTCTTATCTATATTATCAATAAATAGATAGTTCATACCATAGGGCTCGGACAATTTTTGGGCAGCGACCGGAACTGCTGATTGTGGCGCAGTGCTACTATCAACAAAGAAAAGGCCGCGTTCATTTAAGTAATTTAATACTACCTCCATTACTCTTCTATCACCAGTAGCCTTTGATCCCATATGGTTATTAACCCCTGCTATTCTTACACCTAAATCAGCTATATCATTTTTAATCTGTCTTCTAATCTCATTAGCAGACATATCAGTATAAATCGCACCTTGACCTGGGTTAGTCTTAGAAATTGGCTCCATCGGCAAATGCAAAAGAACTTCATGACCAGCTTGCTTTGCTAACTTTGCATCTTGGGTCGAATATGGCCGAAATGGCAAGACCGCTACTGAAATTTGTCGATTTATGCTCATTGTTTCCTCGGTTCCTTGACGGTTAAAGCCTAAATCATCGATTAAAAAAGCCATCTTTGCTTTGATTCGTGGTTGAGTTAATTGTAACCGATAGGCAACTAAACTCTCCTCTTCTAATTCTTCAGGCTCAAAACTTACTTCTAAAAGTAACTCCCAATTCTCTTTAACAAGGTTCTGCTTCTTAATACTTACTCGTAAATCTTCTTCATCTAATTCTTCTTTTAACCCTTTAATCAGCTTACTCACCTCTACCTGCGGAGTAGCAGGAAAGGGTAAAGCTACCTGCTGAGAATATAGATTCCAAATAATCCTTTTACCGTCTACTTCTTGTTTCTTTTCAGCTTGCTGAGCTATATCAAAATCAATATCTAAGTCCTGATTATTAAAATAGCCTTCAACTTCTTTACTAATCTCCTGACTACGACTCTTATAATCTAATTCCTGTACTTTATCCTTTGGTGAAGAATCTTGATTGCTACATGCAGTCATGACTGTTATAATTAATAGCCCACTCATTAATACCAACAATAACTTTGAACTACTGTATCGCATATTGATTTTCCTTTCTATTTTCACTTTAACTGGCTGATTTAAATGCTTCTTCTCTTTGTTTAATCTGCTCTTTTAAATACTCAATAGCCTTTCTAAGTTGCTCATCAACTTCTGTTTCTGGATTATACTTTACTTTTATATCAGGCTTAATTCCTTTATGGTTAATATATCTATCTTTTGGAGTATAGTAACGCGCAGTAGTCAACTTCAAAGCTGAACCATCACTTAGAGGGACTACAGTCTGTACTACTCCCTTACCAAAAGTCTTAGTCCCAATTAAGACTCCACTATTTGTATCTTGAACAGCTCCTGAAACAATCTCCGAGGCACTAGCACTCCCTTTATTGACTAAAACCACCAAAGGATAGTCAAATGGTTTAATCTGAGTAGAAGCTAGAAGAGTCTCTTTTTTTCCATTACGCTGTTTAATATGAACTATTGGTCCGTTAGGTATAAAGTTACTAGCTACATCTATAGCTTCTGGTAACAGACCACCTGGGTTATTCCGCAAATCTAAGATAACTGCCTTTACAGGTTTCTCCCTAAACTTCTTTAATTCCTTCTGGACATCTTTACCAACATTTTTAGCAAACTGCACAACTCTAATATAGCCAATGTTACCTTCTTTAATTTCTGACTTTACGTAAGGGATTTCAATCGTTGCTCTAGTAATCGAAACCTTAAAGGTTTTATAATCAGAATCACTTACTTGTTGGTCTTCCTGCTTCACTTTTGATTTCAACTGCTCACTTTCAACATCTTCGTCTTCTTCATTACTTTTCTTACGCTTGATAGTTAGTTCTACTTCTGTTCCAGGTTTTCCTTTCATCAGACTGACTGCTTTATTAATAGACATTCCTGATGTTGAATCTTCATCAATCTTAATGATCATATCACCAGCCTGTAGGTTAGCTTTCGAACCCGGAGTTCCGTCAATCGGCGAAACGATAGTCAACTGTTCATCACGCATAGTAACTACAATCCCAATTCCACCAAACTCTCCTTCAAAGTCTTCTTGCATCCCCTTATAATCTTTAGCCGATAAGTAAGTTGTATAAGGGTCATCTAAAGTCTTTAACATACCATCAATAGCTCCAACTAATAATTTATTTAGATCTACTTCTTCTACATAATATTGATCTACGATACTTAAAATATTCTTGAAGGTTTTATACTTCTGCGGGTATTTATCTGCTAAAAAATGATTATTAGCCTGTACACCTCTAATAAAAAAACCTAAAGTTCCAGCTCCTAAAATTAACATAACCACAATTAAAACACCTAATATACTTCGTTTCCTTTTAAACATAATTTTCACTACCTTCCCAGAAAGCACTAACTTCATTTTACTTAGCTTAATTAATCAATTCTAGATATTAACCTTATTTCCTGTTTAACAAATAAAATTTATTTGAAATATTTATGGATGTTATATTATATATATATTCATTAAAGATTGTTTATACCAAAATATGTTAAAAAGTTATGAAATTTAATTATGAACCTCGCTTATAATAAGAAAAGCCGTGACTATTTAAATAATCACGGCTTTTTATCAACCTATTTCCTTTTTAAAACTTCTTTGGCAGCGCTCATTACATGTTCAGCACTAATTTCAAAGTAGTCCATTAATTCTTCAGGACCTCCGGAGCGCCCAAAGGTATCTTTAACGCCCACTCGTTTCATAGGAACCGGATGATTTTCGCCTAATACTTCTGCAATAGCACTACCTAGACCGCCATAAATATTATGTTCTTCGGCGGTAACTACTGCGCCAGTCTTCTTAGCTGAAGCTATTACTCCTTCAACATCAATTGGCTTAATAGTATGTACGTTAACTACTTCTGCTTCGATCCCTTCTTCTTTCAGACGATTAGCAGCATCTAATGCTTCACCAACCATTACTCCGGTGGCAAAGATAGTTAGGTCACTACCTTCTCTTATCGGCATTACTTTACCCCATTTGAATTCATACTCTTCTTCATCAAAGACTACTGGCACTCCACCTCGAGTGAACCGCATAAAGACCGGACCATCATATTCTGCCGCTGCTTTAACTACTTCCTTAGCCTCTACTGCATCTCCAGGAACGATAACTGTCATATTTGGAATCGAACGCATAATCCCTATATCTTCTATCGCTTGGTGAGTTGCTCCATCTTCTCCTACTGTAATTCCAGCATGAGTAACAGCAATCTTTACATTTAAATTTGGATAGGCAATAGAATTTCTAACCTGATCCGCTACTCTTGCAGTTCCAAAGACAGCAAATGTACTGACAAAAGGGATTTTACCACAGGTTGCCATCCCCGCAGCAGTCCCTACCATATTCTGTTCAGCAATTCCCATCTGAAAGAAGCGTTCCGGAAACTCACCGGCAAAATGTTTAACTCTAGTCGATGACCCTACGTCAGCATCAAAAACAACAATATCTTCATTCTTCTTCCCTAACTCTAATAAAGCTTCTCCATAAGCATCTCTAGTAGCAATCTTTTCTGACATTTATGTAAACCTCCTAATTTTTTAAAATCAGTAATAAGTAACGGCTAACGAGTAACAAGTATTAGTGAAGTTCAGCTAAAGCTTTCTTCAACTCTTCTTCATTTGGAGCGTTTCCATGCCAACCAGCTTCTCCTTCCATAAAGGAGACTCCTTTACCTTTAACTGTATTAGCAACTACCATTATCGGCTTATCTTGTACTTCCTTAGCTTCATCTAAAGCTTTTAAAATCTCTTTCATATCATGTCCATCAATCTCGATTACATGCCAACCAAAAGCTTCAAACTTTTCTCCTACAGGATGGACATCTAAAATCTCTTCCGTTTTTCCTACCAATTGAAGACGATTATTATCAACAAACCCAATTAGGTTGTCCAATTTATGATGTCCAGCTGACATTGCAGCTTCCCAGACTTGACCTTCTTCAATCTCTCCATCACCTAACATCGTAAAGACACGATAGTCCTTCTGGTCTAACTTTCCTGCTAATGCCATTCCTACAGCAGCTGAAATCCCTTGTCCCAAGGAACCGGTAGTCATATCGACTCCTGGTGTCTTCTTCATATCAGGATGACCTTGCAGATGACTATCTAACCTTCTTAAAGTCTGCAGCTCTTCTTTAGGAAAGTATCCTTTCTCTGCTAAAGCTGCATAAAGAACCGGTGCAGCATGCCCTTTAGAAAGAATAAATCTATCTCTTTCATCCCAGTCTGGGTTATGAGGATCTAAATTCATCTCCTTAAAATAAAGAGCAGTCACAATATCAGTAGCAGATAGAGAGCCTCCAGGATGTCCAGAGCCAGCCGCTCCTACCATCTTTAGAATACTTCTTCTAATCTCTCTTGCCTTATCTTCTAATTGTTTAATCTTTGTCATTTTCTACTTTAACCCCCTTTATAGATTTAAGACTATAACATATTCTCATTAAATCCTTCACCTAATACTTCATGAACATCAGTAATAATCACAAAAGCCTCCTGATCGATATCATAAACAAGACCCTTTAAACGTGCAACTTCTGCTCTACTGATTATACATAATAAGACTTCTTTATCGGCGTCAGTAAAGCCGCCTTTTCCCTTTAAGACTGTTACTCCTCTATCCATATTATCTAAAATTTCTTTCTTAATCTTTGCGCCATGATCAGAGATTATAAATGTACCCTTGGAAATATTAAATCCTTCCTGTACTAAATCGATTGCCTTACTAGTAATGAAAAGACCGATCAAGGCATATAACGCCAATTCTGCACTAAAAACGACACCAGCAAAAGTAATAACTAAAAAATCAATCATCAATAAACCTTTACCAATACTAAATCCAAAATAATGATTAAGTAACCGTGCTACTAAATCTGTACCCCCAGTCGTTGCCTTAAATTTAAAGACAATACCCAGACCAACTCCAGCAAAGACACCACCATAGATTGCTGCTAAAAGAGGGTCATGAGTTAAAGTCTTTAAATAAGGACTTAAGTAATCAGTAGCTAAAGATAATACCAAGATACTATATAAAGTTCTAATTCCAAATGTAACTCCTAAAACCCTGACTCCTGTAAAAAACAAAGGTATATTAATAGCTAACATAGTTAGTCCTACTGGCCAATTAAAGATATAAAATAATACTGTAGCAATTCCACTTACTCCACCAGCAGCTATCTTGTTAGGTACCAAAAACATTACTAAGCTCATTGCTGTCAATATACTACCAATGGTAATTCCTATATAATCATATACTGTCTCTTTCCTCATGTCAACACCCTCATCATAATAGCTAATATTTTAATCTAATATCTCTTGCTTAATTACTAGATATACAAACTTAGGTAGGGCTAACATTCTAAAGATACGACCTGGTTCTTGTAGCAGTCGGTATAACCACTCTAAATTTATTCTCTGCATCCAAGTAGGCGCCCGCTTCTTAGTTCCTGCTAAAACATCAAAGCTGCCACCAACTCCTATGCTAACCGGCACCTGCAATCTAGTTAAGTTATTCGCTAACCATTTCTCCTGTAGAGGGACTCCCATACCAACAAAGAGCAAATCAGGTCTTAATTGATTAATCTCTTTAATTACTTCTGTCTCAGTTTTTTCATCTAAATAGCCATGATGGTCTCCAATTATCTTTAATTCTGGATATTCTAACAAAATCCTCTTTTTAACTTCCGTAGTTCTTCCAGGTTCAGCACCTAGAAAGTAGACCTTATACCCTTTATTAGATGCCACCTCTAATAAATTAACCATTAAATCGATACCTGTCACCCGTTCTGGCAAAGGGTTCCCAATCAATTTAGAAGCTAATACTAATCCTGCTCCATCAGGGACTACCAAGTCTGCTTGATTTAGAATTACTCTCAGGTCAGAGTCATCTTGAGCCATTACTACTACCTCAGAGTTAGGAGTAGCTATTAGATGTGGATTAGAAGTTACCTGCAACATCTCTTCTACCTTCTTTACTGCAGATTTCATATCTACTTTATCGATTATTATATCTAAGATTTTAACTTTATCCACCTAATCACTCCTGTTAGTCAATAGCCGCCATGCTATCTCTGTATTCTCCTTAGCTAACTGCTCTAATTCATCTACTCTTACCTTTAGATGTTGTTCTAATTGCTCTCTTTTTTTCCAAGCCTTTAAGACTCGTTTATGTAAATTAGAGGCATCTAAGTCATCTGTCTTTCCTGCTGCTTTCAAGCCTAAGCGGGCTAAAAAACTATCTACCTTCGGGTCATAGGATATTCCCACTAAAGGAGTATGATTAATAGCAGCAAAGATTAAAGAATGGAGTCTAACTCCAATTAATAAGTCTACTTCTTTAAATAAACCTACTATCTGTTGAGGGTGATAGTTCCCAGCTAATACTTGCTTGTCAGCCTTAGCAGTCTCCATCTGCGCCATTACTTTTTGACTCGCTGCTAAGTCTTCCGGATGATGAAGTGGTAAGAAGAGAATTTGCATTCCTAATTCTTCATTAATTTGGTCTAAAGCTGTGGCTAAAGTGGCTAAATAATGATTATCCTGCCAGTGCCGGACTGAAACCCCAATTACTTCTTTATTTGACTCTAAGTTTTCATTATCAATAATTCTTTTAATCTCATTATCCGATGGCAGAGGTAATGTGAAAACAGGGTCGGCGGTGACCCGCACTTCTTCTTTTACTCCTAATCCTAATAATAATTCCTTAGATTGTTGATCACGAACGGTTATCGCATTCAGATTATTAAGTACCCTCGGAATTAGGAACCTACTTAACCTTCTTATAATTGGCCCTACTCCTTGAGCATAAAAAATAACCGGCACGGCTATTCGCTGTGCTAAATAGATCAACCCTAAATAGTAAAGAATACTCTTTTGGCTCGTTACATCCTGCAAAAGACTACCGCCACCAACTAAAAAAAGATCAACATCTCGCAAAGTCTCAATGACGGCATTTAGTTGAAAACGGTTAATAGCTTTAACTCCATACTCTTTCGCAGTCTTATCTGGATTTGCTGATAAGACTGTAATCTCTAAATTAGCTTCATATTCTTTTAAAGATGCAATAATTGCTGCTAAAATAGCTTCATCTCCAGCATTATCAAAACCATAGTAACCTACAAGGGCTATCTTTTTCATGCAGTTGACTCCTTCCACCAGTTAATGAATGAAGCTACTATAAATGTTAAAAAGCCACCTAGAAGAGCACCTGAAATAAGACCTACTCCTACTCTCAAAGTGCTAACCCAGATAGGAGTATGGATATGAGAGAAAGTATTAAGCATTGTAATTTGACCGATTAAACCACCAAAACTCAAAATAACTCCCCATCTTCTCTTGCCGTTAGCAATCAACCAACTTCCTAAGATTAATAACGGATGACCAATCAAAAATGACTTAAACCTTGGTCTAACTAAAAACACTTCTTCTAACCAACGCCGAATCATAATTTCAAAATCAGGTACCGGCACTAAAGGGGAATTCCCAGTCCTCCCAATATATATTATACCCACAACTACCAAAAAGATTAAAGCAAAGAGTTCTTTTAACTTTAAAGCTCTATTTAACCAGTCCTTAGTCTGGTTAATAATCTCTCTAACTTTAATCTCTTCTCTATTAGTCCAAAATCTATAATGCAAATAATAAAGAAAGTATAAGATAATTGGCCCCAAAAAGGCTAATTTAATACCTCGAAATTGACGAATCTTTAAAAGATAACGCCAATCACTTAAAGCACCAATTAATAATATCACACCACCAATAGTGATTAAACTAGCCTTAATAAAGATACTTAATCCAACATTTAAACCTGGTGTTACAGAGCTTCTTCCGGAAGAAAATAGATATGGTATTAAACTACCAACAAGACTAAGAGTCGGAAAGATAATAGCAATAACCAAAGCAATAATCTCTCGATTCAATAATATGTAACTGCAAAGAATCATTAAAATTAGGATAAAAGCGCCCAATAAAAATAATAATACTTTCCACTTGTCAGCTAACTGTAAAGGAAAATCAGGTATGAATAGATATTCTAATAGATAAAATGAAGCTGCTAAGACACCTAAATTAATAATAATTAATGTAATTATTCCACTATTGAACTTAGCGAACGGTTTCGCTAATCCCAAACTATAGCCTTCCGCTCTCAATTTAGTCGTTAGAGTAGTAAGGAATTTCTTTGTGAGCTTATAAGCCGACTTACCATCTCTACTCTCAAGAATAGGTTTTATATATAGTCCTCTAACATCTCTTTCTCTTACCGCCCGTACATAACGCTCAGCCATCTTATTAATTCTTAACTTATCAAACTCTTCTTGTTGGGCACTATGGACACGAATACTATCTAGTTGTCGATTATCTGCTAAACGATTAACCCCTTGTTGAAATGCAATAAATGGTTCAATAATCCCCAACTTCAAATCATTCTTAGCTAACAGAGCACTAGTTTTCTCTAAGTAATGTGGATAACCCAATACTTCATCACCAGCAAAGATTACTTGCGATATATGACCTTTAGAGATTAGAGATAGCTCTCTAAATTTATCCTTAACTAATTCTGAATTTGTAACTGATTCATTACTAAAACGAGGTACTATCTTTAAACCCGCATTAAGAGCTAATCTAATCTGTTGTTTACTAAGACCAATCGGCAGCTCTAAAAGTACTTCTTTATCTGCTTGAGCGATGATTACTTTTGCCTGTTCATTCTTTACTAAAACTTTTACTTTGCCTAAATAGCTTTCAATTCTATTTAAAATTTTCTTGCCTAAGGCTGGGTCATCATAAAAAATATAAGTTGCTTCGTTAATACTTTCTATATCTAGCTCGTTGAGTAGATTTGAATTAGCCCCAACGATTCTTCCTAATAACTTTAATTCCGAAGCGGTAATTAAGTCTACTTCTCCTTTGTCATTTAACTGATTAAGAGTCTGTTCACTAATCGCTAAGGAAGTGACTCCTAATTCTTTATAGTCGCTTAAAACCGTATTTAAATTTGCTGTCTCAGGCAACTTTAGTTGTTGCCACTGTCCAAGGTCTAGAATCAATTCTACCCTTTGGTTCACAACTTCAACTTGATAACGTTGAAAACCAAGAAATCCAGACACTACTATCGCAACAACCATTAAGAGAAGTAGACTCTTTTTATACATTAATCTGACCTCCACTTGAAATTCTTTGTAAAATTAAACTTAAATATAAAATTCACTTACCTATTAATATACTCCTACCAAACATATTCTATAAGCCTAAATTCTTAATCACCACTACCACCTAAAATTATTAATTTATCTCGCTCTACTTTTACCTCTTCTACTTTTAGTGGAATTGGTAGTTGGGTTAAATCTAAAGAAAAATTAACTTCTTGCATTAGCCTCTGAACGACTTCTTCTGGTACCATTAGATTTGCTACCATGAGGTTCTTTGGAGCAAATGCTAGTCGTTTATTCTTCTCTAATTCAAAAGAACCTGATAGCTTAAGATCTATTTGGTTACCAAACAAGTTAAAAACTCCAGCTAAAATTGTTTCTTTTGGTCCTAATGCTAATCTTAAATCTTCTATAGAACCTAACTGCTTAGCTAAATATTGCTCTAAGTCGGATTTATTAAAACTCAATTTTAACCTCTTATTCTCTCCCTTAGTTATCTTCCAACTTGAGCTTTCCTTAGACTTTGGCTCTAACTTAACATCAATAAATTCAGCTTCTAATTCATCAACTTTTAGACCATCTACTACTAACCCTTTACCTTCTAATTCAACTGCTTCAAAGACACCAACCAACATTAATAGAGCTGGAAAGGATTTAACTTTGGCGTCTAAGTGCTGACTAGAATCAAACTGTTGCTTAAGTCCAATTTCTAATTGACTAGAGAAGTAGTTAGGCAGGAAGATTTGGCTAATTACTAGTAATATTAGAATAATAACAGTTAACATAGTAGTTAACTTCTTCATGCTTTTTCAACCTCATTTCTATTCTTTTAAATAAGCTTGAATTAACGAATCTAAATCTCCATCCACGACTGCTTGGGTATTAGTGACCTCAAAATTGGTTCGATGATCCTTAATTAATTGATATGGATGGAAGATATAAGAACGAATCTGACTCCCCCACGCAATCTCTTTCTTTTCCCCACGAATCTCTGATAGCTTTTCTGCCTGTTTCTCTTGCATATATTCGAAGAGTTTAGACTTTAAGATCTTCATTGCTCCTTCCCGATTCTTATGCTGAGAACGAAGAGTCTGGCACTGGACTACTATTCCTGTCGGCAAATGTGTGATTCGTACTGCTGAGTCGGTAGTATTTACATGTTGTCCACCAGCCCCACTAGCACGATAAGTTTCAACCTTTAAATCGGTCTTATCAAGGTCAATATCTATATCATCATCTATTTCGGGCATTACATCTACCGAAGCAAATGAGGTATGACGACGACCAGAAGAGTCAAATGGTGAAATACGTACTAAGCGATGTACACCTTTTTCAGACTTTAAGTAACCGTAGGCATAAGGGCCTTTAATTTGAAGCGTAACACTCTTAATCCCAGCTTCCTCACCAGCCATGAGTTCTAAAGTCTCTACTTGATAATTGTGTTGCTCTGCCCAACGGTTATACATTCTTAATAGCATCTCTGCCCAATCTTGTGATTCAGTTCCACCTGCACCAGGATTGATTGCTAAGATAGCATCGTTCTGGTCATACTCACCGGCTAATAAAACCTTTAATTCTAAATCTTCCATTTGGTCAGTTATCACACTTAAGTTCTGCTGAACTTCAGGAATTATTGCTTCTTCCTCTTCTTCTCTCCCTAATTGAATCAGTACTTCCGTCTCTTCTAAATCATCTTCTAAATCTTTAAAGCTTTGAATCTTATCTTTAATAGTACTAGCTTTCTTAGCTATCTTCTGTGCCTGGTCACTATCATCCCAAAAACCAGGTTGGGTCATCTTATCTTTCAATTCTTCATGTTGATCTACTAACGCATCATAGTCAAAGAGAGCCCCTCAGTTCTGATAACTTAGCTTTTAATTCTTCTAATCTTGCTTGTTCATCTACTAACATTCCAATTCCTCCTTAAACCAATAACTCCTTATCTAGACTTCTATTTCTCAACTTTTATCGTCCACAACAGCGTTTATACTTCTCACCACTGCCACAAGGACAAGGGTCATTACGCCCTGGTTCTTCTTCTTTAACAATCGGCTGTCGCTTAACTTCTTTCTCTCCTCCTTGAGCTTGAGCTTGTTGCAACTGTTCTTCTTTCTGTGCTCTGACTGAATCATAAGCGGTAGGCACTTCCCCTCTACCAACCTCTATAGATTTTTCTTGTGCAACCATCTCTCCAGAAACAAGCTCTATTCTAAAGATATACTTAACTATATCCTCACGAATACTGGCTATCATATTCTGAAACATATCATATGCTTCATGCTTATATTCTATTAATGGATCACGTTGCCCATAGGCTCTTAATCCAATCCCCTGCCTTAAATCATCCATAGCATGTAAGTGATCCATCCATTTCTGGTCGACTACTTTAAGCATAACTATCTGCTCTATATCTCGCATGATTTCAGAACTAACTTCTTCTTCTCTTGCTTCGTAATTTTCTCGAGCTACATTAAGTAACTCTTCTTTTATAGCCTCTCGACCAAATCCGGCTATATCTTCTGCCTTTAAATCATCTTCTGTTATAAATAAGGTCTGGGCATAGTTAATTAGTCCTTCTAAATCCCACTCTTCTTCATGAACCTCTTGATTAGCATAAATATCTAATAGTTCATCTATAAGCTTTTCAATCATACCAAAGATACTCGCTTTTAAGTCTTCCTCATGTAAGATCTGTTGTCGCTGTTTATAGATGATCTTTCGCTGTTGATTCATTACATTATCATACTCTAAAACTTGTTTTCTAATCTCAAAGTTCCGAGCTTCTACCTTCTTCTGAGCATTCTCTAAGGATCTACTAATCAACGGATGTTCAATCGGCTGGTCTTCATCATAACCTAAAGTATCCATAATACCACTGATCTTATCGGAACCAAAGAGCCGCATTAAATCATCTTCTAAGGAGACATAAAACTGTGAAACACCAGGATCTCCCTGTCGACCAGAACGCCCCCGTAATTGGTTATCAATACGACGACTCTCATGACGTTCGGTTCCTAAGACATAAAGACCACCTTTCTCTTTAACACCTTCTCCTAAAACGATATCAGTTCCACGACCAGCCATATTAGTAGCAATCGTAACTGCTCCCGGCTGCCCGGCATCTTTAACAATCTCTGCTTCTTGTTCATGATGCTTAGCATTTAAAACTTTATGAGGAATATTCTCCCGCTTCAATTTGCGACTTAGCTCTTCTGACTTTTCAATCGACCTTGTACCGACTAATACCGGTTGTCCCTGTTGATGACTATTAACGATATCTTCAACTACCGCTCTAAACTTTATCTCTTCTGTCTTATAGATTAAGTCATCTCGGTCATCTCTAATCATCGGTTCATTAGTTGGAATCACTACTACTCCTAAGTCATAGATCTCTTCAAATTCTTCTGCTTCCGTAGCTGCTGTTCCGGTCATGCCTGATAACTTATTATACATCCGAAAGAAGTTCTGGAAAGTAATACTAGCTAAAGTCTGTGTCTCTTTCTGAATCTTAACTCCTTCTTTCGCTTCGATAGCCTGATGCAGACCTTCACCATACCTTCTACCCGGCATCAAACGACCAGTAAACTCATCAACGATATAGACTTCACCATCTTTAACGATATAATCCTCATCCCGCTTCATTAAAGCTTGAGCATGCAAAGCTTGATTTAAGTGATGGCTTAGTTCTAAATTTTCATCTTGATATAAATTATCTATATTTAACATATCTTCAACGCGCTCAATACCTTCCTCAGTCACAATTACATTATTAGCTTTCTCATCAACTTCATAATCTTTGCCTTCTTCTAACCTGGGTGCTACCTTAGCAAACTTATAATAGAGAGCTGGTGAATGCTCTGTCGGTCCAGAAATAATTAAAGGAGTTCTTGCCTCATCAATTAAGATACTATCTACCTCATCTAAGATAGCAAAATTCAGTTCTCCTTGCACTAAGTCGTCCTTACTGATCGCCATATTATCACGTAGATAATCGAAACCAAACTCATTATTAGTTCCATAGGTAATATCAGCTTGATAAGCTTCCTTGCGAGCTTCCGTATCCATCTCACTGAGGATAACACCAACCTCTAAACCTAAGAACTCATAGATTTGACCCATCCACTCACTATCTCGTTCAGCTAAATAATCATTAACCGTAATAATATGAACCCCTTGTCCGGTTAAAGCATTCAGATAAGCCGGTAAAGTCGCTGCTAAAGTCTTACCTTCACCAGTCTTCATCTCTGCTATATTACCTTCATGTAATACTATTCCACCAATTAATTGAACATCGTAATGGCGAAAACCTTCTTCAGTAGCTCGTTGTGAAGCCTCTCTAACCACAGCAAATGCTTCCGGCAAGAGATCATCTAAAGTCTCCCCATTATCTAACCTCTCTCTAAATTGACCAGTCTTAGCTTTTAAGTCAGCATCACTTAACTGCTGCATCTCTGGTTCTAAACTATTAATCTGGTCTACAATCGGCTGAATTCGTTCTAATTCCTTTTCATTAGGATCTTTAAATAGCCACTTCTTTAGTAAGCCTAACATTGGTATCACCTTTCTTATTATTAATAAATAATTATAAATGTAATCTGTTCTCCTCTAAAATTATATCATTGAATTACAAACAGAGCAAATTAAACATTAAAAAAGGCTAGCTTGGTTGATATCCTAAGCTAGCCTTACAAAGTCATTTTTTAAAAAGTAGGTTCGATTAAACCATAGTCTCCTGCTTTACGTTTATAAACTACATTCACTTCTTCAGTAGCTGCATTAAAGAAGACAAAGAAGTCATGATTTAAAAGATCCATCTGCATGATAGCTTCTTTAACTTGCATCGGCTTCATTGCAAACTTCTTAGTCTTAACCACCTTGGGGTCACTTTCAAACTCATCATCATCTTCTTCGATAGGAATAGTTACGTTATCAGCTAAAGATTCTTTTAGCTCTCTTCTCTCTTCGCGAATTCTACGATTAATCTTTGTTTTATATTTGCGAATCTGTCTTTCTAGTTTTTCTATAACGCCGTCGATAGAAGCATACATATCTCCTGTCATCTCTTCGCCTCGTAGAATTAAACCATCGATGTAAGCAGTAACTTCGACAATATGTCTTTCTTTTTCGACTTCTAGTGACACATGTGCTTCCATAGGAGGTTCATTATCAAAATATCTCTCAATCTTACCAACCTTCTCTTCAACATAATCCTTCAGCGCATTAGTAATGTCAATATTCTTTCCTCTAATGATAAATTTCATAGCCAACCAACTCCCTTCTTATCCTTATGTCTTCATCTATAGTATAGATATTCGACAATAATAACAGAAAGTCCTGCCAAAATATACTTAATTTTATTTTACCCTAATGAATAGGCTAAAATACTATAGATATAAAAAACCTTAGCATTATAAATAATGCTAAGGTCTTTATTGCTAATTGTTGTTAATCAATGAAACTTAATATATGTTCAGCTTCTCTTTAATTATAACTTAACAACTTTATCAGCTTGTGGGCCTCTATCACTCTCTACGATTTCGAATTCAACTGATTCTCCGTCTTCAAGAGTCTTGAAACCTTCATCTTCAATTGCAGAGAAATGTACAAATACATCGTCACCATCTTCTCTTTCAATGAAGCCATAACCTTTCTTTGCATCAAACCACTTTACTGTTCCTGTTAATGCCACTATAAATTCCTCCTTAAAGAATGATTCTGCAAACTCTCTCAAGTCTACAACTAATAATATATCATAATTAATAGTTACTGTCAATCTATAAATATAAATTTTTATACTCTACAGTATCTTACTCAAAAAATCCTTTGTTCTTTCTTCCTGTGGTTCCCCAAAAATCTGCTTAGGAGGTCCTTCTTCTACAATTCGTCCTTCATCCATAAATAGAACGCGGTCTCCTACTTCCCTAGCAAAGCCCATCTCATGAGTAACGACTACCATAGTCATCCCTTCTTCTGCTAAATCACGCATTACTTCTAATACCTCGCCTACCATCTCTGGGTCCAAAGCAGAGGTAGGTTCATCAAATAACATAATCTCAGGCTGCATAGCTAAAGCCCTAGCAATAGCAATTCGTTGTTTCTGACCACCAGATAATTGGTTTGGATATACATCTGCTTTATCCTTTAAACCTACCTTATCTAACAGATCATAGGCAATCTTTTTTGCCTGTTCCTCACCCATCTTCTTCACTTTCACTGGAGCTAAAGTTATATTCTCTAATGAAGTCTTATGTGGAAAGAGGTTGAATTGCTGGAAGACCATCCCTACCTTCTGACGAATCTGATTAATATTAGTCTCATTATTATTAATCGGAGTTCCTTCAATATATACCTGACCAGAGGTTATCTCTTCCAATCTATTTAAACATCTTAACATTGTACTCTTACCAGAACCACTAGGTCCAATCACTACTACTACCTCTCCGGCAGCTATCTGATTATTAATATCTTTTAATACTTCTAAATCACCAAAATTCTTATATAGACTCTCAATCTTAATCACTGACCTTCAACTTCCTTTCTGTGTAGTTTACAATTCTTGTCATGATAAAGACCATAACAAAATAGAAAAAGGCTACGGCTAAAAAGATTAAGAATGACTGATAAGTACGACTGATAATAAGTCTTCCCTGTCGTGTTAAATCTTTTACTGCGATAACTGAAACTAAAGAAGAGTCCTTTAATAAAGCTATAAATTCATTTCCCAAAGCTGGAATGATTCTTTTAACAGCCTGCGGCAAAATAATATAACGCATCGCCTGTCCATATGACATTCCTACTGATCTTGCTGCCTCCATCTGACCTACATCGATCGATTCAATACCACCACGAACGATTTCACCTACATAGGCACCACTATTCAATCCCAATCCTAAAACCGCTGCAAAATAAGGAGTCAAGTTAAGACCTAAAGAAGGTAGTCCATAATATAATATGAAGAGTTGAACTAATAATGGCGTACCTCTAAAGATCTCTATATAACCCTTTGCTATTCCACCAACTATTTTATTATTAGAAACTCGTGCTAAACCGATTAAAACCCCTAAAACAATTCCTACTCCAACTGAAATAGTCGTTATCTTAATTGTCATTAATGATCCTTTTAACAAGAATGGCATAGCTTCAGCTAAGGATAGATATATTTCTTGCCAATTTACCGCATCTAAAAAGCCTAACAAGTATTCCACATCCTTTCTCTTATAACTTACTGACATTTGTGATTATACATTAATTTCGATAAATATGCAAGAATATTAAGAGATAAAGAAGAAAAAGGATGACTATCTAATTCCTTAGATAATCATCCTTAATTTATAGATTAATTACGAACTTTACTTTCTACCACGATGACTTCCTCTATCCCTGTCATCATCTCTGTCTCTATCCCTGTCATTATCCCTATCATGATCACGATCTTTGTCTCTGTCATCATCCCTATCATGGTCACGGTCTCTATCTCTGTTCCTATCTCTATCACCTTCATTACCTTGCTTATCATCCCTATCATGGTCTTTATCTTGATCGTTCATATCCCGTCTATTATGGTCTTCTTTGTCTTGGCCCTGGTCCTTCTCCTCTTTATCTACTTCATCACCTTGTTCTTTGTCTCTTTCTTCCTTCATTCTTTTGGCAACACTTGACGCAATCTTTCCTAACTCTGCATCATCTACATCACCCTCTGCACTTTCACGAATTGCTTTTATGACCTGACCAGGAGGAATCTTTCCACTAGGATGATTCTTATAGCTCTCTTCTAGCTTAGTTCTTACCTCTTCACTTAATTCTGCTTTTTCCTCTTCAGTTAAGCTATCCATATTCTGAATTGCTTTATCTACCTCATCAAGCTGTTCATCAACCACTGAGTTCTCTGCTTCTTCACGATCAGAATCAATACCAAAGATCTCTTTCATCTTATCCCAGAATCCACTACTCTCTTCTTCTGTTTCAGTACCTGTGCCTTCACTCTCTTCAGTTGTAGTGTCTGTGCTGCCACCCTCATCAGTTGTAGCATCTGTCTCTTCACTTGCTTCATTGTTAGTACTTTCATCTTGGTCCTCTTCAGTATTCTCAATCTGTTCATCTTCTTGTGTAGAATCAGTCTCACCTTGGCTAGTTTCAGTTTGAACTTGCTCCTCTACTTGAGTTTGATCAGTATCATTAGTTCCATCGTCGGCTGCTAATACTGGAAGAACAAAAATACTAGATAATAACAGAGCACCTATTAACATCTTAGCTAATCTTTTTTTCAATATAAAAACCCCCTCAAAGTTTATGGTAATTACATTATACCTTAAACTTTAGTGAGGGGGTGTGATGGTCATCACCATATTTAAAATTATTTACAATTTACTTAAACCATTTTGCATGAATCTTATCATAAGTACCATTCTTCTTTAACTTAGCAATTGCATCATTAAGAGCTTTAGTTAAAGCATCATCAGCTTCTCGAGTAGCAATCCCATACTGTTCTTCTGTAAATGGCTCTCCAACCATCTTAACATCTGGATTAGACATAATATATGCTGCTGTTACTGGCAAGTCATTAACTACTGCATCGGCTCGACCATTCTTTAATTCAATAAAGGCCTGCGTAATCTTCTCATAACGCTTAACCTCTTCTACACCTTCAATCTCCTTAGTAACCTTTAAGTCACCAGTAGTCCCTAACTGAACGGCAACTGTCTTACCTTTCAAGTCTTTTGGTCCTTGAATTCCTTCCGTACCTTCCATTACAGCAATTACCTGTCCTGCATTAAAGTATGGCTCTGTAAAGTCTACTGCCTTCTCTCGTTTCTCTGTAATAGTCATTGCCGAAACTACAATATCATACTTCTTAGCATTTAAGCCTGGAATAATTCCATCAAAAGCCGTATCGACAAATTCTACTTCAAAGCCTAACTCTTTACCAATTGCGTTCATGAAGTCAACATCAAAACCAACAATCTTACCATCAGCATTATGATACTCAAATGGTTTGTAAGAAGCATCACTACCGATAATGATCTTACCTCTTTCTTTAATCTTATCTAATGTTGTTCGTGCTTTTTCTGTTGACTTAGTCTCAGTCTCTCCTCCACTACACCCTACTGCTCCGACTACTAAAGCTAGTCCTAATAACGCTACTAAAAATAACTTTACTCCTCTACTCATCCTTATTTCCTCCTCTTTTTTGCTTTGATCCTTTAGTGACTTAAATCAGTAATACGTTAATTATAATTATACACAAGTTGATATAAATATGCAAGGAGTATTGAAAAAATTTATAATAACAAAAGTGCACAGCAATTAAGCGTGCACTTAAGAAAGATTATAAAATTTTAGTACTTACCTAGCTGACCTGGTTTTTGCCCCCACACTCGCCTGCTGGGAGGTTCGCTCAAGGGGTTTCCTTCCTACTACTACTCCTCTCCAATCGATCTCTTACTGACAATTAATTAAAGCCAGAATATTATGTACCGACTTGTGTCATGCCAATATGCTACCAATTAGGCAGGACTTATTCCTAAACCGCACCATGCTCAGTAATCATTTTGAGTACCTTACGTGGATCGTTTTGCCTGCGACTAGCATCGACTTTCAACCACAGACCTAAGTAAATACTATATACCTATTATAAAGATATTTTTTTGAAATTGCAAGTGAAACAAGAGAAATCTACAGTTCGTTGAATCAAAAAATTATCTTGGTACTCTTCAAATGTAACATCCTTTAATTCATTCAATTCCGTCAGATACTTTTTTAAATGCTCTAGCTTTCTGTAAAGCATTTCGCGATTCACCCTCATTAAACCCCTCCTTGAACCAATCATCCTCTTTAAAATTATCCCAATAATGTCTACTTAACCACCGCCAATCATTATACTTCTTCATAATATAGGTCTGATATTCAATGAATTCGTCTTCATTACCAAGAAGTAATTTACCTTTAACGATTGCTTCGTAAGCTAATAACATATCTTTTTCATAAATAATAGAGATATCCATTTTATCTTCGGGAAAATCTAATATCTTCTTTACTAGATAGATTAGCTTTAGATAATTGTCCGAATTAATTCTCATCTCTCCATCTAATATTAAGCCAATATCGATATCTGAATTTTCTGTTGGATAACCGTTAACAGTAGAACCAAATTGGACAATATACTTAATCTTCTCTTTGAGGTTAGTCATAATTTACACCTCTTTTATATTAAAGTTATATCAATTCTTGATTTTTCTTCTCTAAATCATATAATTCTTTTAACACCGGCTTAAACTGCTGTAATTTTTCAGAGTCGTTTTCCATAATTAATCTTAGTTTATCAGGACGTTTTACCTTTTTATTTACGTTAAGCTCTAAATCTATCTTAGCAATCTTATCTCTAATCTCTCGTTCTTTCTCTTCTGTTTCGGAAGTGTCATCCTTCTTTTTAAGTAACCAATGCTTTCTTGCCATTAACTCTACTAAGTCTTGATAAAGGTCAAGTTGTTCTTCTATCATTGTTAAAGCATTTCTTTCTTCAGTCATTGTTAGTCTCCTTTCTTTTTTTAGTGAGTATCTGTGTCAGTATCAATGTAGATTTTTTCATCATCTTGCTCTTACTAACCCCTATTTAATTATATTATGCTATTTTACCTAAAATTGAAAGATAATTTAGGATTTTGATTTACGGCTTTAATTAATCATTTTCCACCTTGTTTTTAGCTTCCTTAATTAATTCTTCATCGACTTCCAATAATTCTATCACTTCTTCTTCACTAAAACCTTTATCTAAAAGTTTAATTATTGAATTCATTTTTTCTTCTTTTCTGCCCTCTTTTCTGCCCTCTTTTTTTCCTTCTTTCACTCCCTTAATCCATCCTCTCCGTTTAGCAACCTCTTCAAAATCTCCCATTACTTGCACCATTCTTCCTCCTTTCAATTTCTCTAACTCATCATAAAGAATTTTTTGTTTTAAAACATCCGTCAATTTTATCGTACTATCAACAAAAATAAACAAATCCCTAATCTCTTTTTTAGAATAACCTCTTTCTAATAATAACCTCATTAGTTTTAACTTGAATTTTAATTTTTGCTCTTCATTATTTTCGATTTCCAAAGCATATTTAGTTGCCAATACAACTAATGCAAATGGATTTTCATCTTTTAATAAATCAACTTCATTCTTATTCTTTATCTTATAAGTCCTATATTTATAATCTAACTTAGTTCCAAAAAAATCATATTGATATTGATTAGGCTCATAATTTAAATCATCATCTGTAAAAATAACTAAAGCTGCAATCTTCTTTTTATACCTATCATAGATCCTGTAAAAATAAGAAAACATTCTTTCGCTAAAATTCTCATCCCTGTAACCTTGTACTTCGATATGAATTAATACCCATTTTTCCTGGCCATCTTTCAGATATACCTTGCTCAGTTTATCCACATATCTTTTCTTCTCTTCCGCTTCTGGAGCTATCTTCTGTAATTCTTTATCTAAAAATTCATATCCCTTTTTAAAATCAATTTCATTAGCTAAATCTGGTAAAAAGAAATAGACAAAATCTTCGAAACAACTCTCAATAATTTTCTTCCAGTTTTCATCCTGCATCTTAATTCCTCCTGTTTCCCTTTAAAACAATATTAGGTTGCAGGAATATTATACCAAACATTACTATACTTTGCAACGTTTGTTCGCTTTTTTTAGTTATTAGTTTATTATTATTATACAATCATTAAAGAGAAAATGTCAATGAGATTAAATGAATAAGAAAATTCCGCTACCTTAATAGGTAACGAAATTTATTGATTCTTTCTGTAGTTCATAGCATTTTCACTTATTTCTTTAACACTTTGACCTTCCATTATATCTTGCTGCCACTTAGTATAATCAAATGGTTCTTTAAGCATAAGAGTAATAAAACGTTCAGCATCTACTCTACCCAATTTTTCAATCAAAATATTCATCCCTTCACTTTTTATAATTGCATCAGTTCTCATTCTTAACCCTCCATTTCATTTATAAATTCAATCGGATTAATAATTTTTATTTCTTCAACCTCTGAATTCAATAGCTTTTTATCTGTAGTAAGAAAATAATAACATCTCGCTTCTATAGCACATGAAATGTACAAAGCATCTTTAGTTTTAATACCTTTATCTTCTAACACTTCAGCAAACTTTAAAATATCGTTTGTTTCTTCTAAATCAACTACGGCTATTGATTTCCATTCTGAAATAACTTCTTTCCTCTCCTTAAATGGATTCATTTGATTTTCATATTCTAATATATATGACCATGCTAAATCATATTTCCCATTAAGTATTTCTTTTTGAATAAAAAGTTTCGCTTCAGTTTCTAAACGTATTTTAATCTGTGTTTGATCATCAAAGGGTCTATTAAAACAGCAATTATCTAAATATATCCTCATAGGTAATTTCCTCCAAAAAGTAAATATCTTTCATTTTTATTATACTCTATAGATATATTCTTTGTCAATCTGATTTTAAAAACAAACCAAAAAAATAACCGCTACCTTAATAGGCAACGGACTTTTGTAAAAGATTATTTTTAAAATTTCAATCAAACAATTGAAATTTCTTTTCTATTAATCTTTGGTCTTACCATCTTTCCTGAAAAGCTAACTTTTAGAATATCATGGGGGTTAGAATCAGGATTAATTTCTTTAATAACTGCCTTATAATCCTCATCTTTTACTAACTTGTCAATATATCTACTATAAACTGCTGGTACATAGCCTAATTTATATTCCTTATTTGTAGTCCAAATTTCAATTGCATGCATATCATACATATTATCCTCTTCAATTTCAAAATGTAAAACTTGATCAACTTGCAATTCATTAAGTGCTTTTTCACCATCATAATATCTCCAACCAGCAATGTTAAAGGTAACAGTTCTATCTTCTTTAGTCTCATCAATAGGTGTCATAAATTCTAAAGTATCAGTATTTAGTTTTCCACCAGTTCTTTTTAATTCCTTAAATGGTTTATCTTGTCTTTTCTTGCCGTTTAATCTATTAAGAAAGGGAGCAAATAAAGTTTTCGAAATATAGGATTCATCCAAATCATCAAACATTTTAATAGGCCTGTAACCCATCTTCATAGCAAAATCAATACTTCCTCGTTCATCTTCATCTTTTCGAATATATTCAAAATAATAATATCCTTCTTCTCTCCACAATCTCCCAATTACAATTCTATTACGAGTTACAGGATCCTTCCAAACTACTAATAATTCATTTTTATGTTTGGAAATAACCATAGTTAATCCCCTCCCTCCTTGTTTAGTATACTTATAAGTCTTCTTCTTCGTTCCAATAAAATCTTTGTAACAAGCTTTTTATGATTTTCTTCCATAAATTCATTAGAAACTTTATTGATAACCCTTATGAGTATATTACTGTCTAAATCATCTAATTTAGAAGCAAACTCCAGATATAGCTCATTATAATGATTAGATAAGTAATAAAGCATATCAAGTTGCGAAAGTTCCTTATCTTTTTCTAACTTAATACATGATTGACAACCTTCAATATATGAATTAAAACAATTATCATCTTTAAACATTTTAGAAATTTTATTAGGCAATAAGTTCCTACCTAATGAAGAAGCATTATCATAAATTGGTGCTAATCTACAATCTGAATTTCCTTCTTTTGAAATAATTATACCCCAATTTTCTTCATGTCTATCAGGTTGACCAATAAAAGCATCAAAAAGTAATAGATTAATAAAATCATCGATCAGTCTATATTCTTTTAAATCTTTTAATATATTGTCTAAAATATAATTTCGTCTATTATCTTTTGTAACATCAACACTCATTAAGTCTATTCCTTCTCTCAAACTTTCATCTCTATTTAAAAAGTTATAACTTATACATCCTTGTTTCTGCTTAAATATAGCTAAATCAATCTCTGGCATATCAAAATCTAAAAATTTACCTATTTCTGATACTATTTTTTCAGCCCAATGATCACCATAATAACAGTCGTAATCTTCATTATACTTTGGCCTTTTAAATAAAGCCTTTTTTCTTGTTTTCGGATCAACAAGCCAATAGGATGTACTATACCCTTTTCCCTTACGAATTATTTCCCAATTACTAACGTCAAGAATTTTATATTTTTTATTATTCATTTTAATTCCTTCTTTATAATTAAATTATACATTAATTATCTTTTAATGTAAACCTAAAATTAACAATTCCAAATACTAATTTTACTTATTAGCTTATTCTATAAAATATGAAATTGCCTTCTCAAAATTCATAATTATTAAGAAAAAATCGGGACTAGTCCCGATTTGAAAAAGTGATATATTTAATTCAATCTTTCACACTCTAATATCTACATTACTACCTAAATGAGGTTGAGCAGCCTTTTGAATCGCTTTAGTGTTCTCTTCCATACCTTCTAATAGTTTACTGACTGTAGTACCATCTTGATTCATAGCTTTCTGTAGACTAGTCATACCTAAAGCCTGTCTCACACTTGCTAGCTGGCTTTGCATTGCAGAGGATATCTCCATTCTTATCACCTCATTCTATAGAATTATATCTTTTCATCTATGATTAAACCAACCATCTCTTTAATCTTACCGAGCATATCTAATACTTCTTTCGGAGGGATCTCTTTAATTACTTTATTAGTTTCACTATTGATTACTTTAACCATCATCATTTCTGATTTCTTATGTAACTTAAACTCTAGTTCTTCATGGAAGGTCTGTACTGCTTCGTTAAGTTGTTCTACTCCTTCTTTTAAATCTTTTTTGCTAGCTTTCTTCTCTTCTGATTTCTTGGCATTAGGGTTATTACCAGCAGCCTGATTAGCTTTACTTATCTTTTCTGCATTTTGAGTTTGGTTGGTTTGGGAAGCTACTGAATCTACTGGTTGACTGCTGTTAACTTCAGAAATTTTCATTCTCCATCCCTCCTTTCTTATGCGAAATTGTTCAAATTACTATCTTCCAAAACTATTCTTATTCTGAAATATAGTCTTGAAGTTGCTGCTCATAAAGCCTAACATAATTCGAATCTATGGATTGTCAACCCTTTTTAGGACACTTTTTTCTCGGACATTAACATTCTATATTCTACAGGGGTAAGATAATCTAGTGATCCATGTATTCTGTGATTGTTATACCAATTTACATAATCAAATAGTTGATATTCTAATTCCTCAAAACTACTAAAAATCTTATTAAAGGCAAACTCTGTTTTAACTACTTTAAAAGCAGCTTCTGCAACAGCATTGTCATAGGGGCAACCTTTCTTACTCAAAGAACGATTAATACTAAATGCGTTTAATAGCTGGTCAATAGCTTTATTTTTGAATTCATTACCTCTATCAGTATGTAAAATGTTAATTTCATTAAGTGGTCTCCTAATACTTAAAAAAGCTTTAGTAACAAGCGATGCAGTCTTATTTTTACCAGCAGCATAGCCAATGATTTCACGAT
>NZ_FOTT01000047.1 GCF_900114655.1 Candidatus Frackibacter sp. WG13
TGTTTTCTTTGGTTAGTTAACATTATATATGAGGTATTGGTATGTGTCACCTTTTTATTTATCCTGTGCATTTAATTATACAATGTTCCTTTTTTATTAACTATCCTTTCTTTCAAACTCCCATAACTCCTTACTACTAGTTGAAACGGCCAATGTTTCAGTCTTTAATATATCTTCTAATTGTTCTTGATTCTTAATCAATCCCCCTGCAATAATTGGTTGTTCTAACGCCTCTGTTAAATCGGAAATAACATGTGGAAGGATTAACCCAGGTAATACTTCTACTAAGTCAGGTTTAGAACTTTTAATAATATTAACCCCAGTCTCAAAAGCAGAAGAATCCAAAATAAATAGTCTTTGAATAGTAATCAAATCATACTTTTTAGCTTCTTTAACTAGATAGCTTTTAGTAGTAACTATCCCATCAATTCCAACCTCTTCAGCTAGATACTTCATACCATATTTATCTTTCCCTATCCCTTTCATTAAATCAATATGTAAAAAAACAAGCTTATCTAATTCAACAGCAGCTTTAACGATTTTAGGCAAACTAAAAATATCCCCACCTAACACAAATATAGCTGCTATCTTTTCTTCAGGAATCGAATGCAAATCTGACAAGTCTTTTACTGCTGCAATTACTGGCCGTTTGACCAATATATACTCGAAATATGACATATTTTATTACCTCCATCTATATCTTATCTTAGAAATTATATCATTTTTTGTTTTATAAAGCAAAAAGCGCACTATTTATGCTACATCTAAACACAAATAGTGCATTTAGTAAAATAGCTTAATCATAGAAGTATTGAAAATCATTCTTTTACAGCAATTACAGCAATCTCTACAGCCACATCTTTTGGTAACCTGGCCACTTCTACACAAGCCCTAGCTGGTGGTTCTTCAGTGAAGTATTCAGCATAAACCTCATTCACTTTCCCGAAATTATCCATATCACTAATGAAGACTTCAGCCTTAACTATATCTACAAGTTTATACTCTGCCGCTTTTAAGACAGCTTTTATATTATTTAATACTTGACGAGTTTGTGCTTGGACATCTCCTTCAATTAATTCACCAGTAGCTGGATCAATAGGAATTTGACCAGAAACATAGAGTGTGCCTCCCACTTTAATCGCTTGCGAGTAAGGACCAATAGCTGCTGGTGCTTGATCAGTACTAATAATCTCTTTAGTCATAGTTTCGTCCTCCTTTAATGATTAACATAGAATTTTTTGGCGTCAACAATTAATTATATAGAGTTTCCCCAAAATCAAAATAGCAATTACCTTTAAACCTTATCATAATAGTAAGTTTGGCAGATTGAGCTGTTGTGATGCTTTAAATTTG
>NZ_FOTT01000031.1 GCF_900114655.1 Candidatus Frackibacter sp. WG13
AACTTGTCAAGAGAAACTTTAAAATGTTTTCTCTTGCTCACGCTAACAATTTATAATTAACAACAACCCTTGACAACTATCTTTAATCTTTTGAATTTACAATTGACAATTGTCAATTGTTTAAGCGACAAGAAATAGTGTAACAAATCTTTAGAAAAGTGTCAAGACAAACTTTAAGTATTTCAGAAAAGAATCTTTAATGTTTTAAATGATTTTGATCTTAACTGTCAACTATCAATTGTCAACTGTCAACTATTTCAACTAATTTACCCAAATTTATATGTTATCCCATAACCCCCACGCGGATTACTCCAGTTAATATTATCAGGGCAACCATAACGACAAGTACCACATTCAACACATCCCTCATAAGCAACCTTAATTATCTCCTCTTCTTCATCCCATTCATATACTCTTGCTGGACAGATAAAAGTACAAGGCTTCTCATCACATTCATTAACACAGAAGTCTCGATTAATAACTGTTAAATGACTTTCACTATCAGGTTTGAACCTATCTAAATAAAGCTTATCCTCTAAAGTCATCTTTTCACTCATCGCATAACCCTCCAAGCATTAAATAAGTCTTTAGCTATACCAAAGTATGACCTCTTATCCTTTACCTTCTCCAGGATTTTCCTCTGCTTTTGACGCTTTGGCTTCCCATCTACTACAAGTAATTCATGTAAAGCCTCATTTGCTAACTTAGGATATATTTCAAAGAAGTGCGGATTAGTAGCAAAAAATGCTGAAGCATCCTTATACTTATACATATCCTTCATAATAAAGCTATCATCTAATTTCTCTTTATATGAAGAAAGCATATCCATCGAAAAATCTCCTGCCTCTTTAGCTTCAATAGCTGTCTCACCTGCAAGTTTACCTGAAATCATCGCTAGGTTAGACCCTTCTCGATGATAACCATTAACTAACATAGCTGCATCACCAACTACCATTAAACCATCACGATAAAGCTCCGGAATAGCATGATATCCTCCCTCAGGAATTAAATGAGCTAAATATTCTTTGGTCTCCCCTCCTTGCAGTAACTTTGCTACAGTCGGATGACTCTTTAATTCTTCTAGAAGGTCATTAGGATTCATATTAGCATCAACCATATCTGACAGGAGCGCACCTACTCCAACAGATAATGACTTTTCATTAGTATAAATAAAAGCAGTTCCCATCATTCCTTCTGTTGCTTTTCCTACTAACTCTATCGTCTTACCTTCATCCCCATTTAGATTAAACCTTGCTTCTATCGTTTCTCTAGGTAAAGATATTACTTCTTTGACCGCCACTGCTAAATGCTCTGGTGGAATTTTCGGGTGTAACCCTGCTTGCTCACCAATTAATGAATTGACTCCTTCTGCTAAAATAACTACATCCGCCTTTACTTCACCATCTTTTCTTCCTGTCTGTACCCCAACCACTCTTTTGTCATCATAAATTAAATCCTCTACAACTGTTTCTGTAATTAACAATGCACCTGCTTCTTCTGCCTTCTTAGCAAACCATCTATCAAACTTAGCCCGTAAAACAGTAAAATTATTATAAGGTTTCTTAGCAAATTTATTATCTTGATATCCCATAGTTATAACAGAATCATCATCTAAGACCCATATATCTTGTTGGATTATGTAACGTTCTACTGGAGCTTCCTCCCAAAAACCAGAAATTAATTCTTCGGTTGGGTCGCGATATAATACTCCTCCCATAACATTCTTACTACCTGGATAATCACCCCGTTCGAAGATGATAACATTCATCCCAGCTTTAGCCATAGTATATCCAGCCGCCAGACCCGAAGGCCCAGCTCCAATAACTATTGCATCAAATTTCTCTTCAACCATTCCTCTCCCTCCTTTAAACACTAAGATAACATCTTTATAAAAGCCAAAAACTAGCTCTTAACCTAACGCTTTCCTAAACTCTTCAGTCAAAGCTGGGAGAACCTTAAACAAATCCCCAACTACCCCATAAGTTGCTACATCAAAGATTGGCGCTTCTGGATCATTATTAATTGCCACAATAGTATCTGACCGCTCCATCCCTACTAAGTGTTGAATGGCTCCAGATATCCCAACTGCTATATAAAGTTTAGGTCTTACTGTTACTCCTGTTTGTCCCACCTGATGCTCTACTGAAATCCAACCAGCATCTACAGCCGCTCTTGATGCACCAACCGTTCCCCCTAATATATTTGCTAAGTCTTCAATCAATTTAAAGTTCTTTTCTTCACCTAAACCACGACCACCAGCTACAATAATATCTGCTTTATCTAAATAAGCAGCCTTTTTAGCTTCTTCTATTATTTTTAATACCTTTGTCTTAATTTTAGATTCATCAAGCTCTATATTCTCTTCAATAATCTCCCCTTTTCTGTTATTATCTCGTTTAGGCATCTCCATAACTCTAGGACGTACCGTTGCCATCTGTGGTCTATGCTTTTTGCATAAAATTGTAGCCATTATATTCCCGCCAAAAGCTGGTCTAGTCTGTTGCAGATGACGGGTAGCATGGTCTACTTCTAACACAGTACAATCAGCAGTAAGTCCTGTCTCTAATTTTGTAGCTACTGCCCCTGCTAAGTCCCGACCTACGGTAGTTGCCCCTAATAGAATAATCTCTGGCTTATATTTTTCTACTAATTGGATAAAAGCCTGTGTATAAGGCTGAGTTCTATAATTTTTAACTACTGGGTCATCAATTAAATATACTTTATCCGCTCCATAGCTAATTGCTTCATACGCTATATCTCGAGCATCAAATCCTAAGACTACTCCTGTTAACTCTACTCCTAAATCTTCAGCTAATCTTTTTCCTTCTCCTAATAATTCCCAAGAAACAGGAGCTACCTCATTCCGTACCTGCTCTATAAAGACCCAAACTCCCTTATAATCCTGTAACTCTGTAGGTAATTCTTCTTTTGTTTTTGCTTCTGTTACTTTATCATCGGCATCTTCTTCATTATCTAAAGCTAAAGCTTCCGTAGGACAAACCTCTACACATTCTCCATTAGCTGCACATTTATCAGCATTAACCTGCACAGGACCTCCTTCTAATGTTAAAGCATTGGCTGGACAAGCCTGTACACATAACCCACATTCTATACATTTATCTTCAAATATCTCTACTACTTGATTACTCATGTTCTCCCCCCTTTACTACTTATTTGGGATTACCTCTTTCCCGATCAATTTTTCAGCTAAAACACGTGCTGCTCCCTTGGGGTCTTCTTTACCACCAGGAATTATTTCACCCCCTTCTCGTTCTGGTGGTGGGAATATCCGTCCTACTTGTGTTGGAGAGCCACTTAATCCGATCTTGCTTTCATCTAACTCAAGGTCACCTTCTCCCCATACCTCTATCTCAGCCCTAGCTCCTCTAATCATATCTGGTAGACTCGCATATCTAATCTCATTTAAACCTTTAACTACCGTTAATAAAGCCGGCAACTCCGCTTTAATAATCTCTTTGCCACTCTCTAACTTACGACTAATTCGTACTTCATTATTATCTATGTTAACCTCATTAATCCCCACTACATAAGTTAGTTGGTTCCACCCTAATCTAGCTGCTATTCCAGGTCCTACTTGTGCTGTATCTCCATCAATGGCTTGCTTGCCACAAAAGATTATATCTACACGCTCTTCATCTATGATCCTTTTAAGTGCTTGCGTTATTATATAACTGGTTGCTAATGTATCTGAACCAGCAAAGGCTCGATCACTCAATAAGATTCCTCTATCAGCTCCAAAAGAAAGAGCTCTCTTTATAGCCGCTTCAGCTTGTGGTGGTCCCATAGTTAAAATTGTTACTTTCCCATCAAACTCATCTTTTAAGTGTAAAGCTGCCTCAATACCATGCAAGTCATAGGGGTTAATAATAGATGGTACCCCTTCACGAATAATAGTATTAGTCTCTGGATCAATTCCTACTTCTGACGTATCTGGCACCTGTTTTACACAGACTACAGAATGCACACTTATCATCTCCTCTATCTTGCAAATGGTAGTAATAAGTTTCCCATTAGAATCAATAATATTCATTAGACTTAAGCAATCTATTTAAAAAGAAGAAAGTCTACAAAAATATGAGGTATATTGACTAGAAAGTTATCCGCAACTTAAAATTAAGTATAATTTCCTATACGACAAAAAAAGTGTAAGCAGACATCTGCTTACACTTAATCAATAATTTTATATTTTATTTTTTACAAACCGCCACCATTAAATAGTACTTCTCATCTGGCTTTGGAATTTCAATTCTTTGATCTCTTTGACAATAGAGCTTAACTTCGGAAAAATCGGATAATAACTCCCTAAACTCTTCTTCTTTATACTGTCGATAATGGTACGGATTTGAACAAGGCTCATATCGTCCTCTCCCAAAAGGAGTAGAAATAATTAATCTTCCTTCTGGTCTTAGTAAATTCTTTAAATTATTTACAAATCTAAAATCATCTTCAATGTGTTCTACAGTCTCAAAGCTAACTATAGTATCAAATCTACCTAAGCGATCTCTTAAATCAACATCATTAGCATTACCAACTTTAAAATCTATTAGCGGGTGCTTATAATGTTCTTTCGCATAATCAATTACTTGCGAATCAATATCAACACCAACAATCTCTAAAATCCCTTCCCCTAATGCCAGAAGCATCTCTGAACCATAACCAACTCCACATGCTATATCTAATACTCGTCCTTGACAGTAATCGCTAGCAAAACGATACCGAGCTTTATGTTCTATCAGTAACCCGTTCTTTGGATTCATCTTTCTCGGCATTACTCTTTCTTGTGTCAACTTTAACATTTTGATCACCTTTACCTCTATCAGTTACTACGCTAACCTGTTGCTTTTTAGCAACTAAATCATTACGCCGAAAAGCTTGCCAAGTATATCTAGAGCTTGGATTCCAAAGCAACCAACTATCTAGCCCCAATGCTTTTGCAGCTTTAATCTGATCTCTTACTTCTTTAACACCATATACATGTCGCAAAGAAAAATCCTGTAACCATGGACGTAATTTTTCACTTCTTCCATCTAGTTCTCTCTTAGCATCTTGCATACTTTTAAAAATAGTAAAGTAAGGTTCCTTCTCCGGAACTGCTAATCCGTATGCTCCCGGAGCATAGTGAGAAGGATATACCATCGGTGAAATATAATCTACCTTTGCTGCCAAAGAAGAAAAATCCTGCCCAATCCCTAAATCACTTCCAGAGGTTGTCAATCCAAATACATCAATCGATAATGGTATCCCATATTCACCCAATCTAGTTTTCGCATAACTTATAAAGTCATTAATTATCTCTACCTTTGAATCAGCAGGAGCTACAGCTAAATTATATCTGTCTAAGTTTACAAAGGCAGGAAACCGAATATAATCAAGCTGAATTTCATCAAATCCAAGCATAGCAGCTTCTATAGCTAAATCGACATTATAACGCCATACTTCCCTAGAATATGGATTAAGCCAGATCTTACTAGCTATAATCTCATTCTTATCATTATTCTTATCATTATTCTTATCATAGAATTTCAAAGCATATTTACTATCAGTCGCTAACTTCTTATCTTTAAAAACAGGAATCCTTGCAATAGTATATATATTATTTTCCTTGCATTTCTGTAATATACCTTTTAAGTCTCTGATTTTATTAACGTTTGCATCAAACTTCTTAGCTAAACTAAGTTGTGAATTATAGCTTATTTCCCCTTCAACATTCTTAACATCAATAACCATTGCATTCAATTCTGTATTATTAACTAAATATAATAGTCTGTTAAATCTACTTGATAATCCTGCTACCCATCCGGTTAAATAGATACCTTTAATCGTTTTTGGGGATTTAAAGTTTTCAGTATCTACTTTAAATTGTTGAGTTTTACTAAAGTCTTGTCCAGCTTTAGAATTAAACTCCAAATCATTCTTTACCTTAAAGGACTTCTTCATATTAGTACGTTGAACTTTAAATCGAGCCTTAGTTGGCTCTTTATGTAAAGAAATATCTTTTAACATTTGATTACTATCTGCTATAACATTAAAGCTTAATAATAACATGAAAATAATAGTAATTATTTTAACTTTTCTTTTCATGATTATCCCCCTCAACTAAACTCTCTTTAATTACGATTATAACATAAGTCAGTCGAGGAAGATAGCGACAAATTGTGCTAAGATAAGCTTTATTTGCTAAACTTTAATACTGTTTCAATTGCCTCCTGCACTGCATCTTCTACCCCTTCACCTTCTTCAATAGAAGAAATAACACATTCATGAGCATAATTCTCAATTATTGCTAGGCCAACTTTATTAATAGATGATTTAATAGCAGAGATTTGAATTAAGATATCTATACAGTCCTTCTCTTCTTGAATCATCTTTTCAATACCACCAATATGTCCTTTTAACGTTTTTAAACGATTAATTAGATCTTTTCTCATCTTTTCATCAGGCATTTTACCCTTCCTCCTTCTTATTCCCCCCAGATGCAAGGGGTTTATTTTAAAGAAAATTTAAGTCACATTAAAATGTGACTTAAATTAATAGCCTTTATCGTATTATTCTGGCCGCATATGTGGGAAAAGAATTACATCTCTAATTGAACTAGAATCAGTTAATAACATAATCAATCTATCTATTCCGATGCCCAAACCTCCAGCAGGTGGCATACCATATTCGAGCGCCCTAATAAAGTCTTGATCCATCATATGAGCTTCATCATCACCTGCTTCTCTTTGTTCCATCTGTTTTTCAAATCTCTCTTTTTGGTCAATAGGATCATTTAACTCAGAAAATGCATTAGCTAATTCATTTCCCGCAATAAATAACTCGAATCTCTCTGTAAATTCCTTATTTTCTGGCTTCCGCTTTGCTAATGGAGAGACTTCAATTGGATATTCAGTAATAAAAGTAGGTTGAATTAACTTGTCTTCTACAAATTCTTCAAAAAATTCATTAATAATTTCACCTACTGTTGTCTCATCTTCATATTCTACATGATGCTCATCAGCCAAGCCCTTAGCCGTTTGCAAGTCATCTACTTCTGTAAAATCAACATTAGCATGCTTTTTAATTGCATCAATCATTGTTATTCGTGTCCAACCGGGACTCAAATCAATCTCTTCACCCTCATACTCAACCTGTAATGTACCCAGTGTCTCTTCTGTAATAGTTACAATTAAGTCTTCTGTAATATCCATCATATCTTGATAATCAGCATAAGCCTGATATAACTCCATAGAAGTAAATTCTGGATTATGCTTAGTAGAAATACCTTCATTCCTTAGGTTCTTACCGATTTCATAAACTTTTTCAAAGCCACCTACTAATAATCGTTTTAAATATAGTTCAGGTGCTATTCTAAGATAAAGATCCATATCTAATGTATTATGATGAGTAACAAACGGTCTTGCTGATGCACCACCAGCAATTGTATGCATTAGAGGTGTTTCAACCTCTAAGAAATCTTTATCATCTAGATATTCTCTCATACTATGTATAATCTTACTTCTTAAAACAAATGTTTCTCGCACATCAGGATTAACTATCAAATCTACATATCTCTGTCTATACCTTAATTCGACATCTGTAAGTCCATGCCATTTTTCTGGCAAAGGCCTTAAAGATTTAGATAACAATCTAAAATCTTTGATACGCAAGGTGATTTCTCCACGTCGAGTCTTAAATAATGTCCCTTCCACCCCAATATGGTCTCCAATATCTAAAGATATGAATAGTTCATAAAGTTCTTCACCGATTTCATTCTGCTTAGCATATAACTGCATTCTTCCTGACATATCTGCTAAATCAGCAAAACTTGCTTTTCCATGTTCTCTCACTGCCATTATTCTACCTGCTAAGCTAACACTTACTTCATCGCCTAGTTCATCGTAATCATTTAAAACCTCTTCTATAGTATGACTTCTTTCATACTTATCACTATATGCCGCAATCCCTTTTTCAGCTAGTTCATCTAACTTCCTTCTTCTTTCCAACATCAATTCGTTTAAATCCTGTTCCTCTTCCACCATCAAATATCAACCTCCAACTTTATTCCTTTTCTAAGATAATTAATTATTTCTTAATAGCTAAAATTTTGTACGTAATCTTTCCTACTGGAGCATCAATTTCTACCTCTTCTCCTATCTTATGATTGAGCAATGCATTCCCAACTGGTGATGCGTTAGAAATCTTATTATTTAATGGGTCTGCTTCAGTAGTTCCAACTATCTTATAACTAAACTCCTCTCCCGTTTCCATATCTTGAATCCTGACCGTCGTTCCCACATTAACTTCTGTAGTCTTTACTTCATCTTCATTAATTACTTCTGCATTTCTTAACATTCTCTCTATCTCTTTAATTCTACCTTCTACAAATGCTTGTTCATTTTTAGCATCATCATATTCTGAGTTCTCACTAATATCACCAAACTCTAAAGCCTGTTTGATTCTCTTAGCTACCTCTCTTCTTTTAGTACCTCGCAAATATTCCAACTCTTCCTTTAGATTCTTTAAGCCCTCTTTAGTTAAGATAACTTTCTCAGCCATGAACTTCGACCCCTTTTCTTTAAAATTTAGCTAATTTATATTTCTTAAAATCACTACCATTAATTATGTCAAAAACAGAAAATAGTGTCAAGAACTATTCTCTTGACACTCTATAATTATGCCAATTATTAATAAAATATTATAAGTCAATTATTAACCTTTGTCAAGTTGATGAAACAGCTTGTCTCACTTGCTTGAAACGTTCTTCACTAACTTCTTTCTCTGAATAGCGTAGCCCTGCTAACTTAAACCCATGCTTTTGAGCTAAAGCTTGAATCTCTTTTACTTTATGTAGCGAAACATCTTTACCCAAAGTATAATTCTCATATCTTCCTTCCAATGCTAAAATCATCGTCTCCGCCATACAGGCATAAACAGTACGCGGCGGTAACCCAAAGTTAAAATTAAGTTCTACTTCACCAGGCACTTTTACTAGTCCACCTTCAATTACTAGCACGTCACTTCTATTTTTACTAACCTGTTTAGCTACATCCCTTGGTCGAGCTACATCACAGACTATAGAACCCGATTTTAAGTTCTTAGCATCAATTATAGCATCTATAGCACTAGAGACCGTTATTACAATATCAGCTTTAGGTAAAACTCCATTAATATCAGTAGAATAATTTATATTCTGCCCATCATTTAACTTCTTCAAAGAGTCAGTAAATTCCTTCAACTTAATTTCATTTCTCGCTACTAAAGTTAAATTATTAACTTCCTTCACTAGTAGTTTGGTACAAGCTTTACCAATAGAGCCTGTTGCCCCAATAACAACTAAGTTACTTTCCTGCAAATTCAATTCTAACTTTTTAGCAGCTAACCTAATTGCTTCAATAGCTGTGGCTACAGTATAACTATTCCCTGTTGTCACTGGAACATTTAAATTTTTAGCAATTGTAACCCCTCCATCTCCTACAATAGAGGTATAGGCTCCTAAACCAATAATTCTAGCTCCTAATCTTTCTGCTTTTTTACAGGCGTTAATTATCTGTTTTAATACTTTCTTAGTAGGCATAGTTAACATCTGTTCGGCTGTTAAAGTACAGCCTACTAGCCAGCCTTCTGCTTCACTACCTCCCTTAGAACTCAATCCGGTTACATGTGAAGCCTTCACCTGAGGTAAATATCTAATAATCTTTTCTAGAATAGAATCTGGTACTTTACTACTAAAAGGAAACTTACGTGCTAAATCGTTTAATTCTAGTGGATGAATAATAAAACCGAACTTTTTCAATAGTTTCTCCCCCTTAGCATATCTCCTTCTTATTAAGAACCTCAATTCTGGGTTCAAATTCTATTTGGTCTAATAAATCTAAATAATCTGCTGGCTTAACTGCTGCAACTGACTTATTTAAAAGAGCAATAAAGGCTGCTTCTAAAACATTAGTTCCAAACGATCTATTTTGCAACTTAGGTGTAGTAGTAATTAATAATTCTAACCCTCTCTCTTTTAATAATTTAACATCATCATTAGTTACAGTATTGGTTATTATCATCTTATTATTCATATCCTCTGGTAAATATTTTTTAATAAAATGAAAATCACCAGCAATTACATCAGCCCATTGATAATATTCTTCATACTTACAACTGCCACTGGTCTCTTGTTTAGAACCAGTAGGATATAACATCTCAAATGGCATCTTACTCACAAGTGGTCCTAATAACCTAATAGTAAAGTCTATAGCTTTTAAGGACTTAACAGGAATTGGTACGCCTAAACCAAAAATCAGATCACCATAATGAACATTACACCTTAATTCTTCAAATGCTGTAGCCATACCAAATCTATCAGCTGCACTTACTAATAAAATATTTTTATCACTTAAATTAAACTTATACTTCCATTCAAGATCAAAGATAACTCTTCTTTCCAAAGTCATCTTTAATCCGCTACCATCAACTAAAGGAGTCTCTTTTACATTTTCCACTAATTTATTAGCATCTCGTAATTTATACTTCTTATTCTGTGAATAGATATGTAAATCAATACCACCTACTCCTAAAGCATCCACCTCTCCATCTAAATCTGTAAAGAGTTGTTTAGCCTTTTTTAAATCACCATCGGTCCCAATACGCTCTAAAAGAATCTTCTCACCTAAAATTTCTGTCTCAACGGAATGGTCTCTTTTAGTAGAGCCTAGACTAACACTCACTACCCTTTTCATAATCAACACCTCTAATTAAATTCAGTTTCTTATTAGTAATTCTTTATTTTTAATATATGTAGATAAAGATAATTTATGTAAACAGAGATGAAGAGTATAGTTTTCTATATAAGAACAAAGTCAATATACCTCTGAGGTATATTGATTAGAAAGTTATCCGCAATATGAAATTAAATATAATTTCATATACGATAAAAAGGTCTAACATGGATACTGATACCCATGTTAGACCTTTAGATTTCTTCTTTAGCTATTAAACTTAATTTCTAGCATTTAATTTTTCTATATAATCACCTAATATTTTTTTCATCCCACTGACAGTTTCTATCTGATTAACCTTTCTTTTAATTTCAGTACAACCATGTAACCCTTTTACATACCAGGCAATATGTTTTCTCATTTCTCTAACCCCGGTATGCTCACCTTTATAGTCTACCAATTCCTCTAAATGTCTGATCGCCATCTCCACTTTCTCACTAGGAACAGGTGGTGGAAGTAGTTCTCCTGTTTCTAAGTAATGCACCGTTCTTTTAAATATCCAAGGATTTCCTTGAGCCCCTCTGCCGATCATAATTCCATCACAACCGGTCTGGTTTAACATTTCTTCAGCATCTTCAGGAGTAAATATGTCTCCATTCCCGACTACTGGAATCCTTACTGCTTCTTTAACCTGACTTATAATCTGCCAATCGGCTTCTCCACTATAAAACTGCTCTCTAGTCCGCCCATGAACTGCTACCATTGCTGCTCCTGCTTCTTCAGCTACTTTTCCAATTTCAACGGCATTAATACTCTCTTCATCCCAACCAGTTCTCATTTTAACAGTAACTGGAGTTGTAGTCTCTTTAACTAATGCTTCTACAATCTCTGCTACTAACTTTGGTTTTTTCATTAAAGCAGAACCTGCCCCATTCTTAACTATCTTACGAGTTGGGCATCCTAGGTTTACATCTATAATATCCGGACTATAATCTTCAATCACTGATAAAGATTCAGCCATTATCTCTGGTTCTGTACCAAAAATCTGTAATGAAACCGGTCTTTCGTCTTGACTAATAGTTAAAAGTTCTTCAGTCCGTGGAGTCCCATAGACTAATCCTTTAGCACTTACCATTTCAGTACAGACTAACCCACACCCCATCTCCTTAACTATCTTCCGGTATGGCAAATCAGTTACTCCTGCCATCGGTGCTAAGATTACAGGATTCTCTAGTTGGATATTCCCAATTTCCATTAATTTTTCCCTCCAGATTAACTATTGAATTCGGCTATCATCCGTAATCCCTCTAACGTAAGTAAGGAATCAATATGATCTATCTCTTTAGACTCTTCACTAACTAACTCAGCTAGACCTCCAGTTGCAATCACTTCTGCTGATTGATTAATCTCTTCTTTTATCATTCTAATCACACCATCGACTTGTCCAATAGCGCCGTGAATAATTCCGGATTTTAAACTATCAATTGTATTCTTTCCTATAACACTTGCAGGTTTATTTAACTCAACCTTCGGTAGCTTATCTGCATAATTAAATAATGCATCCATAGAAATATTAATCCCGGGAGCAATTGCCCCACCTAAATAGTCACCATTCTTTGATATTAAACAGAAAGTAGTTGCTGTCCCAAAGTCCACAACAATTGCTGGGCCTCCATATAACCTGTAAGCTGCTATAGCATTTACTATTCTATCAGCTCCTACTTCTTTAGGGTTATCCATCTTAATATCAATTCCGGTCTTAATACCTGGACCTACAATCAATGGTTTAACTCCAAAATACTTTATCGCTACTTCCTCTAAAGCATTAACTACCGGTGGAACTACACAAGAAATAATAATTCTACTAATACTGTCTGCCTCTATATTATTATAATTAAAAAGATCGAAGAATAACATACCATACTCATCAGCTGTCTTCTCTCTTTCAGTAGCTATCCTCCAATCAACAACCAATTCTTCCTCATCAAATACACCTAATACAGTATTAGTATTTCCTACATCAATCGCTAAAATCATTTTTTCCTCTCCTTTATCACTCTTATTACACTACGATAATTTTAACAAAGTATACATCTAAAATCAATATAAGAAATTAATTATACTCTACTTGATTTATTAAAAAAGAAAGGATAAAATGTGTACAATCTAGAAATTTAATTATGTTAATAATAATTTTATAAGGAGATGATTTTGATGGGATTATTTAATAAAGTGATGGCTAGTATTGGGATTGGTGCAGCAAGAGTGGATACTATATTAGACGAAATCGATGTGCGACCAGGCGATGAATTAACAGGCAAAGTTAAGATCCTAGGAGGAAATGTTGAGCAAAGAATAGATGATCTTTACCTATATATAATGACGAAATACGAAAAAGAAGTTGATGATAAAAAAGTTAATATAAATGAAAAAATTCAATTAGTTAATATCCCTGTCAGTAAAGATATTCAACCTCAAGAAGAAATTGAAATTCCTTTTTCATTTATTTTAAATGAAAAAACTCCAATTTCAAGTAGTAAGTCACCTGTTTGGATCCATACAGGATTAGATATTAAAAAAGCAATCGATCCTAAAGATAATGATGGTTTGCAAGTAAAACCTCATCCATACCTACAAATAGTGATGGAGGCTTTAGATGAATTAGGATTTAAAATTAGAAAGATTAAAAATGAATACTCCCACCTTTCTAGAAAATTTTCTTTTATGCAAGAACTAGAACTTAGACCTACTAGAGAATTTAGAAATGAATTGGATGAATTAGAAATTCTATATTCAATTCATGATAACTATTTAGAGTTGATAATTGAAATAGACCGTAAAGCCAAAGGGCTTGCTGGCATCTTTGCTGAAGCAATAGATATTGATGAAACTAAAGGAAGATTGCAGATTACAAAAGAAGAATTAAATAAAGGAGTAGATTATACAACAGCTACGATTAGAGATGCTATTAAGAATAATATTTAGTATTTAATTAATTTAAATATAATTTCTTAGACAACAAGAAAGAAGAGTTAACACAATTTGAAGTTAACTCTTCTCTATATACTATTAATAAAGTTCTTGCATAAATAATTATAAAAACTGCTTATTAATAAATCCTCTTAATTCTCAAAGTTAAATAAGCCCCTGCTAATGCCTTAATAAGATCAGGAATAACAAATGGTAGAACACCAACAGCAATTGCTTTCTTTAATCCCATATCAGTAGCAATATTTAATCCTACGACACCTAAAATATAAATTAATATTAGACCAAGAACCATCGGCCCTAGGACACCTAGTAAAGTAATATCTTCTCTCTCTTCTACTATTCTACCTACTATATAAGCAGCTATTGGAAATGAAAAGAGGAACCCTCCTGTTGGCCCTACTAAATGAGCTAATCCAGCACCTCCCCCAGCATAAACTGGCAATCCTACAGCACCAATAAACAGATATAAGATTTGACTTAACAATCCTAATCTAGCACCCAATAAAGCCCCCGCCGTTAAAGTAAAAAGGACTTGCAAAGTAACCGGAACTGGACCAATAGGAATAGTCAAAAGCGCCCCTATAGCAGTTAATGCTGCAAATAATGAAGTTACTATCATCTCTTTCGTCGTCAAATTCATAATTATCCTCCTAAAATTATTAAAGTTCAATTGGATTATTAACTATTAAAAAACCTTAATTAAAACTCTTTTCTGGGTTACAAATACTCTCCCTCCAAAGTCACATCCCCAGCAACTACTCTTTGTCGGTCACCACTATCTAATTCCAATATCAGCCCACCTTCATCATCTACATCTATTGCTCTTCCTGTTAATATCTCTCTCATATTATTGACATTCACTTTTTGGCCCAAAGTCACATTATATTCTCTCCACTCAGTTAATACTGATTTAAACCCTTCTTCTTTTAGCCTTATATATTCATTTTCTAATTCAGCTAATAACCTTAAAAAGAAGTCTAACTTAAGCACTTTCCTACCTAATTCTTCTTGAATAGAAGTTGCTTTCTCTAATAGTTCATTTGGGAATTTAACTAATGGTATATTTAAATTAATACCAACTCCTAATATGATATGATTTACTTTATCTATCTCAGCATTCATCTCTGTTAAGATACCGCTAACCTTTTTACCGTTGATTAATATATCATTAGGCCATTTAATTCCTGGTTCTAATTTAGTTAACTTATCTATGGTCTTTGCTAACGCTACTGCTATTATAAAGTTCAATTGCGAAGCAAAGGCCGGTTTAATCTCTGGACGTAAAATTACAGAAAACCATATCCCTCCTGGCGGGCAAAAATATTCCCTATTTAATCGTCCTTTACCACCTGTCTGTTCTTTGGCAATAATAACTGTTCCTTCTTTAGCACCTTTCCTTGCTTCTGTTTCTGCTAAATTATTAGTGGAGTCTACTCTTTCTTGATAAATAATCTCTCTTCCTAGTATCTTTGTCTCCAAATCTCTCTTTATTTCCTCCGGAGATAAAATATCAGGCGCCTTAATTAGACGATATCCTAATTTTGAAGAAGACTCGATTTGATAACCTTGCTCTCTTAGTCCTTTAATATACTTCCAAATAGTAGTTCGTGACACTCCAAACTTATCACTTAACTCCTGTCCCGAAATATAATCATCAGTATTATGTAAAATCTCTAAGACCTGTTGCTTGCGTTCGGAAGTTTTAGTCATCTACTGTCACCTACAATCCTTTACTTATTCTATTTGAATTATATAAGATTCATTTAACTTTGTCAACCATTATTTTAAAATGGATTAACAATCAACCTTTCTGTTATCTTCATCTACTATCACAACTTTAGGTTCTAACTCTTGAATTTCTGCATCATCCATTAATCCATAAGAAATAATGATTACAGTATCACCTGGCTGCGCTTTCCTAGCTGCTGCCCCATTAAGACAGATAACTCCTGACCCTCTTTCCCCGGCTATTACATACGTTTCTATTCTTTCACCATTATTATTATTAACCACTTGTACTCTTTCATTAGGCAATATATCTGCAGCCTCCATTAAATCTTGGTCAATAGTAATACTACCTATATAATCTAAATTAGCATCGGTTACCGTTGCTCTATGAATTTTAGACTTATGCATCATCCTTATCATTAATCGCTCACCTCCAGCATTAAATTATCTATCAACCTCGTTTCACCAATATAGACTGCTAAGGCAATTAAAACTTTACCTTCTATTCTGTTTAAAGTCTCTAATCTTTCTTGACCAACTATCCCTACATAATCAATTTCAGCCAATGGTTCTGCTTCAATCTTTTCTACTAGTTTTTCCTTTATTACATTTGCATCTCTTAAGCCAGCATTAATTAGATCATCTGCTAACTCTAATGCTTTAAATAAGACTAAAGCAGCTTCTCGTTCTTCTTTATCTAAGTACTTATTACGGGAACTAATTGCTAAACCATCATCTTCCCTTATAATCGGCACAGTCACAATTTCAATATCAAAGTTTAAATCTTTAACCATTCGTTTGACTACTAATACCTGCTGCGCATCCTTCTGGCCAAAATAAGCTCGGTTAGGATTAACAATATTAAATAATTTAGTAACGATAGTACAAACCCCATCAAAATGCCCAGGACGATGAGCACCACAGAGGTGGTCTGTTAAACCTTCTACACTTACTGTAGTAGCTGCACCTGATAAATAAATTTCTTCTGGTTGTGGAGCAAATATCAGATCAACTCCCACTTCAGCTGCCAACTCTGTATCACGCTTTAAATCTCGCGGATACTCATCATAGTCTTCATCCGGCCCAAATTGAGTAGGGTTAACAAATATACTTGTTACTACTATATCATTCTCTTCCTTAGCCGTTTCCATCAAGGCCAGATGACCTTTATGTAAATATCCCATCGTTGGTACAAAGCCTATCTCTTTTCCTTTTGCTCTTTCTTCTTTAATAAACTCTCTAATTTTATAAATTTCTTTTATAATTTTCATATCTTTACCTCCATTGTTTTTTATTTTGAATTTAGGATTATCAAAAACTCTCTTCGATTGTTGGAAATTCTCCTGCTTTAACATCTTCTTTATACTCTTTAAAAGCAGTTACTATCTCTTCCTTAAAATTAGCATATTTTCTTACAAATTTAGGAGTAAAATCAGCAAAAATTCCTAACATATCTTGTGTGACTAAAACCTGTCCATCACATTCTTTTCCCGCCCCAATACCAATAGTTGGAACCGAAATAGTCTCTGTCACTTTTTTAGCCAATTCAGCAGGAATACACTCTAATACTATAGAAAATACTCCAGCTTCTTCTAAAGCCTTAGCATCAGCAATTAATTTTTTAGCTGCTGCTCCTGTCTTTCCTTGGACTTTAAAGCCACCAAATTGATTAACTGCTTGTGGAGTCAAACCTAAATGCCCCATTACCGGAATTCCTGCTTTAATAATCGCTTCCACTTCTGACACTATCTCTCTTCCACCTTCTAACTTCACTGCTTGTGCTCCACTCTCTTTTACAATTCGCCCGGCATTCTTTACGGTTTGACTAATATCAGCCACCTTGTAAGCCATAAAAGGCATATCCGTAACTACTAAAGTATTCTCTGCTCCACGCACTACAGCTTTAGTATGATGAATCATATCGTCAAGAGTTACTGCTAATGTGTCTTCATAACCTAAGACCACCATCCCTAAAGAATCACCAACTAAAATAACATCGATCCCCGCTTCATCTATTAAACTAGCTGTCGGATAATCATAAGCAGTTAAAACTGTAATCTTATCCCCTGTCTCTTTCTTCTGACTTAAACTCGTAGTTGTTACTAGCTTTTTACTCATTATTAAGCCCCTCCTCAGTTAAGATTTCTTTTAGTTCCTCTAACTCTTTTTTAGTAACGCTTCCTTTCTTTTGAGCAACTTCAACCGTATTATTCCCTAAGTCCCGATATAAATCTAATTCTCCTGGCAACAATGCTTCTAATGATTCTAAATGCCCTTCAATCGTCTCCGTATCGCCTCTAGAAATTGGACCAGTTAATGCCTTTGTTGGGCCTAAGTCATTAATATTATCTAAAGTCCCTTGCATCAATGGCAGTAACCCCTTTAAAGCCTTTTCAGGGGCAACACCTGCCTTTTGATTCATTTTTAATGCTAAATTAATAATGGTCACTAAATAATTAGAAGCTACACAAGCAGCTGCATGATATAAAGGCTTAGCTTGCGCAGAAATCACTTCATAGTCAACTCCTAATTCTGTTAATATTTCTTCTCCAGTCTTACAACCTAATTCATTCCCCTCCATAGTAAAGAAAGAGTTTGGTAAACTATTAATTCCTTTCTCTACGTCAGCTACTGACTGTAATGGATGTAAAGATAATCTACCATACCGCTCTTCATCCTCTAACTGAGGAATCAAGATTTGTGAACTATGAGCACCACTGCAATGAATTAAAGAAGCACCTTCTTTCACTAAACCTTTAGTAAACAGTTTCTCTGCCACTCCTTGAATTGATTGGTCAGGAGTTGTAATTAAGATTAAGTCTGCTTTTAAAATAAATTTTCTATACTTTGTAGTTGCAATCCCCTCATCTATTAGATCAACCCCAGCCTGGGCTGACTCTAAACGACGACTAAGAAACCCTAAAATTTCATAACCTTTCTGATGCAATAAATAGCCTATACTCTTCCCTATAGCCCCAGCCCCAATAACTACTACCTTTTTACACACAACACAACCTCCTTTTAACTAAATAGAATCCATATAGTACAACTTTTCCGTCTATCGTCCATTCTATAAATCGAAAGAATCACTGTCCTCTATACATAAAAAGCCTCCTTATCCGCAATTCGATGACGGACAAGAAGGCTTTAATAGGCATGATTGAATATAGCTAGCCATAATTAATTACAGCTAAATATCCTTAACCTTTAAGCTTAACTTCTTTCCGTCTCGGTCCTGATTAGGATCAGAGCGGTACAAAGTTGATTATGTAGTTTATCTATTATTATAACATTATTAAGCCACAAACTCAAAAATAACTAAAAAATGCCACCCAAAGGTGGCGTTTTTTAGTTTAATTACTGTAATGCTGTTTTTCTATTTCATTCTCCTTCTCTTTAAAAAACCACTTCTTAAAGATAGTTATTAAAGCAGGTAGAATTAATAAAGTTGCCATTGATGAAACTGCTAATATAGTTGAAATCAAAATCCCAACTGTCTTATAAGGAACCAAAGGAGCAAGTAACAATGGTAAAAATCCAATAGCAACTACTAAAGCATTTCTGGTTATGGCTCTAGCCGGTTCACCAAACATTTTAACCATAGTCTCTTTCCATGAACCAGTCTCTTCATATAATTCACGACTCCTTTGAATAAAGTGAATAGCAAAGTCAACCGACAATCCCAAAGTTAGAGAAGATAGAACTGCAACTGGCATATCATAACTCTTACCCACTAAACCTATCATCCCATAAGATAAAGCTACTGTTACACTAAGCGGAACCATACTTAGTAATCCCCATGAAACTGATCGGAAGAGGAAAGTCATCATTACTAAAACAATTACAAAAGAGCCTAATAATGACTTTAACATTCCCATTACCATCTTATTCTGCCAAACTACATTTACATACGTCAATCCTGCCCAATTGAATTTTAGATTACGTGGTGGCGGATGTTCAGCTATCCATTTATTAATCTTCTCTTCTACTTGTTGCATATTCTGATTATCACCTTTCTTTAACTGTACCCAAAGATTAATCCGCCTATAATTTGGTTCAGCAAAGTGCCATAAGTCATCAGGATTATGGCTATTCTGAAAAGAAATTAATGTCTGTCCTACTGCAGCTGCAGAATTAGGAATTTTGTAGTACTTTTCTTTACCCTGTCGTAATTCTTTATAAACTTTTTTTACTACATCGGGTAAACCGCTTACTTTTCCTACATCTCCTGTAGCCATTAGTTGCTTCTGTACTTTACTTATATACCTTAGTACTTCCGGCTGCTTAAAAGTCTGGTATTCTGTCTTCATATCGCTTACTGCAAAAGCTAAGTCATCCATAGCCCATCTCAGATCACCGTTTGACTCTTCCTTAATCTGGTCAATCTTCTTCTTAACTGTGTTAATAAATTTAATTTGATTATAATTATCTCGCTTTACATACTGCTTAAATGTTCTATTAACTAGATTAGTTATCTCGTTGAAATAATTTGAACCTAACCTAGGATACATCTGCTTTACATCTCTTACTTCAGCAAGTAAATCATCTTTAGTAGTCTGCAAGCCTGCTTTATTCTCTTTAGTATCCCAAACCATATAAGCCATATACGTTCCACCAAAATGCTCATTCAAAACCCTGTCTGCTTCACGTATAGGATGGTCTTTTTCAAACCATTTTACTGGATTATCATTAACAACAATCTTTGTAATGCCATAACCAGAAATAAGAATTATGATTAAGGTAACTACTATGATTAATTTTGCTCGTTTATAAGCGAAATCTCCTAATGAAAGAAGTGATCTTCCTAGTAACCCTCCAGAACCTTCTTCATCAGCTCCAAAGTCCTTCAAGGACTCCTCTTTAATAAACATGGTATAGGCTGGTACAAAAGTTATTGTTAAGATCCAAGCTAACATAATTCCAATCGCCACAAATATTCCAAAAACTCTTACCGGCGGTATAGGGGTTAATGCTAAAGAAACAAATCCTACACTAGTAGTCAATGATGTATATAACATTGGAACAAATAGTTCATCCATTACTTTAATAATTGTCTCTTTTTTGTCTCTAATATGCTGATATCGATCATAAAATTCACTTAATATATGAACCGAATCAACTACTGCAATCGGCATTAAAAAGATTGGAATCATAGAACTCATAATATGCACTTTAAATCCTAATCCAATTAGTGCTCCCATAGTTATGATTACACTCATCATTGCAATTATCATTGGGGAAATTATAACAGATAACTTTCTAAAGAAGAACCATAGTAACAAGAAGATGATCAACATTGCTAATGGAGCTGATATCGCCATCTGTTTAAACATCTGGAATCCAAAAGTATCTTCTGCAACTGGTAACCCACTTATATAGTATTCTTCACTTCCTGCCAACTTACTAGTATATTCTTTTATTTTAGAAGCAACTTCATAACTCAAATCTTTACTTTTGATTGGAATATAGATTGCTAATGCTTTACCATCTTCAGAAACCATAGTTCCTTTTAAGATTGGATTATCCATAGCTTCATCACGTATTCTGATGGCTTCCTCTTTAGTCTTAGGCGGTTTATCCATTAACCAATTAAAATTAACCGTTCCTAAACCACCTTGTTCAATATTATCTTGTGTTGAAGGAGCAATTATATCCGAACTAATTACTCCTTCTATCTTTTTAACTTTATTTGTAATTTGATATACATTTTTTAAAGTCTTAGGATTAAATACTCCATTAGTACTATCTTCGTTAACTACCCCTAAAACCACCATATCATATAGCTCAAAATCTTTCTTGGTTTGATCATGAAACTGTCTTACAAATTCATCTTCACTTAACATATTTTCCGGGTCGGTATCTATTTGAATTTTAGGAATCTGTGTTGCTAATAAAATAGTCAAGATTATGAAGAAGATAACCACTGCCCGGGGGTGATTTACTGAAAGGTTAGTAACTTTCTCTTTGAAATTCATAATTTCCCCTCCCTTAATTGTCTTATTTTATACTTTTTATTTTAAATTTCTAACATTTCCTCTATGTTCAGGTAATCCTAATGCCCGCAAAAGAGTAATCATCGGGCACCATTTAGTAAAAGCAGATTGAAAAAGGTTCAAACCAACAAACGCTGTAAAGTAAAGCCAATTTTGACTATGATAAATAGATAATAATACTGATAACATAATGAAGAAACCTGCGATTGCTCGTAAAGCATCATTAATAGTCATCTTTATAACCTCCTAATTTAGTTTAGGTTTAAATTCAATTGCCTTGTGCTAATAACTATATCTCATTCGGAAATAGAGATTAGAGTTATCTTCTAGCTGTCCGAAGAAAGTATGCTCTTTATCCCCGAAGAAGACATTTCCTCCCATAGCAACATTCAAATTGTCTGTCCAGTCATAACTAACTTTTGGTCTTAAGTACCCATCATCATCGGTTGGTGAGTAGTAAGTGAATAGACCAAGTCGCACCGTCTGTCTATTTAGAAGTTTAGTTAAACGTAGAGTAGTTACTTCCCTATTCTCATCTGCCATGTATTTGCTATTCGGATAAGTAGCTTTATATTCATCATAATCTTGCATATGTTCTAAGTTATACTGCAAACCAACTGTTAAATCATTTCCTAAATCTCGTTTATAACCTATTAAACCTTTGAAATATGAATTAGGTATATTAGGATTACTCCCATCTTCATCATCTACTGAATCATGGTATCCTAATTCAAAGTTACCAATCCCACCGAAAATATTACTTCGCCAGCTACCACCATAAGTATTTAAACGTGAAAATTCAAGTTTAGAGTTAGGCTGCTTATGAAAACCACGATAGCCATAAAAAGCTAACTCATGTCCTTTATAGTTTTTCTTGACTCGTAAAGCTAACTCTCCGTTACCCCAATCTTTTTCAGGGGGCCCAACTTGTGAAGAAAAATCTTTGATAATAGTTCGACCAGCTTGAGTATTAAAATATGCTAATCGTTCCCCATCTAGATACCTATCCGGTTCAAAAGTCGGTGTCCAAACCACATCTACAATAGATCCTTTAGGAAAGAACGAAAATTTGATTGAATCAGATGGTGCTTTTAAATACTCTGTATCTCTTCCTAAAAAGAATGATTTATAATCTTTAGGGAATAGATCATTAATAAAGATCAAATCACCAGTTCCCCAAGTTAGCACCTGTCTCCCTGCCTTTATTTCAAAGTTAGGTGAAGGATAGCCCCAAATATAAGCTTCTCGTAGTTTAATCTCTGCTTCATCTGTTATGCCATCATTAACTATATCTGTCTTAACCTGAAATTCAGCCGCTGGACCTAAGGCATTCCAATATTCAAGCTGAACTCTAGTTTCAGATAAAACAAGATCATCTTTAATATAGTTTGGTGTATCATACCTACCTCCTAGCGATTGTTCAACAAAACCATGAAAAGGTAAGTCTTTTGCCTTTGAAGTTGATGGGCTCAACACCAACATAATAGCAACTAAAGCCATTAATAACAAAGAAGTCTTGAATCTTTTTTTCATCATTAATACCTCTCCTTCCTATAAATTTATCGCAACCATCTTCTTGGCGGTCGTCGTAAGTAACGTTCACTAAAAATACGATCCGGTAACTCTAGATCATATTTAATACGTAAAAAACGATTAATAGTATAAGCTCCTGTCTCTAAATTCTTTGCCTTCATTACTGTTATTGTCGGATAACCTTGAATCTTTTCTACCTTTTCTGCCGTTATAACTCGATACACTTTGTCGTTCTGATCATAGTATTCAGATTTTACAGGAATGAAGTTATCCTTATCTATCCACATTTTATAGTAAGCAAATTTAACATTAGCCTTATCCTTTGGAATATGTTTTAAAATATAATAATCTTTATCCTCTCCTATTAAGATATGTTTATCTTCTTGTAACCCTCTCCCTGAGATATCTTCATAAGTAAAATGAGAACCAACAAAGCTAGAACGTTTATCACTAGCAGCTATTCTTCGCACTAAGTCTAAAGCAGGTAAGTATAACCATCGGTCATCTTGACTCCCAGGATTTTTATACACCATATAGACCATTTTTCGAACATCTGCAGGCTCATGAAAGTATGCATAAATCTTCTGTTTACCATTGTTCTCTACATCTTTTCTTAGCATAGTTAGTCTTCTATGTCTTCTACGACCTTGTTGGTCTACAATCGTCATATCTACAACAGAGCGTCCATCCTTACCTTGATAATAAGCAGCCGTATAGGCTCTTTGTATAATTTCATCTACTGATAATTGCTTAGCCATCACTCTTTTTGTTCTTAAGCCTAATCCAACCGAACAGGCTAATACCCCAATTAACATCCATACAATAATTTTTTTTGACATCATAACTACCTCCTAGTCTTTATTTTTTAATATCCCCCTCCCGTAGGGGAGTGTGTGAATATTATATATTACTCACCTTAATTTGTCAATACTTTAAAAAAGTTCTTTTTTTCTCAAATTAAACTTTGAATACATTATTCTTTAATAATAAAAAAAGCACCTAAAGCTTAGATATCTAAGCTTTAGGTGCTTTATAATTAAACTAAATTATTTTACTTTAGCTTATAATTTAGAATAAGCCGCTGATGTTACCATCTGCATCAACATCAATCTCTTCAGCTGATGGAACCTTAGGTAAACCAGGCATTGTCATTACTGCACCGGTTAATGCTACTAAGAAACCTGCTCCCGCCGAAACATTAATCTCTCTAACTGTAACTTCAAAGTCAGTTGGTCGACCTTTCTTAGTTGGATCGTCAGAGATAGAAGACTGAGTCTTAGCCATACAGACTGGCATATTATCGAAGCCTTGTGCAGTTAACTTCTCGATATCTTTCTTAGCTTCGTCAGTGAATACTACACCGTCAGCACCATAGATCTTTGTAGCGATAGTTTCGATCTTTTCATCGATAGGCATATCTAGTGGATATAACTGATCGAAGTCATCATTACCTTCTTCCATAGCTGCTAATACTTTCTCAGCTAATTCTTGACCACCTTCGCCACCTTTTGCCCAGATTTCAGATAATGCTACGTTAACACCTTTTGCTTCGCAAAGCTCTCTAATCTTGTCAAGCTCTGCTTCTGTATCAGTAGGGAATCTATTAATAGCAACTACTGCAGGTAAGTTGAAGTTCTCAGTAATGTTTTCGATATGCTTTGCTAAGTTTTCAAACCCTGCTTCTA
>NZ_FOTT01000030.1 GCF_900114655.1 Candidatus Frackibacter sp. WG13
CAGTTTCTGAACCTGAATTTCCATTTTCATTCTTTTTATCATCTTGGCTTTGACCATTATCAGGACTTTGTGAATTATCATTATTATCATTATTACCATTGTTATTGTTATTATCGTTATTGTTGTTATTATTGCTGTTACCACTATTATCATTAGTATTATCATTTTGTGGAGTGTCTATTTGTCCAGCCTTTGACTTAAGCAAGTTCCACGTTTCTGTATCTACATCTCCTGTCTCTTCTAAGTTATTATCTTCTTGAAAATTAATTACTGCTCTTTTAGTCATATACATAAAATAACCATTAACTGGCCCTGGGTTATATCCCTCTGCTTTTAATAACTTCTGTAGCGTAACTACCTTGTCATTATGCATCCTATACTCAAGAACTGTAGCTGCATTAGCTTGTCCTACAGGAATTACCGTTAACATCACTGCTAAGACTAAAATAATAGATAGTTTTGTAGTAAATTTCTTCGACATAAATTATCTCCCTTTCTTTAATTATTAGGTGTGTGTAATGCTTAATTTAGTGTGTGTTTAGTAATTAATCTACATCAATAAACTCTTGCAAAAAAATTCTGCCGTACTTATATTAAATTTTAATTTAAAACTCATCCAAGAATAATTGAGTAAACATCTTACCATAAGGTCCACCATCAATAATTCCAATTCCTATCTTCGTATAATCTTCTTTTAAAATATTACGGCGGTGTCCCGTGCTATTCATTAATGCTGTATGAGCTTTTGTGATTGTTGAGTTGCCAGCAAGATTTTCACCAGCGGTTCTATATCTAATCCCTGCATTTCTTAACATATCATACACAAGTCCATACGTTGGTGACTTATGACTAAAGTAATTTTTCTCAATCATATCTCTACTTTTCTTACGAGCCAATCTAACCAATCTTATATCTACTTCTAATGGTTCTAAACCTCTTTGAGTCCGTTCTTTATTTAATAACTCTAACATTCTTTTTTCTTCGGTAGTCATCTGTCCTATCTGTGGATTAGTTGGCTGTGAAATAGGATTTGTATCTAGTTGCTGGTCTTGATTAGAATTAGGACTTTGTGAATCGTTATTGTAATCATCATTATTACTATTGTCGTTATTATTGGTATTATTGTTACTGCCAGTATCATTTTTAGTATTATCATTTTGTGGATTATCTACCTGTCCAGCCTTTGACTTAAGCAAGTTCCACGTTTCTGCATCTACATCTCCTGTCTCTTCTAAGTCATTATCTTCTTGAAAATTAATTACTGCTCTTTTAGTCATATACATAAAATAACCATTAACTGGTCCTGGATTATATCCCTCGGCTTTTAATAACTTCTGTAGCGTAACTACCTTGTCATTATGCATCCTATACTCAAGAACTGTAGCCGCATTAGCTTGTCCTACTGGAATTACTGTTAACATCACTGCTAAGACTAAAATAATAGATAGTTTTGTAGTAAATTTCTTCGACATAAATTATCTCCTTTCTATTCTTTAATCTACATCAATAAACTCTTGTGAAAACATCATGCCGTACTTACTACCTTCAATAATTCCAATCCCTACATGGGTAAAACGAGGTCGTAGAATATTCTCACGATGTCCCTCACTGTCCATTAATGCTTCGTGAGCTTGCTTTACTGTTGGTGCCCCAGCAATATTCTCACCAGCAAGAGTATAAAAAATATTAATCTTCTTCATCATATCAAATGGTGAGCCGAATGTTGGTGACTGATGGTCGAAGTAATTATTTTCAATCATATCTCTACTCTTAGCTCTAGCTACTTTTACTAATCTCAAATCGACTTTTAATGGTTTTAAGCCTCTCTTTTGTCGTTCTTGATTTACTAACTCTAGCATCTTCTTCTCAGCAGCTGTTAAGCCTTTTACTTCCTCACTTATCCAATCTTTTTGTAAAGAGTTATCACCTTCAGTTGCTGGTGGTTCTTCAACAATGATATCTACTGAATCATTATCTGCTGTAGATTCACCAGGGGTAGAGTTATCAGCACCAGTAGATGATGGCTGAGATTCTTCCTTTATAGAAGAGCCTTGACTACTCTTCTCAGAACTACCACTAGGATTAGTCGGTGACCCATTAGATTCTGCTGGCAATGAATTATCTACTGGTTCATCCTTATCAATTACTCTGTTTAGAAGAAAGAGCATTGCTAATCCTTTTAAGACTGAGTAGAACCCATCTTTCATCTTAGAATCTTCTAACCCAATAAAAGCATAGGCATTGCTTGTCCACAATATTCCCACAAAACTAGGAACTAATAGAGAAATAATTAATAAATAAACTATATATTTTTTGCCTTCTTTCATCAGGTATTAACACCTCCTATCCAATTTAAACATTGAAAACTTAACTATCATATGTCAGTTAGATTATAACATAGAGATTCTTAAATGTTGAATGTAAGTTCTAGTAATTTAACAACATTGTGGTTTATTCCACAACCTTATCCACAGACTTTTACTTATATAACATCTTTTCCACAAAGTTATCCACATTATCCACAGTTTATCCAAGAATCCTGTGTATAATATATATACTTTAAAGCATTTTTTACTGAATTCTTCTGCCAGCTAACTCATCTTCTATTTCTAAGTCAAAATAATCTAAAATAGTAGGTACAACATCTAATAAATTTATCCTTTCATTCTCTCTCTTTTCAGTATTCTTTGACATAAAAATATAAATACCATGTTGCTTATGATTAGCACTATCGATTCTACTATTATTTCTATAAAGTGTAATACACTCATGACCTACACTTTCAATAGATCTCCAGTCGAGATTTCCAAACAGAATAATTAAATCTGGAGGAATATTATTACAATCACCATATAAATTTTCTGGCTTATAAATTTTTGTTCCAATATTTTCTCCATTCTCATCAGTTATAGCCTTTAATTTATTAATTAATTCATTTCTTACCACCTCATAGTCTACTTGAGGAATTACTCCTGATGGTTCTCTACCGGCAACATTTAGGTATAGTTGACCATAATGCCCACCATAGCCCCAAGCAATTGTATTTTGCCAGTCCACTTTTAACTGCTGAATAGAAGTAATCTTTTCTGGCTTATCTTTTAGCTTTAAATAACCTTCTTGAATTAACCATTCATTAATACAAATACCTCCAATCATCGGCTTAGCTCCATGATTAGATACTAACATTACGGCTGTATCTTCATTAATATATTCTAATAATTCTCCAATTTTTTTATCTAAATAAATATAATAATCTTTAACAATACTTTGATATTGATTTTTCCCTGGATAATTAAGATGATTTGGGTCAAAATAATGCCAAAATATATGTTGAATTCTATCTAAACCTAATTCCACCATTATCATCAAATCCCACTCTTTAGTTGACATTAAATATTTAGCTACCTTAAATCTCTTTTCTGTCATCTCATAAATCTGTTCTAAAATATGTTTTCTATATTCACCACGTAAATTATCTATATCAAATTTATAATCTCCCACTAACGCTTCAATCTCTTTTTTTAACTCCGGAGGATAAGTATATTCTGAATTAATACCAGGAGTTAAAAGACCAGTAATCTGCCAACCATTAATAGATTTAGCTGGATAGGTCTGCGGAACTCCTATTAGAATTGACTTCTTTCCAACTTCATCTAACCTATTCCAAATCGTCTTAACTTTTACCATCATAGAATCAGCTACTACAAAATTATTATAGGAAGAATCAACTCTATTTCTTAAGCCATAAAAACCTAACTTTCCTGGCTGATGACCGGTTAACATAGACATCCAAGATGGACAAGTGGTCGAAGGTATTATACTCTTCATCTTGCCTGAAATTCCCTGTTCTTTCAAGGCGCTGATATTTGGTAGATCATCTAACCATCTATTAAAAACTAAGTCTGGCTCTGCACAATCAAATCCAAGCATTAGTAATCTTTTACTCATTTCTCTCCCCCTTAATTAGCAAACTTCATTACTATCAATTTATGTTACTAATCTATTTTTGTTAAAAATCTTAACAAATTAAAGTCAATTCTCAAAAGTTGACAGAATTAATAGGTCATGCTACCATTATATAAAGTACTACAATATAGATATCTTGAGGAGTGACATAAATGACCTTAGGTAAAAGGATTAGAGAATTTCGAAAGGAAAGAGGATTAACTTTAAAAGAGCTATCTAAAAAAATAGGTATTTCTTACTCTTTTTTAAGCGCTATTGAACGTAATATTAAAAAACCTTCCTTAACTACGATTAAACAAATTGCTGAAACTTTAAATATTCCTATTACTTACTTATTTGACAATAGTCCTGGAGGAAAAACAATTGGAGATAAACTGAAATTAATTAGAGAAGGACGTAGTCTTTCAATTGCTGAATTAGCTGAGCTAACTAATATTAAAGAAGAAGAATTAATTAATTTAGAGACTAATAAAAGCCAACCTGATTTGGATACTATCGAAGTTTTAGCCAATACACTTGATGTTACCGTTCGTTATTTCTTAGAAAAAAGTACTAATGAATTAAAAGTAGGGCAGCGAATCAAAAAGATAAGACAAGCTCAAGGAATGACTGTAGCTAAATTAGCTGATAACTCAGGAGTATCTTCTGGATTAATTAGTCAAATAGAGAATCAACAGACACTACCATCAGTAGATTCTTTAGAAAATATAGCTGAAGCTTTAGGAACTTCAGTCTGTTATTTTTTATTAGAACAGGAAGATATAGAAGACCTCTTATCTTCTTTATCTCCAGATATAAGGGAAATGTTAGGTGACCCTAGAGTTCAAGGGGTTCTAAGAGCAGTACGTGACTTTGATAAAGGAGAATTAAAGTACATTCTAAACCATATTCAATTCTTTAGACAGAATAGAGATTTATTAATTAAATAACCCAATATATAATATCAGCTTTATAATACCTTTTAAAAATAATTACTTCTTTTTCATTTTTTCCTTTTAGTATTTGTGAAAAAAAATTTTACTTCAAAGCAGGAATTGTGAAAATAATCCCGAAATATAATAATATGAACATTTTGTGACTTTATGTAGATTTGGCGTAGAATTTATGTTAATGATCTATTACAACAGTCTTACAATAATCTAATTATTAATATTCTTATGTTTTATTTTTAAGCAATTATTTATATATAGAGAAATTAAATTTGACTCACAATAGTTTGAAGTATATTTTTTTGACATGTGTTTATATATAGCGCAAATTAATTCCACTAAAAAGGAGGGATTAAAGACTACTATAATTTTGTAAGCAGAGAGTAGGAACTAATTTAAAGGAGGTAGATAAAATGTTAACGACTAAAGTTCAGAATGAATTAAAGGAAATTTTTGCAGACAGAGTCAAATTTGATCAAGTAGAAAGAATAGTCTACAGTCACGATATGGGAACACTACCTGACGCTATTGATGCTATGATTGATTCGACTCCAGATGCAGTAGTACAACCGCAAAATAGTGGTGAAGTACAAAAAATAGTGAAATTAGCACAAAAAGAAGAAATACCTTTAGTGCCTAGAGGAGCAGGAACTAGTGGCTACGGGGGGGCTATCCCTACCAAAAAAGGAGTCGTAGTAGATTTTACTAGGATGAAAGAAGTTGTAGAAGTAAATAAGAATGAAAAAACTGTTACTGTAGAAGCCGGTGTTCTTTGGCAGGACCTAGAAGATTATCTAAATAAAGAAGATTTAGCTTTAAAGTTGTATCCAACAAGTGCTCCAGGAGCTACTGTTGGGGGGTGGATAGCAGAAGGCGGTTCTGGAATCGGGAGTTATGAATATGGCTTTATTAAGGATAATATTACTTCTTTAAAAGTAATAACCCCACAAGGCGATATTAAAGAGTTTATTGGTAAAGAATTAGATTTGATCTGCTCTTTAGAGGGGATTACTGGTTTCATTATCGAAGCAACTATTGAAGTTCGTAAGAAAATTGACAATTATCCAATAGTAGCTACTTTTGGTCAAGTTGAAGATCTATCATCTGCAATTTTAGCCATTAAAGAAGCTAATATTCCTTTATGGACTTTAAATATTGCCACCTCTGAGCATATTGCCTGGAAACAAAAAGCTACAAATGAATATTTAGTTCCAGAAAAATATATGGGTACTTTCGTACTTCCTGACGATACACCCAATGCTATTAAAGAAGAATTAAAAAAAATTATTGAAACTAATAAAGGTACTCCACTAAATGAAGAACTCTCCTTTAAAGAATGGGAAGAAAGATTTTATCCTATGAGCTTTAAAAAATTAGGTCCTTCTTTGATAGCTAGTGAATCTATTATCCCTATAGAAAACTTAGCTAAGTTTATTAACAAAGTTAAGAAAAAATATGGTGAAGAAGTGGCTATCGAGGGTTTCATGGTTGGTCCGGATAAAGTTACTTTATTAAGCTTTGTTCTTTCTGATGAACGAAAAAAGATTCAATTCCCATTAGCTTATACTTCTTCATTAGTAATCATGGATGAAGCTAAGAAGCTAGGAGGCGAAAATTATTCTATCGGTCTTTATTTCACTGACGAAGCAGAAGACTTTTACGGAACTAAACGTCTAAATAAAGTATGGAATTATAAACAACAAGCAGATCCAAATGGAATATTTAATCCAGGTAAGATTATTCCAGCTAAATTAGATAAAAATTCTCCGGCTAAACTATTAAAGAAAGGGATGAAAGCAGCTAAATTAGGAACCTTTATCTACGGCATGGCCGGAAAATTATTTATTAAGAATAATCCAAAGGATTTTAGTGGCTATGATATTCCAGAGGATATGGCTAAAGATACTTTTGGCTGTGCTCAATGTGGTTTCTGTCGTTCAGTCTGTACTGTCTTTGATGCTGATCCTTGGGAAAGTAACTCTCCTCGTGGCAAATGGTTCTTGCTTCAACAATATATGAAAGGTAAGATTGACTTAAATAAAGAAACAGCTCATAAGTTATACCACTGTACTACTTGTAAACGCTGTGATGAAGTTTGTCAGACTAATATTCACTTAGCCCATCATTGGTTAGCTATTCGACCAATACTAAGCGAAGAAAAAGGTTATGAAATTACTAGCTTAGATGTCCTTCGTGATAATGTATTAAATGGAGATAATTTCTGGGGTCTCAATAATTCTAATCGTGGTAATTGGATGGCTGAGGATGTTGAATATCAAGATGAAGGCAAAGTAGCTTACTGGGCTGGTTGTTGGGCTTCCTATGTAATGGATGATATGCCTCACAATGTTACTAAAGTTCTTAATGAAATCGAACAAGACTTTGTATACTTCGATGAAGATGAAACCTGCTGCGGTCTCTATTTAGGTCTAGGTGGTTACTATGATGAATTAGGAGCCAAAATCAAACAGAATATAGAATTATTTAAAGAACGAGGAGTAGAAACATTATTACTATCTTGTCCTGGTTGTTTAGCAACATTTAATGATTTCTATCCTCAATTTGCAGAAATGTTAGGTCTAGATTGGGATATTGAAACTAAACACGTTACAGCCTATATGGCAGAAAAGATAGAAAGTAACGAGTTAGAGTTAACTCATGAAATCCCTAAAACCATCACCTATCACGACTCCTGTCATTTAGGACGCTGGAGTAATCTTTATGAAGAACCACGTACAATATTACAAGCAATCCCAGGTAGTGAATATAAGGATATGAAACACAATCGGGAAGATGGATTATGCTGCGGCTTAGTAGCTGGATTTACCGACTTAGACACAGTACAACATTCAGGAGTTAAAAGAGTACAAGAAGCAGAAGAAGTTAATGCTGATATCTGTGTAACAGCCTGTGCCGGCTGTGGTTCTCAAATCTATAATACCGCTCATGCATTAAATTCAGATATAGATGTCATCGATATTAGTGCTATGGTCTGTAAAGCTTTAGGTATTGAACCTAAAGAATCAGGTGATAATATTATAGCTTACATGGAGCAAGCAGTACAATTATTACAGAATAGTCAAGTAATTGAAGCAGATAAAAAAGATAAAATTGTTAATGAATAATTAGCACTACTATCATAGTTTTAAGGCACATCTCTTAGTGAGGTGTGCCTTTTTATCTTAGTATTATTAAATTTCAAATACAACTATTTCCACTTTTGTTTGAACCTCTTCATATTCTTATTAAATATATGCCGCTGTGGTAGATTATTTCCCTCAAAAGTACGATGTCCAAAATGATAAACGAAAGTGTCTCCCGCACAATAGACCTTAAAACCATTCTCTCTAGCTCGACAACAGTAATCTCTATCTTCAAATAATCCATATTCAAAGTCTTCATCAAATAAGCCAATCTTTTCAATCACCTTACGTTTGATTAACATACAAAAACCAGCAACAGCATTTAACTCAAACCACTTATTCGCATCAGGCTTATTAAAATTATTACTAAATTTAACTATCTCTTCTAAACCATTTAAATTACATTCAATCGTCCCTGGCTTTCCACGAGCACAATTACTTCTTGGTCCCACAATTCCGACCTTTAATTTACTATCAATACATCTTAATTGATTCTTTAACCAATTATTTGCTACAATAGTATCATTATTTAGTAACATAATATAGTCCCCATCTGCCGCTTTTATGCCTTGATTTACCCCTTTACTAAACCCTAAATTAGTTTGATTAGTGATTAATTTAACATCGGCTATTGAAGTAAGGTATTCTACTGTACCATCACTAGAGCCATTATCTACTAAAATTAATTCATACGGAACTTCTGTCCAAGTTTTAATACTCTCAATACATAATTTTGTATACTTTAACTGATTATACGTTAAGATTATAATACTAATTAAATTAGGCATTCTTTCACCTCTCTTTATCCCAATCCCAATTTACATCTAAAAGATCATATAATCTTTGATTATAGGGTTCGAAATACTCATGTAATTGCTGTCTTATATTTGAATCCATTTCCGGATAATCTCCACTAGAATTAAACTGCTTATATTCTGTTAACTCCCACTTTGGTAATTCTAAAAACTCTAAAACTTTATCCATGACTAATTGAGGATTTGCATATAAATCTTCTGATTTTATGATTAATAACTGCTCTCTTGAAAAAAGTTTAAACCACCTTTGTAGCTGCTCTATATATATCCCTCTAGTTTTATAAGAAAAATGATTATAGTTAAAACTAAAATAATCTTTATCTTTCTCCATTTTTTCTAACTCTCCAGCTAATCTTTTTTCTTCTTTTGCTATTGCTTCAGTAAATGATAAAGTTTCAAATCCATTACGTACTTCATGATGATAATGAGAATAGGCTCTATCAATAGGATTTCTTAATAAAGCTATAAGCTTGACCTTAGGGATTAAATTATGAATTCTCTTAAACGCATAGGGATGAAATATATAATAAGGACTTGCTTCACCAGTAATGCAACCTTTTTCCTGTAAGTTTTGTAAGCTAGAAAAATACTTATAGTACCATTGCAATCCTTTTTCAAAATGATTATCAAAAAAGTGTACTTCTTTTCTAGCCGCAGGCGCTATATTAGGATGAGATGTTAAATACTTATATAATGAAGTTGTACCACATCTTTGGGCACCAATGATAATAAAATTAGGTCTAAACTCCAATTGATTCATTAAACCCCTCCCTTAACAAAATTAAATTTTACAAATTATCTTCTAATTTCTTTTTAGCATAATCATATAGCTCTATATCTAACTTATTCTTTTCTTTTATCATACTAATTATCTCTACTGGTAATTGATCTTTTGCGGGACGATTCGAATTCACATTTTTCTTTGTATAATCTATATCATCCCACCCTAATTCTCGTTTTATTAAAGATATGGATTCATCAAATAATTCAGTTATTCCTACAATAGCAAAATAATCATTAATGTTCTTCTTAGCTCTTTCTAAATTAGGTTCTCCTTGATTTGAATCTAACATAAAACTAGTAAGATTCTTCTCAGTTCTTTTATAATTAATAATTCGACTTTCCCAAGATAAAAAACGAGTCTGTAAATTTTCAATCTTTGGTTTAAGGCTCTTTATACTAAGAAATTCCTTAAAACTTAAACCATTAATCCACTTAATTTTTGTATTATGATATAGGTAATAATACATAGAAATTATGCGCTCAACCGGGTCGCGTAACATTGTAATATAGATATATGGCCTTTTAAAATAGTTATGAATTCCAAAAGGTATATGTCCCCATATACACTTCAATTTATTAATTTCTGCATCCGATAGAGCACTTAGTTTACCTATAGTATCCTTTTGCGCGCCTCCACCACAAACTTGATTCGCGTACTGTTTTCTAAAAATCTGACCCAATGTCGTCCCAGCCGTTTTCGGCATATGCATAAAGATTAACAATCTATTCTTGTTCTGACTTTTAATCCTCATAACTCACACTTCCCTAATAATAAGCTTTTAATATTTTATGTGAATTAACAGCAACCCGTTAATCCTTATTCATCAATAGGAACAATCTTATAGCCAGATTCTGTATTTCTTGCTCGCTCCAATCTATAACCAAACCTTCTTAACCGTTCTTTAAACTTCTTAAAGCCACGCCATTTAGATTTATAATTCTTTATATAATAAGCAAGATTTTCTCGTAATTCATCAACCTGATGACCACAATTAATAACTAAATACTCATCATTCCAAGCTACTAAATATCCACATTTCATTACATCCTTAGAAAAAGCAGAGTCATGAGGAAATTTATAAGTTCCAAACTTAGTGTTCCTCCATCTTACACCTCGATCCCAAATACTTCTTCTAAACATCGAACTTGTACCTATATTAATATCTGTAACATAAATGGCACAATCATCCCTTATTATCTTATAAGCTGATCTAACATCACAAGTCTCTCCTAACTCTTTTTGCGGAAAAGGAGAATATAGAGATAACTGTCCCAATCTTGGAAACTTTTCAAAAGCCTTTAGCATCTTTTGATCCCAGTCAGGTTTATAAATGAGATCATTCTCCGAAACATGTAAAAAATCTGCCTTAGCCTCTTGCAAACCTAAATTTAATGCTGCCCCTCCTTTGTTTTCCGATAATAAGATTGAACTACAATTAGAATATTCTTGACATATACGCTTAATAAATTCTTGCGAACCATCATCAGAACCATTATCTACAATAATCATTTCAAAAGGAACAGAAATTGTATCTAAATAAGAATCTATTGTCTCTTTTAATAAATAATAACGATTCCAACTTAATAAGACTGTAGATATCTGTGGAGTCTCTTTTTCTAACATTAATTTATACCTCCTAATTATAAGCCTAAATCCACTATTGCAATATATGTATGTAAAACAAATGAAATACGTCACTGATAATAAAAATAACCTTCCTCTTAAGTAATTAAATAGCTTTATACTAGCTAATTAATACTTAAAGAGAAAGGTGAATTATAGAATTAAGTTTATTTATATTCTTCTTCTAATTCACGAATTTCATCTTTAGGCAAAATAAAATCAATAGCTTCTTCTTTTTCCTCCTTGTCTACATTAATATTTAAAAAATCAGTAATCTCTTTGACCCACATTTCTGGAGTATCCATGACTTCCTCATAATTAAGCTCTAGTCTATTTAAATCAGGAAACCTATAAAATAATTCTTCAATACGAGAATCATAAAGTTTCTTTAATTTCATTCCTTGTTTAAATGTTATTAGTTTACTTCTACTTTTCTTCTTCCTTGAATCTTCTTTTTGAGCTTCTCTTCTCCTTCTTTCTTCCCTTCTTTTTAATGAAAGAGCTACTCTTGCTGGATTACGGTAACAAATAATAAAATAAGGATTAATTAAATATGGCAAATATAGTTCGATAGTTAAACTCGTCCTTGGATCTTTCCAACCCCAAATCCCTTCTCTATTTACTAGCCTTTTAATCTTTCTTTGAAATTTATCCTTTTGCCTTAAAATTGCTTCTCTAGTAGGAGGATCATCCCAACTCCCATTAGCCGCTTCTAAAATTTTAATATTTTGACTGATAAACCTTCTATCCTCAAAGTGACCTAGAGGATTAGAAAAATCCTTACCTAACATTCGCTCCCCCATATTGACACCAAGTTTATCTAAAACACCTGCAATCATAGAAGTACCACTTCTATGCATTCCTAAAGTAATTACTGTTTTAGATTGATTATCTATCATAAAATCTCTCCTTTATCATCTTATATCCTTATTATATGTATATGAATATTACTGAAAATATGTTGCAAGAATATTTCTGAAATGCATACCCAGTACGGTCTTGGTTGAATATAATTTAAATCAGGAGGTGATACAATAGAATATATAAAAAGTCAAGACAGGTTGAACCCACCTTGACTTTGAGTATCTAACCAATAGCTGCTGCAGTTAAAGTAATCGGACCAATAACTCTTACACGGTCTCCTGCAGTAGCCGAACTTGGACTTAACGCAGCAGTTAAGTCATAAGTTACACTTTCTCCTGTTGCATCATCAACACCAACCATATTCGCAACAGTAAAATCATCAGTAGCTGCATTAGCATCTGCAACCTTCGCTCTTACAACAGGGCTACTAGTATTATCACGAATTCTTAATATTACCTCTGCAGCATCGGTAGCTATATGCATACCTACTGTTGCATCTAATTTCACATCAGTACTTCCAGTAGTATCAATTGTAACTGTACCGAGAGTAACTTCTGTTGTACTATCGATTTGAATTGCTGTTGTACCACTAGTATTAGGGTCTAAAGTATATGATTCAAAAGCATTTAAAGCCATATTTTATTCACCTCCATTTTCCATCATTGGTATATTATACTATCCAAGGGGCTATTCGTTACTACTAGAATAAAAAATATATTTTTACTTATCCCAATTCCAATCTACATTTAAAAGTTTAAATAACCGTCGATTATATCTTTTAAAGTATTTATACAACTGCGTTTCTATAGATTTATTTATAAAATGATTTCTATTTCGTTTAATTTTCTTATGCTCTTTAAAATTCCATTCAGGTAAATTTAAAAACTTTATAATCTTATTCATAACTTCCTCAGGCCCAGCATATAAATCTTCAGATTTTAAGATTAATAACTGTTCTCTTGGAAATATATTTAACCATCTTTTTAACTGATTTATATAAATGCTTCTAGCTTTATATGAAAAATGATTATACTTAAAACTAAAATAATCTTTATCACGTTTCATCTTCTTTATTTCTCCAAATAATCGTTCCTCTTCCTTTTCTAAGGCCTTCTTAAATGATAATCGTTCAATTCCTTTAAGCACCTCACCACAATAATGTGCATAAGCCCTATTAACAGGGTTCCTTAATAGAACTATCAATTTAACCTCAGGCAACATTCTAAAGACTCTTTGCGGTACATAAGGATAAAAGAAATAATTAGTACTTACTTCTCCAGTAATATATTTATCTTTACATAACTTCCTTATCTCAGAAAAATGATTAAGATACCAATCCTCACCTTTATTAAAATTTTTATTAAAGAATTGGATCTCTTCTTTACAAGCAGGAATTACATTTGGATGAGATACCAAATATTTATATAAAGGAATCACTCCACAATTTTTTTCTCCAATAATAATAAAATTAGGTATAGATTGCAGATTACGCACTGCTTCGTTAGGCATAATAAATTCAATAGCCTCTTTTTCTTCTTGTTTACTTACTTGAATATCTAGAAAATTAATTATCCTCCTTACCCATTTTTTAGGTTCAGTAGTTACCGCTTCATAATGGAGATCTAACCTTGGTGAGTCAGAATACTCTTTAAAAAAATCACCAATACGTTGGTCATAAGTCTTCTTTAACTTCTTACCTTCTTCTAGTTCCATTTGATTTCTTCTCTGTAGGGACTCAGCCACTGTTTTTGAATTACGATAACAAACTAGAAAGTAAGGATTTTTTAAATACGGTAGATATAAATCAATAGTTAAGCTAGTCCTTGGATCCTTCCATCCCCAGATATTACTGCTAGATTCATTTTTCTTCTTGAGTAAACTCTTAATTTCTTTTTGAAAATTATCCTTTTGATCTAATATATCTTCTCTAGCAGGAGTAGAGTCCCAACTACCCCCACCAGCTTCTTTTAGAATTTTAATATTTAAATCAAGAAAATCTTTATCTTCAAAGTGGCCTAGCGGGTTAGATACTTTTTTGCCTATTAATTCTCTTCCCATATCGATTCCAAGCTTGCTTAAAATACCACTTGTCATAGAAGTTCCATTTCGATGCATTCCTAAAACAACTACTGTTTTAGATTCTAACTTGTTCATATAAACTCCACCTCCCTTATCTTATAAGAGGCATTATAATCTACTTGTTGGTTTATGTAATATGTTATGCTCAATCTTATAGATTAGGAACGATAAAATACTCAATCATATAATCACAGTTCATTATTTACTTTCATATCATATATTAAAATCATTATAAGGGGGGAGCCGAATGTTTCTTGAGAATGAAACCTTTAAAGAAGAATTGCATAATGAATATGAAGGTCAACTTGTTCTTGTAGAATACGAATGTAACGGAGTTGCCAAGTCAGCTATAGGCAAATTACACATCATTGGAGCCGACTATATCGACTTAAAAGTCTATAATAATGAACCTATTGAGGACGCTGTGTATTGTCAAAATGACTATGAAGAAATTGAATTCACATCTGACACATCTCCACCAGTAGATTACGGGATTTTCAGACTGCTAATCTACTTAAACAACGTAAATGCAGTCGAATTAAATCCTGAGATTTAATAAATTTAAAATCATACACAAGAAAGGAGGCAGAAAGAATGCTTAAAGATACCACCTCTGACCAAAGATTAGAGACAGTCTATCAAGATAAAATGGTATTTATTGAGTTTGAATCTGATGGTGTTTTAAAGGATGCTATTGGTAGGTTACAAAGATTTGGGGCTGATTACCTTGAACTATCTGGTCCTAATGACCTTACTGGTAATGAAGACGTTATCATAAGAGCACTAAATGATAACAACTGTAAAATGGAAGAAGTAACTACAGTTGATAGAGCTATAATAAAAAAAGAGGATGTCTGTGCAGTCGGTGCTATAGCACCAGAAGATGCTATAGGAAACCTTTAATAATTAAATATAAAATAAGAGCAGTATGACCATACTGCTCTTAGCTTATAGCTTCTAAATTTATATTATTCTATTTCATAGAGTTATTACACCTTGTTCTAAATTCATCTAACTCTTCTTTTGACTCAAGACTTAAATTTTGAATTTTACTCTCTAATCTGCTTTTAGCATAATTATATAACTCATTGTCTAATTCATTATTTTCTCTTATGAATTCAATTACTTCTTGTGAAATTTCATCCAATGAAAGACGGTCCTGTGATATATTCTTCTTTGTATAGTCTATATCTACCCAGCCCAATTCTTTCTTCATTAAAAATATAGATTCAACAAACATTTCTGTTATTCCAACTACTGCAAAATGTTTCTCTAAATTCTCCTTTGCTATCTCTAAATTTGGAGGAGCCTCTGCTGATGCGTAACGAGTTTGAGTATTTTTAGTCGCAAACTCAAAATCCGTTTTAGTAATAAATTCCTTTAGACTTAAGCCTTGAGCTCCACCATGACGACAATATAATGAAAGCATCCTTTCAATAGGATCCCTTAGCATAGTAAGATAATTATATGCCCTATTAAAAGGTTGATGTACCTCTCCAAAACAAGCATGTCCTTGTAAACATCTTATCTGTTTAATTCTCTTTTCAGACATTTCACTTAACTCTTCTCTAAATTGATATATGGTTCCAAAGGTCCAAACCTTATTTGGTTCATACTGTCTTTGGATTATCTCCCGTAATGTAGTTCCCCCGGTTTTGGGAATATGCATAAAGACTAATAAGTCTTCTAGATCTTTATTACTATCACTTAATTGCACTTTTCTCCCCCCTTAACTGTATAAAACTAGACAAAGATTATAAGTAGAGTACTACAAGTCCATAATACTCCACTTATAATTAATTTATTAAATAAGTTCCGACCAATCTTCAATTAATAATCGGATCCCCTCTTGTAATGAAACTCTTGGTTTCCAATCAAGCTCACTAATAGCTCTATTTATATCAAGTACATTAATTGGAACATCCTCTTTTTTAGCCTGCTCATAATTAACCTTTATTTCTCTTTCTAATACTGTTTTAATCTGTGCACATATTTGGTTAAGTGAATGTCCTTCTCCATTGCCAATATTAAAGACTTTATACTTTCCCTTATAATCTATTAATTTAGACGCTGCTCTTGCTACATCTGATACATGAATGTAATCTCTAATTATATTACCATCTCCCCAAATATGAATCGGTTCATTACTTAACGCTCTCTCTAAAAAAGTAGTGACTGCACCTTGACTTGCGTTTAAGAACTGTCGCCCTCCATAAGGGTTAGAAATCCGCATAATAACAAAATCTAATCTATATAAATACCAATATAACTGTAGATACTTTTCTATCGTTAACTTATGAATACCATAGGAACATATAGGATCTGTCGAATGTACTTCAGATATTGGTATGTTATTAGTGATTCCATATATTGTACCTCCTGATGAAAAGAAGATAACTTTTTTTACATCATTCTTCTTACAGTTATTAAGTAACTTTAATGTTGGCAGTACATTTGACTCTATATCAAACCCCATATTTTGATTAGAATTCCTCGGCACAGTAGTACTGATTAAGTGAAATACTACATCTACACTCTTTGTTAGTTCATCAAAAGACTCACATTCTACAAAATCATTAATAACTACCTCAATTTTATCTTCCATATCATTAAAACTACTATAATCAGGTTGATTTTTATCAAATAGTATTACATTATAGCCTTTATCTACTAAATATTTGCACAGATAAGACCCTAAAAAACCAGCCCCTCCTAAGACTAAACATTTCATTTTTACCAACTCCCAAACTACATATTAAGAACTAACATAATTACTTAAACTAATTATATATTTCTTCAAGTTTATCTACGTAGTCTGATACAGTCTGTTTAAAAGAAATTGCCTTAGAAGCTTTAACAACTTTTCTATTATTATTTGCTAACCCTCGAATTGTCCTGGCTAATGCTTTATGATTGCCAGGAGGAACAAGAAAACCTGTGACTCCATCCTCCACAAGACTAGAAAGCCCTCCTAAATTAGAAACAACTAAAACTCTTTTTGCTGCTAATGCTGTTAAAGCTGTCAGCGGAGTATTCTCATACCAAGTCGAAGGAATCACTACCACATGAATATCTGCTAATACTTCATGAAACCTCTCTTGTTCGAAAGTCCCACAAAAATTTATCCATTCTACTTCTTTTGCACTCTTTTTAAGTTGTTTATGAAAACTATTATTATCATTAAATCCTCCCCATATTTGCAACTCTATATCTTTTCTATTCTTTAATTGTTTACAAGCATTGATAATAATTTGTGGACCTTTAGTTGGCCTCAATGTTCCAATAAAAGCGATTTTAAGCTTGCTATCTATTGACACTTCTCCAAGTTTATAAACTTCTTCCGCCCTTTTAGGAACAGGAAATGGATTAATATATTCATTAGGACATATGAATTCATTTTTATAAAAAAGATTCTGTGTAAATTTATTTGAAAATAATACTCCATCTAATTTCTTTACTATCTCTCGATGTAATAATATTCTTCGTTGCACCAAGTTTTGTAGATTAGTATTAGCATTTCCTTGATTTAAACCTTTAAAGTTAGAAGCTAATAAGCATAAAAAGCATTTAGAGGGGTTGGGTCCCGAACATAATTCATCATTATGCTTAACAAGTTGATACTTTGGACATAATAACCAGTAATCAGTTGTAGTAAAGAAGGTTTTAATCTCTCTTTGCTTTAAAATATCAACTAATCTAGAAGTTAAATCCATAAGATGAAAAATATGAGCTACATCAGCATTAAAAGAATCTAAAACTTTATTAAATAAACAAGTCAAACGCGGATCATAACTCTCTAACTTCATGCGCTTAATCGGCTCTACAACATCTGGGATATAAAGTCGCCATACTTTATGTCCCCCATATTCATCTGTCTTAACTTGAGGACAATCTGGTATTTCATCTCCTGGTAATAAAGGTTCTGTTGTAAGTATTTCCACACTATGTCCTCTTCTAACTAACTCATCTGCAACCTCTAGTACTAACGTTTCAGTACCCGTATAATATCGTGGAAAAAATTCATGACATGCTAATAATATTTTAGCCAAATATCACACCCCCCTCAAATAGGGAACGATTACTTCAGCTATATCATTAGGCAGATTACCATTTGATTGATAGCTTACCATTACCTCACCTAAAAGCTTTCCCTTTCGACAAGCTGTAAACTGCTCTAAACATAGAAGTAATTCTTTATTAGTTACTCCTAAAAACCATTCACTTATCGTGCTTAAAACAGATTTTATTTCAAGTTCACACTTTTTAGCAAAATTTAATAACCAATCTACATCTAAATTTTTGTCTTTCTTATTAAATACAGTATTGATTAATTGATTAAAATAATTAGCCCTATTACCAGAGTTTATTAAAGCCCCGTTATTCATTCTTAAATCATTAACAATAACCTGATACATTCTTTCAATTACTTCTAGTCCTGCATAAAGGTCCTGTAATCTTATAAAAGAAAGATCATTTCTTAAACGCTCAAGAATTTGTGCAGTATGAATAATATCAAAGATAGTCCGCCTAAGTCTATAATTAGGTATTCGATTATGAGAATGCCTAACTTTAATAGAAGGATCATATTTAACTTTATAACCTCTTAATAATACTCTTTTAGCCCAAGCCATATCCTCTGCAAAAGCAACCTTAGGAAAAGAAATTTCTTCTAAAGCATCTTTTTTATATATCGCACATACATTATCAAACCTAACAACTTTTAAAGCTTCTCCGTAAGACATAGCTTTAAACTCTTGCATTGAATCTATAGATTTTATTTTAATATTACTTCCTAAATGATTATTATGTTGTCTAACTTCAAACCTAGCATATACATCAGCATTATTATGTGGCATTTGTTGACCAGTAACTGCTACTACATCATCTTCTTCCAAGGATTTAACCATTAAATGTATCCAATTATCTGACACTGGTATGGCATCTTGTACAGTAAATATAACTAATTCATAGTCTGTATTTCTAAGAGCTCTATTCCTTGCACGACCATGATTAAATTCTTCTTTATCAATTTGAATAATATCTGCTCCCGCTTCTCTTGCTTCCGCTACAGTTCCATCTGTAGAACCAGAGTCAATTATAATTAATTGAATCTCACCACTATACTTCTGTCTTTTAATCGCTTCTAAACAGTCTTTAAATATTCTTCCACCATTAAAAGTTGGAATAATTATACTCACACTTTTTTTCATTTCTCCATACCTACCTCTTTATTAAAAAGTACTAAATCATCAAATTCATATTAAAATTATAACTTCATTAAATAAAAAGTTATAATATATTATTATGGCACTCTTATTAATAATGTGAGAAGAACTATATAAGTTTCTAAAAATAAAAAAGCATTTGCTTAGCACTAAGCAAATGCGACAAAATTCATTATTTTAATGAAATCTATTATCAATTATCAGCTTAATTTAGCTTCTTATTTTGACAAATGAAATTATTAAGTTTTCTTTTATCTCTATCATTTAAAGCTTTAACCTGCTTTTTTAGTTTTTCCTTGGCATAACTATATAGCTCTAAGTCTAATCTATTTCTCTCTTTTATTGTATCAACTACCTTTTGTGATAAACTCTCATTATTAGGACGATTCCTAGCTACATTCTTCTTAGTATAGAATATATCATCCCAACCTAATTCTTTCTTCATTAAATACACAGACTCATCAAACATTTCCGTTATACCTACTACTGCAAAATATTTATCCAATCTCTCTTTAGCTTTTGCTAAATCGTCTAATTCCAAATCATAAGGAGTACCCTTCTTTCTCCCACAAACTAATAAAGTCTGCCGATTCGAATTACTTAAAGCAAAATCATCATTACTAACAAACTCCTTCAGACCCATACTTTGCACTTCATCATATATAGGAATATTCGGATTCCTCCGTGCACGATAATATTCAGATACTACACGATCAATTGGATTCCGTAGCATAGTAATATAAGTACATGGCCTTGAAAAATAACGATGTACTCCAAAAGGAAAATGAGCAACTATATATTCTATCTTCTCTAATTGCTTTTTGGAAAGTTGATCTACTGTCTCTTTTAATGGTAAATCATCATATGCATGCCAAGTCTCACTCTCAGAATATTGCTTATCTATTATTTTTCGTAATGTTGTGCCTCCAGTCTTTGGTATATGCATAAAGATTAACATCCATCAACATCCTCTCTTCTTAATAAATTTGATTATATTTTATGCAAATACCTAATTCTAGTGAATCTTAATGCAAATTTATAATGGTTAAATAGTTTTTAATCATTAATCACTTTAATTTACTTAATAAAATCATTTAACTCACGCTTAGATTCTGGATCTAAGTCTTTAAGCTTCTCTTTTAACTTCCTCTTTACATACTTGTATAATCTTATATCTAATTTATTTCTCTCTTCTATTATCTTAACTACTTCCTTTGGAACTTCTTCTTTAGACGGATGACTTTTCGTTACATTCTTTTTTGTATAGGACACATCCTCCCACCCAAACTCTTTCTTCATCAAAAATAAAGATTCATCAAACATTTCTGTTATACCTATTACTGAAAAATGTTTCTCTAAATTCTTTTTAGCTTCTTCTAAATCATTATGTTTTAAATTAAAAGGTTTCACTGCCCTTCCTCTAATCATAAAGAGCTGTAAATTTGAATTACTTAAAAATTCATCACTACTAACAAACTCTTTCAAACTAATATTTTGCAATTTATCATATAAAGGATTATTTGGATTTCTACGTCTATGATAATATTCTGAAATCAAGCGTTTAATTGGATTGCGCAACATCGTAACATAGGTATATGGTCTTGTAAAATATTGATGGGCCCCAAACTGAAAATGCGCAGCCATATAATTTATCTTTTTTAGTTGCTTTTTTGGAACCTCTTTAATTCTTTGTTCTAATGGTAAAAATTCATATGCATGCCATCTCTTATTTGATGAATATTGTTTATCTATTATACCTCTTAATGTGGTCCCGCCTGTTTTTGGTATGTGTAAGAAAATTAATAAATTATTTGCGGGACCACTATAATTATTAACTCCCATTATTATTCGCTCCTTTTAATAAATTATTATTATATCTTATGCAAGTAACTAGTTGTAGTGCATCTTAGCAAAGATTAAGCTTTAATGATTAGAATTATTAAACTCTTTACTTTGATGAATAAAGTTGTTTAAATTACGTTTAAAATCAGGTCCTAAGGAATTAATCTGTTCCTGTAAATTATTTTTTGCATAGTTATATAATTCTATATCTAATTTATTCCTCTCTTTAATGATATCAAGTACTTCATTTGACACTTCCTCTTTAGGAAGACGATTTTGCCCTACATTTTTCTTTGTATAAAGTATATTATCCCAACCAAGCTCTCTCTTCATCAAAAGTAAGGATTCATCAAACCTCTCCGTTATACCTACTACCGAAAAATATTCATCTAAATTTCTTTTAGCCTCTTTTAAATCAGCTTTTTCTAAATCAAATGGGTCTTTCTTTACTCCTGTTAATATAGAAACCTGTCGATTTGAATTACTAGCGAACTCATTGCTAATAGCATACTCTTTTAAATTAATACTTTGCATCCTTTCGTGAAAGCGATTAGTTGGACTTCTTCGTATATGATAATATTCAGAAATCATACGGTCAACTGGCTCACGTATCATAGTAATATAGGTATATGGTTCTGGACAATACTCATGGATGCCAAATCTGACATGTCCTTGTACACATCTAAATTGATTTCTATCTTCCTCTAATTCACCTATTGCCCCTTTATGCTTACCAGTAAAAACCTTACTTTCATCATACTGCTTATCTATTATCCTGCGTAGTGTAATACCACCAGTCTTTGGTATATGCATGAAAATTAATAACTTATCTTTCATTCTCTATATCTCCCCTTGATATCAACCTTTATTATATATTATGCAAATAATATTCTTTAGTGTGATTCAATGAAAATTAAATAATAACTTAGTAATTCTTAAGTTTGACTAATAAAATTATTTAGTTCCTCTTTAGAATTAGAATTTAAACTCTTAATTCTAGCCTTTAATTTCTTTTTAGCATACTGATACAACTCTATATCCAACTTATTTCTTTCCTCTATTATTTTAATTGTCTCATTTGAAACATTTTCTTTAGAGGGACGATTCTTAGCTACCCTTTTCCTAGTGTAGGATATATCATCCCAACCTAATTCTTTTTTCATCAAAAATAAAGATTCATCAAACATTTCTGTTATCCCTACCACTGAAAAACAATTATCTAAATTACTTTTAGCTTCCTCCAAATCAGAAGAATCCAAATTAAAAGGATGCTTCTTCCCTCCTGTTATCATAAAGAGTTGTCGATTTGAATTATATGAAAACTGGTCACTACTAACAAATTCTTTAAAACTAATATTCTTTAACTGCTCATACTTAGGAATATTTGGATTACGACGTATATGATAATAGACAGAAATCATGCGATCAATTGGTTTCCGCAACATAGTAATATAAGTATATAGTCGTGTACAATAACGATGAATCCCAAACTTAATATGGCCTTTTATACATTCTATTCCTTGTATATTTTCCTCTGATTTCTTCAACTTATTAATTATTTTTTGATAATCCCCTTCAAAAAACTGATCTTTACGGTATACTTTAGTAATTATGCTCCTTAGCGTAGTTCCTCCAGTCTTGGGGATGTGGAGAAAAATTAATAAGCCACTTGGATTTTTATCATAATAACCCGCTTTCATTATTATCTCATCTCCTTTTAAACAATGAAAATAACTATCCTTTAATCACTATATACTGTAATTTATGCAATAAAGAAAAGAATGTGATGTAACTCTTAATTTCCTTAGCACAAATTTTATAAAAAAGAATAATTATAAAGTAATATGACCACTGGTATAAGAATTATCTTATTATATCTTAAGGAGGAATTATGTCTAAACAACTATTTCTTAACGAAGATATTAAGATTAATGTAAATCAGGTAAGTATTGAAGGAAAGGGAGTGATATTACTTACTGGCCCTTCTGGATGTGGGAAAGGAGAAATATCGAAAGCATTATGTAAATTTCTAGCTATCCCAAAAACTAGACGCTTATCAATGGGGAATATTTTAAGAATGACTATCAGTAAGGCAAAACAAGATAAAGAATTCAAACTTATACTTGCAGATAAATATGATATTAATGATAAGACTTCTATTTTTAATTTAAATAAAAATAAGCCTGAAACAATCAAGGAAGTACATAAGCATAAAGAAAAATTAATAACATACTTAAGGTCAAATAATAATTTCATTTCACAATTCGATTGGTTAGAGTTTTGTGTAAACAGCGGATTATTAGTACCTGACAAATGGACTAAAAAAATCATAAAAGCATTGCTTGAAAATTCACTTGACCTTAGAAATCAAATTACAATCCTAGATGGATATCCAAGAACTATAGTTGCTGCAAAACACCTATTAAAAACATTTGAAAAACTAAATATTCCTATAATAAAAGTATTACATCTTTTTATATCAAAAGAACAAATGAAAGCTCGAACATTAAACAGAAAGAGAGCAGATGACACCAAAGAAAATCTAGAAAGAAGATACCAGTTCTACATAGACAAAGTGCAACCATGTGTTGATTATTTGAAATACTATTTAGGAACAGAAAAGGTTGCACTCATTGATGCTCATCAACCTATCTTTGATAGTAATAAACAAATTGATATTGATGCCTCTATTCATCAAGTGGTACTTAGTGTTATTCAAGCCTTAGAGCTACCAAAAGTAAATTATGCAGGTCAGTCAGTAATAATTGATTGACCTGTTTTTTCAATTTATAGTCTCTCAAATTATTATCATAAAGTAAGCCATTTAGTAACTATGATATCATCATCTATTCTTTTTTTAATTATTAATATACCTTTGCTATTTGCTAATCATTATATTACTTTATTCTTCAACTTTTGCTTTCTTCGAGGTTTTAATTTGCCTACTACTTCTACTTTATCACCTAAAGCTGTAGCAATTTGGTTTAATTTCTTCATAGTTGCTGGTTGTATCCAATTTTCAACTCCAGGTCTATCTAAAGTATTTAACTGTATTCGTTGAGGATTAATTTTATCAATTACTTTTTTAAAGGTTTTAATTTCTTTTTCAGTATCGTTAACTCCAGGAATAATAAATATCTCTAACCAAGTTTCCCCTACATAATTTTTATCTAAATTTATTAATCCATTAATGATATCGTTGATACTTAAGCTAAAAACAGGACGGTTGATTGTTTGAAAAGTACTCTCCAATACAGCATCTAAAGATGGAACTATTAAATCAATCTTCTTAATTCTTTCTAATATTCTTTTGTCAGTAAAGAGACTGGCATTGGTTAATAAAGCTATTTTATATTCTGGATAATTTTGTTTTAAAAAACCAACTATTTTATCTATTTTGCTATGCAAAGTAGGTTCTCCAGAACCAGAGAATGTAATATAGTCAAGTTTTGGTTTTCTTTTGAGGAATCGATCTAACTCTTTAATTACTTTTTTAGTTGGAATATATTCTTTTCTTTCTATATTAAGTTCTGCTCTAGACCCTCGCTCGCAATATATACAATCGAAGGTACATACTCCATTAGGAAGTAAATCTATTCCTAAAGATACTCCTAATCTTCTTGATATTATAGGTCCAAATATATATTTAAAATTCATTTTTATCCTCCTTTTATTATTCTAATTTAAATATAAGAAAAAAAGAATTAAACCCATTGACTGGGTTTAATTCAAAGAGTAAAAGCTAAAATTACAAGAATAATTATAAATAATGTTGGTAAAAATATTTACTAATAGATTAAAAATTAAAAATATTTAAAACAAAATTTTAAAATGTTATTTAAACAGCTATCTCCGAAGTCTGTTTTGAATCTTTATCATCTCTTTTAAAGAGTGCGAAACCCATAAATGCATAAATTATTGTAATAATTGGTGAAATGAAAGGTAAAAATGTATATTGAATATAACCAAGATTAACATCTAGAACATTCTGTATATAGACTGATACTACACCCCATGGTAAAATAGCACATCCTAAAGTTGCTGCTGTCTCGAGTGACCGAGAAAGAACACTATTATGGATATTTAATTCCTTATAAGCTGGTTCTAGAGTTCGACCTGGAATTATCATTGATACCATCATTTCTCCAGTAGCAATAAGCATCATATATGCAGATGCAAGTGTACTTAAGACTAACCCCTTTGGTGTCTTTACATAATTCATAAGAGATTTAAGTAATACTTTTAAAACATTAGTTTTCTCTAATACACCGCCCATAGCAGTACCTGCTAAAATTATAGCAACCGTACTCATCATACCATTTATACCGCCTTGGGTAAGAAGATTATCAATTAACTTAAAACCTGTTTCAGCCACATAACCATTTGCTGCTACATTAATAATTTCAGAAAGATTGGCTCCTTGAGTAAATACTGCAAAAATAGATGCTGTAGCAAAGCTTGCAGATAAGGAGGCGATAGCTGGTACTTTTAAAACTGATAAAATAATCATTAATAAAGGTGGAATTAAAGTTATAAGACTAATATTGAAATTACCTTGTAGAGTATTTAAAATCTTTTCTACAGTTCCTAAATTAACATTACCCGATATATACATCTTTCCCATGATACCATAAATAGTTATACTGATCGCAGCTGTAGGAACAGAAACATAAGACATAGAGCGGATATGATCAAATAAACCTGTACCACTCATTGCTGCAGCTAAATTTGTAGAATCTGACATTGGGGAAAGTTTATCTCCAAATATAGCACCTGACACTATAGCACCAGCTGTCATAGCTGCTGGAGCTCCAAGACCTTCAGCTACTCCCATTAAAACTATACCTATTGTTGCCATTGTTCCAAATGAACTTCCAATTAATAAAGAGGTTATTGTACTAAGGAGAAAACTAGCAGGTAAAAATATTTGTGGTGAAAGTAATTTTAGACCATAATAAACCATAGTTTGAATGGTTCCACCTAAAATCCAAGTCCCTACAACCATACCAATAATCATAAGAATCATACATGCGCCTAATCCATTCTTTATTCCTTCAATTAGAGCATTTTCTATCTCTTCAAATTCATAACCAAAATAAACTGCAATAATAGCAGATGTCATTGCCCCTAAGACTAATGCTGTTTCTAAAACAAGAGCACTATTAATGGAAATTAAAATTACACCAATAACAGCCAATAATGCAAATGCTGCCTCTTTTGTCGTTGGCATTCTGGTTTCTTCATTGTTTTTCATTAATTAAAAATCCCCTTCCCATCCTATAATTTTGTCAATAACTTCATTTCATAAATTATCTTTCACTTTAGCTTTTACTGCTATTTATAATTAGAGTTCGAACATGAGGTTGAATCATTAATGTAGTTACTTTAGTCTAAACTGAGAACACTTAAATTTATTGTAGTTATTTAAGTGTCCTCAGCACCTATAATTTATTTATTTCTTGTAGGCAATAGCTTCAATTTCTAATTTCACATCTTTAGGTAACCTACTTACTTCAACACAACTACGTGCTGGATAAGGCTCCTTAAAGAATTCTTGATAAACTTCATTAATTTTAGGAAAATCATCCATATTACTAATAAATACAGTACATTTAACTACTTTATCTAAATCAGTACCTGCTGCTTCTAAAACTCCTTTAACATTCTCTAAACTTTGTCGAGCCTGTTCTTTTACATCATTGCTAACAAGTTCACCCTCAGGAGTAAAAGGAATTTGACCACTAGTTAGTACTAAATTATCTAATTGTATCGCTTGAGAATAAGGTCCAATCGCTGCAGGACTTTTATCAGTTTTGATCTCTGTCTTTTCCATAAAATAATCACCCTTATTAAAAGTTTTTTATTAATTTCTCTATAGTAATTACAATTTTCTGACATTAAAAATAAATTATGAATGCTACAATAATTGTTTTCAAAGCTACGATTGCTCTAATTAGAGCAATCGTAGCTTTGAATGATATCCTTTAATTACTCAATTGGTTCGAATCTTGAAGTAAAGAATCTTAATACAGGCGGTTCATAAACAAATTTTAATCCTTTAATGCTATCTCGATTCTCATAAAGATTAATTACTGAATCTGCAACAACATCCATATGAGCATAAGTATACACTCTTCTTGGAATAGTTAATCTAACTGTTTCTAATTCAGGATAACAGTGATTCCCATCTGCATCTCTACCTGCTGAAACAATTCCTCTTTCCATACTTCTTACTCCAGAATCAACATATATTGCTGCCGCTAATGCCTGAGCAGGAAGCTGATCTTGAGAAAGGTGTGGTAAGAATGCTTTAGCATCTATAAATACTGCGTGTCCACCTACAGGTTTGATAATAGGAACTCCTGCTTCAGCTAATCTATCTCCTAAATATCTAACCTGCTTAACTCTATGCTCAATATAATTCGGATCTACAGACTCATAAATTCCTTGAGCCATTGCTTCCATATCTCTCCCTGCTAATCCACCATAGCTAGGCATTCCTTCATATACAACTACTAATTGAGTTGCTTCTGTATATATGTCTTCATCATTCATAGCTAAAAATCCACCAATATTAACAAGGCAGTCTTTCTTACCGCTCATTGTACAACCATCAGCATAGCTCATCATTTCTTTAAGTATTTCTGCTACTGTCTTATCTTCATATCCTTCTTCTCTTTCTTTAATGAAGTAAGCATTTTCTACACATCGTGTAGCATCATACATTACTTTTATATCATTTTCTTCAGAAATTTCTTTTACTTTCTTAAGATTCTCCATACTTACTGGTTGTCCACCAGCCATATTTACAGTAACTGCAACACAGATGTAAGGAATTTTATCTGCTCCTACTTCATCTATTAGTTCTTGGTATTTATCCACATCTACATTCCCTTTAAATGGAGCGTCAACTGAAGGTTGATGTCCTTCATCAACAATTACATCTACAAATTTACCACCATTTAATTGTTGGTGAGCTTTAGTAGTTGTAAAGTACATATTTCCTGGGATGTAATCTCCCTCTTCAATCATTATTTGAGATAATAGGTTTTCTGCTCCTCTACCCTGGTGAGTTGGAACTACATAATCAAAGCCATATATTTCTTTCACAGCTTTTTCTAATTTATACCAATTATCACTACCGGCATAAGCTTCGTCACCTACCATTAATGCTGCCCATTGCTCATCACTCATTGCAGAAGTTCCACTATCAGTTAGTAGATCAATATATACTTGGTCTGAATCAAGTAAGAAAGTATTATAACCTGCTTCTTTTATTGCCTCTTCTCTCTCTTCTTTTGTAGTCATTTCTATAGTTTCTACTGCTTTAATTTTAAATGGTTCAGCTGGATACTTTTTCATTTATAAATCCTCCTTTTAATTTTAAACTTTTAAATAATATTAACACTAAAAATTTTTGAAGCTTTGGATTAAATAATTAGAATGAAGTTTAATTTTTTTGATCATTCCCCCTTTTATTTAATGTATCATTCTAACTAATGTCATCTGTTACTATTCATTATAATCAGATTATTAAAAAATGTCAAGTAAATACTAAAATTTTTTTGTAATTAAACGACTTTATTCTACTTTTTATTTCATAAATAGCTTCAAATGTGTTGTTTTTATTTGAATATCTCTTTTAGTTTGTGATTTATTAAATGATTTATTTACTATAATCATACAAAATTAATTTATTTGCAAAAAAATTTTAATAATAATTTTAACATAGTGTAAAATAAATGTAGGTAAATTTAGTACAAAAACTAGAAAAGGGACTCCTCTTTTGATAAAGTGTTAAGTAACCAGCAAAACACAAAAAGGAGGAGTCCCTCATGGATACAATTATACAACAGTTTGGAGAAAAAATTAAGGAAAATACAGAAGAATTCTTAATAAACGTTGCTATAAACAACGGTGAAAGTATTTCAGACTTTATAAAATTGCTTAGAAAAGATATGGATGAGTTAGGAAGAGAATTATGTAAATATCTAATAGAAAATTTAGATGAAATGATTAAAGAGAGTCCAAGTCGTAAGGAGAAATGGGATATAGTTAGGAAAGAAAATAGGACACTAATTACTGAGTTTGGTGAAGTGAAATTTAAAAGAAGATATTATGAATCGAAGTTTAATGATGAATATCAGCACCTAGCAGATAGGAAATTAGGTATAGGCAAGTATCAAAGGGTAGATAGAGGATTAGAAGCTGAGATGGTTGATGCAGCAACGAATGAATCCTATGCTAAAGTAGGGAAAGAAATAGTAAACAGCTTGGAATTAAGTGATCAAACAGTAATGAACAAAATAAGAAAATTAGAAAAAATAGAAAATGATGAATTGAATAATCCAAATGAGAAAAAAGAAGTTGAATACTTATATGTAGAGGCTGATGAAGACCATGTTTCCTTACAAAATGGTAAGAATTCAGTACCAAGGTTAGTTTATGTGCATGAAGGGATTAGCAAGGAAGAAGGAAGAAATAAATTAAAAAATAGTTACTGTTTTTCAGGAATATATAGCAAATCTGAAGAACTTTGGTTAGAGGTACTGGATTATATAGATTCTAATTATGAACTTGATAGTATCAAACAGATTTATCTTGCAGGAGATGGAGCTCTGTGGATCAAAGAAGGTTTAAAATGGTTACCTAAAAGCAAGCAGATATTAGATAGATATCACTTAAATAAATATGTTTTAAAAGCTACAGGACACGCTAAGAAGCTTAGATTTGAACTTTGGGAAGGGATAAATAATTTAGATAGAGCTAAGATCAGAGAAACATTTAGTGAATTAATATCTAAAGCTGAAAAGGAATCAAAGAAGACAGCTATAAGACGAAGTAGAAGTTATATTTATGATTCCAACACAAAAAGCATATAATATTTTCCAATTCATTAAAATATAAATACTAAACTAAGTCTTTTAAATACAATAATAAAAGCATTTAAAACCTCCATAATCGTTGATATAACAGTGATTATGTGGTATAATTAGTATAACAAATAATACTAATTGGGGTGCTTTTATGTTTTCTAAAAATGAATTTCAACAACTGTCTTTTAATGATTCTGTCTTAAATATGCCCGAATATCTTAAAAAAATACTTCAAGATAGCTGGGCTCATCCTTTTCAGCAGATAATATTTCCTGCAATTGATGAAGATAGATTTGAAGTGCTG
>NZ_FOTT01000036.1 GCF_900114655.1 Candidatus Frackibacter sp. WG13
TATTATCCATTAGGGCTTAAAACAATTTAAGACCCGGTTGAGGAGCAGATCCAGCCTCCACCCATGGAGAGGTAGGACGAAGGAATGTAGGGGCATAGACCCTGGGAGATATGGGAGGTAAAACCGCCATGGTCTAGTGGAGATCCAAAGCAACCATACTGGTATTTTTTAGAAAATAACATGTTTTATTAGTTCGTTTGCCAACCTAATTCCAAATATTATAATTTATTACATTCTGTTCTAGTCTTTTAAAGTCAAAAAAAATGAAAAACTAAGAATAAGCGAGTATGAGTGAGATAATTTTAATTCAAAGAGGGAGGAATAACATGAGTGAAGAAATTTTAGACTTAATTAAGAAGCGGAAGAGTGTTAGAAAGTATGAGGAAAAAGAGGTTGAGGATGAAAAGATCGAAAAGTTGTTGGAAGCAGCAATCTTAGCACCTAGTGCAGGTAATCGGCAGCCTTGGAAATTTATTGTCATTAAAGATGAAGATATTATCTCAAAGGTAACAAGTGATCCGGTCTCTAGGTTTAATCAAGGTTGGATGGACAATGGTGTTCCATTAATGATTGCTGTTTGTGCTGATCCAAAAGTGTCAGCTAAGAAGTATGGAGATCGAGGTAGAACATTATATGCTATACAGGATACTGCAGCTGCTATCCAAAATATTATGTTAACCGCTGCAGGATTAGGTTTAGGAACATGTTGGATTGGTGCCTTTGATGAAGTTGAGGTTAGTAATATGTTAGAGTTAGAACCTGGTTTGAGAATTTATGGTATGATTACAGTTGGGTATCCAGCTAAAGAATCAAAACGACCATCACGGAAACCATTATCAGATGTAGTTCGTTATATCGATTAAAGCATACAGATTCTAGCACGTAAACTTAGGAGTAGGCTGTTTAATAATTTATGATAGATTAAGTATAACAGTCTGCTAAAGTGGTTAGTTTAACACTTTAGCAGACTGTTAACTTTTTAAGAATATTAAATTTTTTGATATTAAAATATTAGATAAATTACTAGGATAGAATTTAGTACGATGGAATAAGGAATGTGTTTTTAATCATCACTATTATCAAATTCTGGATAGCCGCAACCAGGACAAGCTGGCAAACGTTCTTTATCATCATTTAATGTTACTTCTGTACCACATTTAGTACACTTATAAGTACCTTCTCCAGGCTGATGACCAGTATTAGGCATAAAATCACCTCCTTAATTAATAATGTTAGACAAAGGACTAATAAATCCCTGCATAATAGTTTGATTTTTCTGAAAATTTTAAATATTAAATATTTTTTATATGGTATTCACTGGTATTCTAGAATATTCATTTAAAGTTATACATGTTACAAAAATTTAACTGTTTTTAAAATATAACAATCATTTGGTTTAAAGTTCTTTTAATTGATAAAGGTCTAAACGACGATGTTTTAGAAGTGGTAGTTCTTTACGAGTTTTTTTAACTTTATCAAGGGCAATATTACAAACAATTATTGCTTCATCATTTCCAGCTTCTTTTAGCTTTCGTCCCCAAGGGTCAACAATCATAGAATGACCATAGGCTTGATATTCAGCATCATGATTACGAGCAGGGGATGCACCAACGATAAAGGCTTGATTATCAACAGCTCTTGTTCTAAGGAGAAGTTCCCAATGAGCAGGTCCGGTTACAGTATTAAAAGCACCAGGGATGACAATCATTTCTGCTCCTTTATCTACCATAAGACGCATTAATTCGGGGAAACGAAGGTCATAACAGATAGCGACTCCTATGTTTAAGAATTCAGTTTTTACTACGGTAATCTGTTGTCCATAATTTAATGTGTCTGACTCAAGAAATGTTACTCCATCACTTAAATCTACATCAAAGAGATGAATTTTGCGGTGGCGGCCTAATAGTTTCCCTTCAGGATTAAATATAAGACTAGTATTATATAAGATTCTTTCATCGTTTTTAATTGCTAATTCTGGGATAGAACCTCCTACTAAATAGATATTATGCTTTTTTGCTTCCTTAGCAAGCATTTGATAAGTTTTACCTTCGGGTATACTTTCAGCAAAAGTTGGAAAATAACTATTCTCATATGGACAGTTAAACATTTCTGGTAATATAACAACGTTGGCATTTTGTTGAGCAGCTTCATTAATCATAAGTTGGGCTTGCTGAAGGTTTTCATCTTTATTATCTACTACTTTATTTTGACATATGGCTAATTTTACTTTGGTTTTCATTGGGATTGATGATCACTCCTTTATAGTAATTAACTTTATAAATATTATATCTTAAGTTTGTCTTTAAAGTCAAAAATTATAAATAATATAATAAAACTAATCTTAAAGAGGAAATTTGTGGTCTTATAACTAATAATATAATCAAAGTTCAAGCATAATTATGGAATCCGTTTAATCAAATAAGCAATATTATACTAAACTTTCTGGTAAAATAATTATTAAGAAAGACATCAGAAATTTTAAGTAAGAAGGAGATGGTTTAAGATTAGTTCAAATTAAGATGAACATTAAATATTTAAGAGGAGCTGAAATTATATATGCAGAAAAAATTTGATAATAAATCAATAAAAGATTATATTTTTAATTGGCGAACAGCTTTTGCAATCGGATTAATATTAACTTCAGGAGTCATATATATTATTCACTATGCAATTTTTAAAGATTTACATCATATTTTAGTTTTTCTTGTTGAGGATATTGCGTTCATACCGATTGAAGTATTAATTGTAACATTGATCATACATAGATTACTTGAAATTAGGGACAAGCGTAGATTACTTAACAAGTTAAATATGGTAATTGGTGGTTTTTATAGTGAAGTAGGTAACGAGCTAATTACAAAATTAGCATGTTTAGATTTAGAATCAGATGAAATAAGAAGTTTGTTACAAGTAAGTGATTCTTGGACCCATAAGGAGTTTAAAAAGATTCATGATAGTTTAAATGAACGACAGTATGACATAGCTGTAACTAAAGAAGAACTTATAGATTTAAAAAAATTCTTATCTGAAGAAAGGAATTTTTTACTCAATCTTTTAGAGAATCCTAATCTATTAGAACATGAGGAATTTACCGATTTATTATGGGCAGTATTTCATCTAACAGAGGAGCTTAAATATAGGAAAAACTTAGAAAAAATTCCTGAACGGGATAAAGAACATATAGAAGGTGATATAGAACGAGCATATATTAATCTCATAAAAGAATGGTTATTTTATATGAAGCATCTTAAAGAAGATTATCCGTATCTATTTTCATTAGCAATAAGAACTAATCCTTTTAAATTAGATTGTAAAGCAGAGATTGAGTAGTTAATTAAGGTAAGATTTTATTGATAAAGGAGGCGACAATATTGAAGTATTCTGAAGCTAACTTAGGAAGAATATTTATTTTAAGATTAGAAAATGGTGATAGAATTCCTGATACAATCGAGGATTTTGCAAAGAGGAAAGGAGTTAATTCAGCAACTGTATTATTTCTTGGAGGGGCAAAAGAAGAGAGCAAGGTTGTTGCAGGTCCAAAGGATGGTTATGCTGAAAGTATTGTTCCTAATTTAAAAGAGTTAATAGGGGTTAGTGAAGCATTAGGAGTAGGTACTATATTTATTAATGAGGAAGAAATACCTAAGCTGCATTTGCATTCAGCTTTTGGTCGTAAAGAAAATACGATTACTGGTTGCACAAGAGAGGGAGTAGATATTTGGCATATTGGTGAAGTCATAATATTAGAGTTAATTAATACTTCAGCTCAGCGAAAGGTAGATCCAGAAACTGGTTTTAAATTGTTAGAAGTTTAAAGGATGTTAAAATAGCAAGAAAGAATTTTAGTTCTCTCTTGCTATTTTAATTTACATTTTACTTGCCATTTCCCGACATGTAGCAGCACATTGTCTACAGATTTCTGCACAGGTTTGACAGTGGTTATCTTCAAACTTTTCACATTCATCTGCACATGCATCACAAATTTCTGCACATAATTCGCAAATTTGTTTAACATATCTACTGTTTCCGGCCATATACTTTGCAGCTAGGTTACAAATATCCATACAATCTAATAGCAAACCCATGCAGTCGACTCTAGCATCTACATCTGGTTCATGTAAGCAAGCGTCTAAACAGAATTGACATTCTGCCATACATTTATTACAGATATCTATACATTCTTGATATCTATCCATATGTGTATTCATTTCATTTCCCACTATTATTCCTCCTTTTTGTAAGATTACAATAGTAGTATGAAAGAAATGAAATTCAAATATACACGATTTTATTAAAATTAAGTTAAGAGAAAACTATAAGAACTATATAATTTATTAGATTAAATAATTTTTTTACATTTCTTCATAATCTCTTCACATTCGTGTGATATATTTTCATTAGAGACTAAATACACAACGGGTGTATCGTAAAATGAAGAAGAAAAATTTAGTACTACTTTTAGCTTTAGGATTAGTATTATCAATCTTTATGTATCCTAGAGTAACAAATGCAAAGAAGTTAGAAGTAAAAGACATGGTTAGAAAGAATGAAGCAAACGGTGTTATGTTCGATATAGCATTGGTAAATCCATTTTTAGACCAGCCTACTGATGAAATAGTATTTAAAGTCTGGTTAACTACTCACAGTGGTAATTTGATAGAAGAGATAAAGTCAGAAAAATTAGCAGTTAAGATTAATAATAGTGGAGATGAATCAAAAGTACTTAATTATAAGATTGAATGGATATGGGATCGTAAATCAAGTCATCACCCAATAGCATATATAACACTTAAAAAGACAGATGAAGATGGGAACAGTCTAGTAACAGATGCCACAGAATCTATTCAATTAATAGTTAAAAATGTTAGGGATGTACCAAGTAGAGAATTTACTTGGAACGAAGATGTAGCACTTCAAAGTGTAATAGTAGATTAGATTGGTTTTAAAGAGTAAATTAAGTATAAACTTAAAAGCATAGTTTGTAGGATAGGGGTTATAAGACAAGAGAGGATGTCTTATTGTAAATAGCTAGTGCTTTAATTTTAGTACTAGCTATTTCAACTTTGAAGTGACTAATGTTGAGAGAGGTGTCTTAAGATGAATAATTATATAAAAAGCTTAGTAGCAATTTTGGTTTTGGGATTATTCATAGCAGTAGCTGTATATCCTAAGGTTATGACTGCTAAGGAACCTACTAATACTTATGCTTATATTGCTAATGCATATAGTGGAACAGTGTCAGTAATTGATACTAGTCAACATAAAGTTGTGAATACTATTGAAGTAGCTAAACGTGCTTCTCATGGTATTGCAGTTGATTCTTTGCATAAACAATTTTATGTAGGCGATTATAAAGATGGTAATCTTTATATATTTTCACTGCCAGAAGGAAAATTACTCAAGAAATTAGCTGTTGATAGTCCAGTTCATGGAGTAGATATTAGTCCAGACAATAAATATCTATATTTAGCTGGAGGAAGCAAAGGCAGTAGTGGTAATGTATTAGTAATAGATACTGAGACTAATGAGGTAGTGAATAAGATTATAACTAATGGAGCAGGACATATTCATTTCAGTCCTGATGGAAAATATGCTTATGTAAGCAATGTAGATAAAAATTTAATCACCGTTATTGATACAGTTAAACAAGAGGTGTTAACTAAAGTAAATGTAGGCAAGGGGCCTAACGAAGCTATTTCTTCTCCTGATGGGAAATATTTTTATACTGCCAATTTTATTGACGGTAGTCTCTCTGTAGTAGATACAAATACTTGGCAGGTTAAATTAACTAAACCGATTGCTAAAGGTACTCACGGTATTATTGTTTCTCCAGATGGCAAATATATTTGGGCTGCTAATAGAAGTGATACTATTGCGATCATTGATGCTAATAATTATAAAATTGTTAAGAACTTAACTATTAGTGGGCGAGCAAATCATATTGCTATGGATTCAACTGGTAGTTTTGTATATGTAACTGATGTAATGGATAATGAAGTGATAGTCTTTGATGCTAAATCATTTAAAAAGATAACTGATTTTAAGGTTGGTAATGAACCACATGAAATATCATTTGCTAATTTTAAAAATTAAAAATAAGGCTTAACTTTCCTGAATGATCAATAATAGCTAACTTCTTAATTTTAAGAAGTTAGCAATTTTCTTATTTTTTATGTTCCTTTTTAATATAAGAAAATATTATTAGTAATTTCAGATTATTATCAATCCTGATAATAATTTTAAAGTAAAATCAGACGATAAAGTATTTTATATTTCTAAAAACAAAGTGGGGTGATAAAATGGGGTTCTTAGATTTTCTTAAGTCTGATAGTAATAGTAATAAAAATAAAGTAAGTGAAGTAAAAGCTCGCAACCCCTTTAACTTAAGAGTTGGTGATATTATAGAATATGACTTAGTAGAGTATGAAGTAATTGGTAAGATTATCTATGAAGAAGGTGGCTATGAGTGGTATGATTATCACTTACTTGGCAATGGAAAGCATTTATGGTTATTTGCTGAAGAAGATGACCAAATTAGTTTGGTTTTATTTAACAAAATACCTAATGCAAATAAATTATATGCTGAATTACAAAGAGGTCATCCTGCTACTATCAATTTTGATGGTAAGCAATATTCTTTAGTTGAGGAAGGAGAAGCTAATATTAATGTAATAGGGAAAGTTGGGGCTAAAACAGGACAAAGAGTTAAATATGCTGATTATAGATGTAATAACCAATGGATATCAGTTGAGGAATGGGGCAATGAGTTAGAGATTAATGTTGGTACAAGGATCAAAGAGAGTTTATTAGAATACTATCCAGGTGAGTAAAAGGGAGGAATTTTATAATGGGATTTTTTAATCGAGTGAAAAATTTAGTTGTTGGGAAGGCTAATGAGACAGTAGGTAAGTTAGAAGAGAAGAATATTGAATCAATAGTAAAACAAGAAATAGAGAATATGAAAAAAGAGTATAGATCAGCTAAAAAAGCGGTTAATCAATCAATTACTTTAGTAAAGAAAGCAGAACAGCAAAGAGATGAAGCTAAGGAGCAGATGGAGCATTGGCAAGTAAAAGCTAAAAAGGCTCTAGAAGCAGAAAAAGAAGATCTAGCGCGAAAAGCACTTGAAAGAAAACAAAGTGCAGAGAAAAAGATTAATAACTATAAAGTTCAAATCGAAAAGAGAAAAGAAGTTGCTGAAAGACATAAAAGTAAGTTAAAAGAATTAAAAGAACGAATAGAAGAAGCTGAGGATAGAAAAGATGAGTTAATTGCTGAGGCTGAAAATGCTAGAGCAACACAAGAGATTAATGAGACATTGAGTGGACTTGGAGATAGAAGTGCAGCTGATAACTTAGATCGTTTAGAAGATAAGGTTAGTGATATGCAGGCGAAAGCTCAGGCAAGTGACGAGTTATATGATGACTTGGAGGGAGATGACTTAGAAGCTGAATTTGAAGCTTTAGAAGATGATGATTCGGTTGATGATGAGTTAGCAAAGTTAAAGGCTGCTATGAATAAAGATGAATAAGATTATTTATCAAGAGCAGTCTGTAGAAGAACTAGAGTATAACCTTGTAAGTGGAGCAAACATAGATTTAGACTTAACAATTTTAGATAAGCAAGAGATTAATTTTAAAGGTGGAAAATTGAATTTAGTAATTATCGGTTCTAGTCATTATGCAAGAGTTAATTTAAGTAATACTAAAAATTTTACTGAGATATTAGCCTGTATAAATTTAGAAGAAGAGGTTAATTCAATTAATAATACAAAGCTACTAAATAAAGATGAATTTAGATTAGAATATAATTTAGAAGACAATTCATGCTATCAATTCAACTTACAAACGTTATTATTAAACCAAAAGCAATATCAGAAATTTAATGAGGGTCTAGTTAGTGATAGGTCTAATTGTTTGCACCATATCTTTCCTAGTAATTTCGGGTTGGCTATAACAGCAATTGAATATGAGGTTATGGATGATAGGATAAAATGGCTTACGTATCATAGTTATCCTAATCAATTTAAAATAGTGAAAACTAAAAGTATATTATCCTACTAAACTTAAAAATTATTGAGGAGGCTAAGAATGAAGGGGTTTGGGGAATTAATCTTTATGGTATTGATTGTTTTAATTGCAATGGGAGTTCTAGGTGTGCTTTTAACTCCTGGGAAAAGTATTGCTAGTGAAATAGATAGTAATTATAATTTGAAAGAAAAGAATGGTGAATTTAGAACATATCAGTCATCAGACAATATTACAAATACTGCTAGACAAATAAGTGAGTTAAAACAACCATATGATATGGAGATTAATCCTGGAAAGAAGAGTGTCTTGCTTTATCGAGATTATGCTGTAGTATTAGTTCCAAGCAGTAAGAAGACTAGAATAGAGGTTTTAAGACATGAAAAAGCTTATCGAAGACATAATAATGTTATTATTGGTCATTGGGGGACTTTAAGGAATGGTAGCATTGGTAATCCACCAGTGAGAGGTGGAGGGTTTGGTTTTGGAAAATAAGAAGTTAATTTTAAAATTGTTTTTTAAGACTACCAAAGGAGAGAATTACAATCCAAACTATTAAAGAAATAGATAGCTTAAAGAGAGTTACACCACTAATGCTTGGTACTTTTTTTGTGGCAATTGCAAGTATTATTTATGAGTTAATTATTGCAGGAATTTCTTCTTATTTACTAGGAAATAGTGTATATCAATTTTCAATTACTATAGGATTATTTATGACGTCTATGGGAATTGGAGCTTTAATTTCTAAATATATAGAACGAGACTTAATTACTAAATTTATTTTAATTGAAATTGCGCTAGGGTTAATTGGTGGTACTGTAGCTATGATTTTATTTTACACTTATGCTAATACAAATATTTATGTATTGATAATGTATCTAGCAATTTTAGTAATTGGCATATTAACTGGTCTTGAACTACCTTTATTAACAAGAGTTATTAAGGAATATGGAGAGTTTAAAATAATCTTAGCTAATGTGATTTCAATTGACTATATAGGAGGTTTAATTGGTTCTGTTTTATTCCCTTTAGTTTTACTTCCTAAGTTTGGGTTTATTAAGACTAGTTATATAGTTGGACTGCTGAATTTATTAGTAGCTCTTGTTATGCTGTTTAAATATAGAGAACAGATTAGATTCAACAAACTAATAGGTGCAATTTTAATATTAATAATGATTATTCTAACAATAGGAAGTTTTAATGTTAAGGATATAGAGAATTACTTAGAGCAACGGTTATATCAAGACAATGTAGTCTATTCTAACCAGAGCAAATATCAAAAGATTGTAATTACAAAAGATAGGGAAGATATTCGTTTGTATTTAAATGGTAATATTCAGTTTTCTTCTAAGGATGAATATCGGTATCATGAGGCTTTAGTTCATCCTGCTTTAAGTCTAACAGGAGCTAAATCCCGTATACTAGTATTAGGAGGAGGGGATGGTTTAGTTGTAAGAGAGCTTTTAAAGTATAATGAAATTAGGCAAATTGATTTGGTTGATTTAGATAAAACTGTTACTGATTTAGCCCAAGAGTCCAGATATTTTCTTCAAGTTAATAATGATTCTTTAAATAATAGGAAAGTTAATATTTATAATCAGGATGCGTATCAATATATTGTGAGTAACAATGAAAAATATGACTTAGCTATTATAGATTTACCAGATCCTAATAATGAATCGTTAAATAAATTATATACTGTTAATTTTTATAATCTAATTTATCAGAATTTAAACGATAGAGGAGTAATGGTTGTTCAGTCTACTTCACCTTATTTTGCACCTAGGGCTTTTTGGTCTATTTATAATACTATTCAAAAAGCAGGTTTTAATACTAAACCTTATCATGCTTATGTTCCTTCTTTTGGGGATTGGGGTTTTACCTTAGCGACTAAGAATTTTAAATTTTCCCCTCATGATATTCATATTAAGGTGCCTACTAAATTTTTAAGTGATGAAAAGGTTTCAGCTTTATTTGAGTTTGGTAAAGACACTATGCAATTTAAAAGTGAAGGTCAGGTAAATACATTAATTAATCCTTCTTTAATTAAAGAATATTATAATGCATGGAAAGGATATTAACATATAATAAAAAAACAATAGAGTAAAGACTTATTCTTAAAATAGTTATTTAATAATTGGAGTTTATGCAATAAATATGATATCGATCGTCGTTAAATATTGAATAAATTTTTGGCTTTTTCACAATCTTTTCACATTTGTATGATATATTTTTATTAAGGGTCATATACAGAACAGGGGTATGGTAAGAAAAAGCAAGATTTTGAATTACGTTATAGTTTTCAAATTTTAATAATGGATTAAATTAGTTCTATTTTATATAAAGGGGGTGAGGTTTGGATTAAGAACATAATTCATGTATAGGGGTTATAAGGCAAGAAAGGATTTAGACATGTAACTGAGAGGTTAAAATTTTAAAAATATTAATAGGAGGTAGATAAGTTATGAAATCTAAAGTATTAGCAATTATGTTGGCTTTAGCATTAGTAGTTATAGGCGGTAGTACTGTATTTGCACATGAAGTTGACCAACAACAAGCTCAACAGCAGAAGATGCATGATGGAAATGGCATGGGTATGATGGGCATGATGCAAGGTGGTATGATGGGTCAAGGTAAGGAAGGTTCTAACAATCATATGAAGAAAATGATGAAAAAATGTATGAGTATGATGCAACAAATGTCAGGAAAAGGCATGCATAAGATTGACTCTGAAAAGACTATGGAAAAGACTAAAGAGTAAACAACTCAAGTGAATAACTCCCTCATTATAAAGAGCTAGCATCTTGTTTATAAAGGTGTTAGCTCTTTTATCATAGAAACGTTATGTTTTTATAGGCTATATTAATTGACATTAAGAAGAATAAGGTATATAATGATTCATACCCCCGAAGGGTATGTGATAGAAATTAATAAAGAAAGGATGATAAAAATGGATTTAGGTAGTTTAGCTTCATATGGAGTTCTTATTGGTGTCTTTTATTTAATGATGAGAAGAGGCGGTTGTTGTAGTGGGCATGGAGGTAGCGAAGAAAATAATACATCTCAAAGTAGTTGTTGTGGTGGTGATGAAGAATCTTCTTCTAGTAAATCTTCTAAGCAAGCAGAAACTAAAGTAATTGATAATAAAGAATAGGAGGGTATAGATGCCAAAAGTAATCTTTAGAATAGGAAATTTTCCTATACATTTGTTTGGATTATTTATTGCATTAGGGATATTAGGTGGACTATATATTCTAAGGCAAGAAGTAATTAGAAAGAATTTTGATGAAGAGAAGGTCTTTGATTTAGCAATCTATAGTATTATAGTAGCTATAATTGGAGCTAGAATTTATTATGTATTAGCATTTAATCCTAGTTATTATTTAAAAAATCCAGTACAAATTTTTATGATTCAAAATGGTGGTTTATCTATTCACGGGTCACTAATAGCAGCAATCGGATTTGCTATCATTTATACTAAATATAAGAAATTATCATTTTGGAGAATAGCTGATACTTTTGCTCCAGCAATAATTTTAGGTCAAGCTATTGGAAGAGTAGGTTGTGATGTTTTTGGTACTGCAATGCAAACAGCTTATTTTTGGGGAGTAAAGATCAATAATCAACTCTTACATCCAGTCCAAATATATGAATCAATATTAAATTATGTTCTATTTGCAGTACTATGGAATTTGAGAGACAGAATAAAATATAACGGGCAATTGTTTTTATATTATTTAATTGGGTTTTCGTTTAATAGAGGAGTAGTAGAATTTTTCAGGACTAATCCTATGGTTATTGAACCATTTACTATTGCTCATGTTACTAGTCTAATCATAATGATTGTTGCTTTATTTGTTATGGTGTATTTGAGAAAACAGAAAAAGTTTGTGAATGAGATTAAAATAGATGCTAGAAATAAATTAATAGGTAATGTAGCGACTTTAGGAATGATAATTTTATCTATTATGATTTATTATAAAATTTATTAAAGACATTTGGCAAATAAAATATAATTAGAGAGGTGAATATATTATGTCAAAAAAGAAGAATAATAGTCACAATAGTCATTTATTGATGATGTTAATATGTTGTTTAGCAATGTTTGCTGCTGTATGGATTTTTTTTAAAGATTCAAACAGCAGTAATATATGGTTACTATTCTTGATATGTCCTTTGATGCACATTTTTATGATGAAAGGACATAATAATCATAGTAAAAATCAAGATAATAATACAAATGAAGAAAAGAAAGATTGTCATTAAATTTAATTGCGTAATTTGGAATATATTAGTTGAATAAAAGCATATACTTACAACAGATATACCCCCATAACGTATATGAAAGGAGGGAATCTGTTGGAAAGTATATATTTAGTTGCTTTTATTACTGGTTTATTTTCTTTTTTATCCCCGTGCATTATTCCTATGCTTACAGTTTATTTTACTTTAATTACAGGGCTTTCTTTAGATGAATTAAAGTCAAATAATATCCAATCAGATATGAAAAGGCATGTAATTATTAATACATTACTTTTTATAGCAGCTTTTACTTTAATTTTTACTCTAATGGGTGGAGTTGCAGGTGCAATAGGGAATATTTTAAAGACTAAGATGAGATATTTTAATTTAATTGGTGGAATATTTGTAATCATTTTAGCATTAAGAATGATGGGGTTGATTAGGTTAAGCTTTTTAAACAAGTTTAATCTTAGGAATAAGATTAGCATTGATAATATTCCAACTGGTTATAAATATTTGAGTACATTTTTAGTAGGAGTCTTTTTTGCCATAGTCTGCTCCCATTGTATTGGTGCAACTCTTTATTCAATGTTAATTCTAACTGGAGCTTCTACAACTAATGGTTCATTAGTGATGCTATTCTTCTCATTCGGTTTAGCAATTCCATATTTTTTAGTTGGTTTAGCATTTCACAGAGTAGTTCCAATTATTGAAAGATTAGGGAAACATCAAAAGAAGCTACAAATATTTATGGGATTAATTTTAATAGTTTTTGGGGTATTAATGATTACTAATGAGTTTACTATTCTAACTAAATTATTGAATAGACTCATTCCGTTTAGATTACCGTACAGTATGTAGGAAATATTACAAGGTTACTTTCTAATAATCTAGGAAGTAGCCTTATATGTTATTAAAAAAGCAAGCTGATGTCACATCAATATCTTACATGTGTATTCCAGATATAATGTGAAAGGTTAACATTCACTTAAATCATTGATAATTTCAATATAAAGGAGGTAACTGGATAGTGGATGAGCATACTGGCATTCAAGGTGCAGAAGAAACGGTTATAAGAGTAAAAGGGATGCAATGCTTTTATTGTTTTACGATAGCAGCTAACATATTAAAGAAGTACGAAGGAGTAAAAGAAGTTAAGATTGGTTTAGATAGTGGTGAGGCTAAAGTTGTTTATTGTGCTGATAAAATTAATTCTTCACAGTTAATAGAAGCTTTAAGAGATAAAGGTTATATAGTAGAATTATCTAACAAAAATGGTTGACAAAGTATTATTTGAATAGTATAATTTTAATAAAGATATACCCTTCCGGGGCATATTAAAAAAGGAGGGTTAAAAGTGAATGAAATTCTACAAGGTGTTATAATTATTGGAATAGGTGGTTTAGTCTTCTATTTTATTGGTAAAAAGATGGATCTTAAGAATCAATACCATAGTGATGATGATATTGATTGTTGTTGAGTATTGAATAAAAATATTTTGCTTTTTCACAATCTTGTCACATTCATGTGATATATTTTTATTAAGTGCTTTATACATAACCGGGGTATAGTATTGATTGAAGATTGAGTATGATCAAGGTATAGTTATTTAATATTCAATGATGGATTAATTGAACTTTATAGAAAGGAGGTAGAGAATTTATGAAATCTAAAGTATTAGTAATTACGTTGGCTTTAGCATTAGTAGTTATAGGCGGTAGTACTGTATTTGCACATGAAGTTGACCAACAACAAGTTAACAGCAGAAGATACATGATGGAAATGGTATGGATATGATGAGCATGATGCGAAGAGAATCATGCTTTTTGTCGTTTAAGTTTAATAGAGGAGAGAAGGTGAAATTTTAAGAATATAATTAGCAATAAAAAGCTTAAAAGGGTATATTAAACTCCAACACAAGATAGAATAAAATATATATTAAGACGTCCTATGTCAAGTAAAAATATTACAAGTCAAAAAATGGAAACTAATTTAAGCTAGAGATCCCCTAATGCATATGTATGAAATTTTTAAATAGTTAAAAGCAAGACCAGTAGTTACCAAGATGAACTTATTAACCTGCTTTATTTAAGACATCGTAGTCTGGAGTTTCAGGCAATTTATAAGCTGTTTTATCTCTCATCATAGCAAAAATAATATCAACTAAGCGACGTTGTAAGCAGACTAAAGCAGATTTGCCAGATTTACCTTCGGCTAATTTTTTTTGGTAGTAGTTATAAGCAACTGGATTTTTGGGTTTACCATTTCTAGTAGTACTGATTTGTT
>NZ_FOTT01000040.1 GCF_900114655.1 Candidatus Frackibacter sp. WG13
TTAATTTAGAAAATATCAGAGTCAGATCTTTAAATAGTATTAGAACTATGGATTTGATTTTAACTATTTTAATCGGCTTTATAGCAATATTTTCAGAAAAAAGAAAAACTACTAAGTTAAGCTTATGGATTTCTAAATTATCTAAAAGAATTTATGAAATACCTAAATTTGATTATTATGCAATAACAGATGGTATTTTTACTATTTTGAAGAAAACAAGAAAAGGAATCCAAAGCTTTATAGATAAAAATCTCAAATTTAAAGCATCACAACAGCTCAATCTGCCAAACTTACTATTATGATAAGGTTTAAAGGTAATTGCTATTTTGATTTTGGGGAAACTCTATAAAATAATATATTTGCAATTATTTTTTATAAATGTTACCATTATAGGTAAGCTTAATTATGTGAGGTGAAGATTATGGCGTTAGACGGATTAGTTTTAAATGCAATTAAGTATGAATTAGAAGAAAGATTGATTGGTGGTCGTTTAGATAAGATTTATCAACCTGAGGATGAACTCTTAACTCTACGTTTTAGGCAACCAGGAGAAAATATTGAGTTACTCCTTTCGGCTCATCCCCAAGATCCAAGGGTGCATATTACCGAAGAAGATAGAGAAAATCCTTTACGCCCACCAACCTTTTGTATGTTACTTCGTAAACATTTAGAACATGGTCGACTAAGAAAGATAGAACAACCTGAATTTGAAAGAATTATTAAATTTTATATAGATTCCAAAAATAATGATGGCGAAATTGAGACAAAAATTTTATTAATTGAAATTATGGGAAGACATAGTAATATTATACTCCTACAAGAGGATGGTCAGATTCTAGATAGTATTAAACGCGTTACTTCTAATATGAGCCGCCATCGAGAGATCCTCCCAGGGAAAGAGTATCAACAACCACCTAAACAAGATAAGATTAATCCATTAATCATTACAAAAGAAGAATTCTTACAACGAATTACTGATAATATAGATAAAAGTTCTTATCGAGCAATTATGGAGAATGTAAGAGGAGTCAGTCCTTTAGTCGCTAAGGAGTTAGCCTATCGTGCCGGTATAGGACGAGAGGAAAAGATTAGAAAAATAAATAGCCTTGCTTTAGATGAATTATGGACTGAATTTCAAAAAGTGATTAAGTTAATTGAAGACAATAAATTCTATCCTAATTTAGTATTTGATAAAGATGGTAATCTAAAAGAATACTCTGTAATTGATTTAACCCAATTTACTAATCTTAAAAAGAAAGAGTTTGCTAGCACTAACCAATTATTAGATTATTACTTTACAACTCAGATTAAGAGTAGAAAATTAAATAGTCTTAAAGGTTCTTTAACTAAGATTACTTCGGATAATATCGAAAAAGCTATGAGAAAGTACCGGCGGGTCAAAGGGCAATTAAAAGGAGCGCGCAATGCAGAAAAGTATAGGATTAAAGGTGAATTAATTAAAGCTAATATTCATCAAATAGAACCTGGTCAGGATAAGTTAAAGACTATTAATTATTATTCCGAAGACCAAGAAGAGATTACTATTCAATTAGACCAAGATTTATCCCCAGTAGAGAATTCACAAAAATACTTTCAAAAATATAATAAAGCAAAACGAAGTGTTGACTATCTAGAGAATGAATTAAGGAAAGCGAAGAATGAGATTAATTACTTAAAACAAGTCGAAGTTTCTATGAACCAAGCCGAAGATATGACTGACTTAGAAGAGATCAAAGAAGAATTAGCTGATGAAGGATATATTAAAAAACAAAAGTCCAACAAAGATAAACGACGTAATCAAAAGAAGAAATCAGAACCACTTAAATTCAAGTCTTCGAATGGTTTTGATATTAGAGTTGGGCGTAATAACCGTCAGAATGATAAATTAACTAAGTATGTAGCCAATAATCATGACCTCTGGCTTCATGTTAAAGATTTACCTGGTTCTCATGTTATTATTAGAAATCATACTCGAGATGAAATACCAGGAGACACTATTAAAGAAGCTGCTCACTTAGCTGCTTACTATAGTAAAGGTAAAGAATCTTCTAATGTCCCGGTAGACTATACCCTAGTTAAGAATGTTAATAAACCAAAAGGTGCCAAGCCAGGTATGGTCTATTATGAAGAACAGCAGACTCTTTTTGTTACACCAGATGAAGAGTTGATTGAAGAGTTAGCACAAAATTAACCAGTTTTGAAGTAGCCCGAAGCTATTAATTGATAGCTTCGGGCTTATTTAGTATTCCACCCTCATTCATTAATTCACTATCTTACCACCTAACTTTAAAGCCTTTAAATTTATTTCTTCTGTGCCTGCAGGAACTCTGTTAGGAATTACTTGCTCTAATGCAGTTAATGAAATTAGGTCAGTTACCGCAGCTAAAGCACCTAGAGCAAGGATATTTGCTACCTTCTTAGTCCCTAACTCTTCTTTCGCTTTAGCTATTAATGACAGCCTATAGACCTTAACTTTCTTTTCTTTACTAACTTTAATACTATCATCAACAATTAAAGTACCACCGTTCTCCAAATCACCAATATATTTATCATATGATTCTTGATTTAAAGCTACTAATACATCTAAATCTATAACTTTAGGATAATTAACCCTCTTTTGACTAATAATTACTTCCGACTTGCTAGCACCACCCCTAGCTTCGGGACCATAGGCTTGAGTCTGCACGGCATTAGTTTCATCATAAATTGCACTAGCTTCTGCTAAAATGATTCCACTTAAGATTACACCTTGACCTCCGGCCCCACTGATGCGGATATCAATTCTATCTGCCATTAGTTATCGCCACCTTTCTGGGCTTTTTCGATAACCTGCTCGTAATTAGCGGTATATTCTGGGCGATTATTATGATGTAATTCACCTACTAGGATCTTATTCTTAACCTCTTTCTCACTCGCTTTAGCCGCTCTCTCAATAGTAATTGTATTCTCTTTCTGCCACTGCATCATCTCTACAGCCGATTTAAAACCATTCTTCCTACCAAAATTAGTAGGACACTGACTAACAGCATCGATAAATGAAAATCCATTATGTTCAATTCCTCGTTTAATAAATCTAGTTAACTTCTTAATATGATAAGCTGTGCCTCGGGCAACATAAGTAGCTCCTGCCCCTTGCACTAATTCACAAGGATCAAAGTTCGGCTCAATATTCCCATATGGTGCTGTCGTAGCCTTTGCCTTTTGGGGAGTTAATGGTGAATACTGACCGCTTGTCATTCCGTAAATGCTGTTATTGAACATAATCGTCGTTATATTTATATTTCTCCTCGCCGCATGGATTAGATGATTGCCGCCGATAGCAGTGCAGTCTCCATCACCAGTAATTACAATTACATCAAGCTCTGGTTCAGAAAATTTAATTCCGGTCGCAAAAGCTAATGCCCGACCATGAGTAGTGTGAAGAGTATCGAAGTTTAGATAACCTGTAGCCCGAGAAGAACAACCAATACCGGAAACAATAACAGTTTTATCATGGTCTAAGTCTAGCTTATTCATTGCCCTTACTAAAGCCCCCATTACAATCCCATGTCCGCAGCCTGAACACCAAATATGAGGAAACTTATCAGTTCTAAAACTATCTAAAATCTCCATTACTCTCACTCCCCTCTTTAATAGCCTCTATGATAGTAGCTGGCTTAATTAACTCACCATCAATACGGTTAATACCTACTACCTGTTCTTCCAGATTCGATAATCTTTCTACCTCTCCAATTAATTGTCCTAGATTTAACTCTGGCACTATTATCTTATCTACCTGATTTACTAGCTCTTTAATCTCCTCTTGAGCAAAAGGCCAGATAGTCTTTAATTGTAAAAGCCCAACTTTAATTCCCTCTTCTCTTGCTGCCTTAACTGCTGTTAATGCTGACCTCGTTACTGAACCATAAGCCACTACTGCTATTTCAGCATCTTCTAACTCCCAGCTTTCATACTCTACTATCTCATCTCGATTACCTTCTATCTTTTGGTGCAGCCTTCGCCCAAGTCTATCGGCATCCTCTGCTTTACCATGAGGAAACCCAGTCTCATCATGAAATAGACCAGTAACATGATATCTATAACCATCGCCAAAACTAGCCATTGGCGGTACTAAATCTTCATCTGCTGCAAAAGGTTCATAATCTTGTGGTGCAACTGACGGTTTCTTACGGTCTTTAGTTTCTATCTCTTCAACCGCGGGAATTCTTACTTTCTCTCGCATATGTCCTACAATCTCATCTAATAATAGAATAACCGGTGTCCTATATTTTTCAGCTAAATTAAAAGCTTTAACCGTTAGCTCTAAAGATTATTGTACCGAAGACGGTGCCAAAGCAATAATTGCATGGTCTCCGTGAGTACCCCATTTAGCTTGCATCACATCTCCTTGGCTCGGTGATGTTGGTAGACCAGTACTAGGCCCCACCCGTTGTACATCTACTACTACTATTGGAACTTCTCCCATAATTGCAAAACCTAAGTTCTCCTGTTTCAATGAAAAACCCGGTCCACTAGTAGCAGTTAAAGCCTTCTTTCCTGTCAGCGAAGCACCAATAGCCGCAGCAATACTCGAAATTTCATCCTCCATTTGAATAAACTTACCACCATTTTGTGGTAAACGTTCAGCCAAGCCTTCCATAATCTCTGAAGAAGGAGTAATCGGATAACCAGCAAAGAACTGAATTCCTGCTAACATAGCTCCTTCAACACAAGCCTCATTCCCTTGTAAGAATTTAAAATTATCCATTGTGACCCTCCTTTTCTAGAAGAAAGATACTATACTCTGGACACCGTAACTCACATAACTTACAATCGATACAATCCTCAAGCGCTACTACCTTAACCTTACCTTCTTCATCCCATCCTAAAACATCCTTAGGACAGAATTCAATACAGATTCCACACCCTTTACACCAATTCCTCTTCACCTCAATACCTACTTTATTAGTACCAGCCATCTTTCTTAGCCTCCTTTTGAATTAATCCGTTAAAAGTGGACCTTGGGCCATAAATGTTCCTTTGGCTCTAGCAATTATTTTTTTAGTTCTCTCTTTATATAATTGTGCTTCAGTAAAGATAAGATTTTTACCGTTTTTAATCACCTCACCTTCAGCAATAATAGTATCTAATAATTCTCCAGCAGCTAAATAATCAATATTAAAGTTAACAGTTACTGCTTTGCGATTAGTAGTTCTAATTGCCACTCCCATTACCATATCAGCTAAAGAGGCAATTGCACCTCCATGCAAACTCTTATAAGGGTTAGTTAACTCAGATTTAACAACAAACTTAGCTTTTGCTAGCCCTTCTTCTAAATCTACGGTCTCTATGTTCAATAAATCATAATATGGCGTATTCATATTATCTTCTAGAATAAACTCTTCTAATTCTTTATTAATCACATTACTCCTCCCTTCTTTAATTATTTATAATTTTCTAACAAATATATTATTAAAATAGACCAAGCAGATTAACTATGCTTGTACCTTGATTAACAAAGGCCCCTAGAATTTATCTAGAGGCCTCTTTAATCTTAATTATCAAATTCCATCTCCATCTCTAATCGTGGATGACTTTTTTCTATCTCCCAAAAGTTTTCCATTTCTTCTTCTATCTCTTGCCAGAAATCTTCATCAATATAAGTTATTAATTCTACAGTATTAAAATCCTTAACAAGTTGAGTACCATATTTAAGTAAAGCCGTAATTAATTCTTTATTCTCCTCTTCATCTTTGGGAACTGAAACGAAGAATTGACGATTATCACAAAAGATAATCCCTTCCCCAGCATCAACCTTAACTTTTTGAATTAATGGCTTTTTATAATCCAATACTTCTTCTTTAGCTAGTTTGAAAGCACGCTTCCATACAAAATCAACTGCAAAATGACAACCAACTACCATTTCAAATGCTTTAAGGTCCGCAAAATTTTCTATCTCTTCAATTACTTGACCTTGTACCTCGGGGATTTCTTCTTTTATGTTAAATTTAATACTCTCATTATTCTTCATCTCTTTTAAGCCTAACTTCTTATAGAGCCCTTTAGATTTATCGAAATCAGGCCAAACTGAATAGCCACGATAGCCTTTTTTCTTAATCATAATCATCGAATAACGAACTAATTCTGTTCCAAACTTACGTCTTCTTAAATCATCATTAATCTGTAATTTAACTAAAAAGGCTAATTCATTCTTATCTTCAGGTAAAACTACCTCCGCATGACCAATAACTTCTTCACCTAAGACTGCTACATAAGTAGTTCCATTAGCTTCTTCAATTAATTCATAATGAATTCTAGCTAATTCTTCTGTTTCCCAATATTCATTCTTAGGTAATCCCTCATATAGTTCTACAATTTTAGGTATTTCCTCTTCAACAGCTTCTTTTAATAATACCTTTCCTTCATTTGTATATACAAATTGTTCCATACCATAACCACCTCTCTACTTTAAAGTAAAAAGTCATAAGTGTAAACACCTATGACTAAAATAGAACAATCTATTACCACTTAAAGTCAGCAAGTTCTTTAATAGTAGTTCTAGATAAATTAAATTTCTCCTTTATTTAAAGAAAAATAGTCCCATTCCCATACTTATTATATCCATTTTAACCCAAAAGATACAACTTTAATCCAAAAAATATATTTTTTATTAATGCTCTTCCCCTACTCTTGCGAATTCATCCTTACATCTTAAGAAGGCATCCACAACATTTGGATCAAAATGTTCATTTTCCCCTTCCTTGATTCGCTCAACTGCTTCTTGATGTGACAATGCATCTTTATAGCATCTCTTGGAACAAATTACATCATAAACATCACATAAAGCAAAAATTCTTGCTTCCAAAGGAATCTCTTCACCTTCTAATCCTTCTAAATAACCTGTCCCATCATACTTTTCATGATGATAAGCACAGATATTCTTAGCCATTGATAGAAAAGATTGTTTAAGGTTAAATTTGCTAATAATGTTTTCCAATAACTCTTTACCTATCTTAACATGGCCTTTTATCTGATCATATTCTATTTCATTTAAGTTCGAGTCTTTTAATAAGATTGAATCACGAATTCCCACTTTTCCTATATCATGTAAGAGTGCAGCTTCAAAAATATCTTCTACAAATTCATCATCAATTACATCAGAATATTTATCATTCTTCCCCAGTTGTTTTGCTAATATTACAGCATAATTTCTAGTCCGTTCTAAATGAGCTCCCGTTTCTGGGTCTCTACCTTCTGTTAATCTAACTAAGGAAAAGATAATTGCCTTTTGAGCATCAATCAATTCAATAAATTTCTGCACGGTTTTATAGCTAATAAACAAAATTAAACTGATAATGACAATATAAGATATAATAGAAAGTAACCTTATTCTATCTAAAGCTTCTATTAAAGAAGGATGATGATGTTTAGTTCCTATTATCCAATTAATCGCCGCCAAAGGTTGGGTTTTTATATAATGAATTGCTTGCTTTTCATCACCCTTGTGTAACTGACCATCAAGAACTTCTTTTCCAAACGTTCCATGTTCCTTTTCACTATTATGGTTATTAGCACTTGAGCTATGACCATCAGAATCTGAATGTTCAATATTCACTACATTATAATCAATACTTTTAACTTTAATATCACCTTTAGGGGCTAATGATAATAGTTTATTATTCTCAGTGTAGATAAACATATCTTGTGATAGCAAATCTAAGATTCTGGAAAGATATAAACTCAAAACTAACACACCTTTTTTAGTTCCTTGCGAATTAAATAAAGGCACTGCTAATTTAATTATATACAGTTTCCTCATTTCACCTTGATTAATTTGTGGAAGCGACTTAACTTGAGAAACATAAACTCCATACTTATCAAGTTGCATAGCTTTTATAAAATATTTTTTATCTTTTACATTAATTAAGCTATCTCCCTGTACAGCCTGAGCATCTTTATTATTCTTGTTGACTACTTTTATTTGCTCTTGGCCTGCATCATCAATCATAGTAATCTCATAGTAATCCTTATAACAATATTTATTATAACTCCCTCTTTGAATTAAAATTATCTCACTCATACTCGCTTATTCTTAGTTTTTCATTTTTTTTGACTTTAAAAGACTAGAACAGAATGTAATAAATTATAATATTTGGAATTAGGTTGGCAAACGAACTAATAAAACATGTTATTTTCTAAAAAATACCAGTATGGTCGCTTTGGATCTCCACTAGACCATGGCGGTTTTACCTCCCATATCTCCCAGGGTCTATGCCCCTACATTCCTTCGTCCTACCTCTCCATGGGTGGAGGCTGGATCTGCTCCTCAACCGGGTCTTAAATTGTTTTAAGCCCTAATGGATAATATATCTTCCAGCTCATCCAGTCTT
>NZ_FOTT01000043.1 GCF_900114655.1 Candidatus Frackibacter sp. WG13
TATGATTCCAACACAAAAAGCATATAATATTTTCCAATTCATTAAAATATAAATACTAAACTAAGTCTTTTAAATACAATAATAAAAGCATTTAAAACCTCCATAATCGTTGATATAACAGTGATTATGTGGTATAATTAGTATAACAAATAATACTAATTGGGGTGCTTTTATGTTTTCTAAAAATGAATTTCAACAACTGTCTTTTAATGATTCTGTCTTAAATATGCCCGAATATCTTAAAAAAATACTTCAAGATAGCTGGGCTCATCCTTTTCAGCAGATAATATTTCCTGCAATTGATGAAGATAGATTTGAAGTGCTGTATTCTGATAAACCATCCAGGCCTAATTCTCCAGTTAATGTAATCATTGGAGCTTTAATTCTAAAAGAAATCTTTGGTCTTTCTGATGCAGAGCTTTTAGCTTCTATCTACTTTGATGATAGATTTCAGTATGCTTTAAGGCTCACCAGTGAAGAAAAACCTCCAGTTTCAATTAATACTTTTTCTAATTTCAGAAAAAGAGTTTATGCTTATGAAAAAGAAACTGGTAGAGATCTAATTAAAGAAGAAGTAGAATCTCTTTCTGAACTTATTGCTCAAACTTTAAAGATCGACAATGAAAAAGTTAGAGTTGATTCTTTTATGGTTGCTTCTTCCTGCAGAAATCTTTCTCGGATAGAACTGGTATATACTGTGAACGCTAATTTAATTAAAAAGCTCAATCAACTAGATAAAGCTGTAATACCTGAAAGCTGTCTCAGCTATTTAGATAAAGGACATAAAAATGAGACTATCTACAAAACTAGAGATAAAGACGGTGAATCCAAACTAGATTTTCTTTTAAAACAATCACAGATGCTCTACCAAGCAGCTTTAAAAAGTGATTCTAAAATATCAGAAACTGAAGAATTCAAGCTTTTAAAAAGAATGCTCGGTGAACAGACTGATCATGATGATTTTGATGACCTTGATCCAGATAATATTGAAGCCAAAGATGCTAAAGAACTGGATTCAGATATCCTTCAAAACCCCAGTGATCCAGATGCAACTTATCGTTTTAAATATGGAGATAATACTGGTTACACTGCTAATGTTGTTGAAGTATTTGATGGTGATAACAGTATCATTAAAAATTACGATTTTAAAGAAAACATATACAGCGACCAAAAATTCAGTGCTGATACAATAGATGATTTAGCTAAAGAAACTAGCTTAGATAACCCACTTAAAATGATTGTTGATGGAGCATATTTCACCATTGCTCTTGCTAAAAAAGCTGTTGCTAAAGGTATTGAATTAATACCTGGCCAGTTAACTGGTAGAAAACAGTCTAAATCTAAAATGAGTTATGGAACAACTTTTAACTTAGATGAAGATAACCTTGTTACATCCTGTGTTAACGGTGAAGAACCATTTTACAGTGATTATGATGCTGAAAAAGATGTCTGTACTGCAAAGTTCTCTAAAAAAGTCTGTGCAACCTGCAGTCTTAAAGAAAAATGCAGAATTCAATTTCAGAAGAAAGCTAATACAGCCAGATTCGATAAAGACAGATACTTAAGAGATATTTACCGCAACAGGATGAAAACTGATGAATTTATTGAACTCACCAACCAACGGGCTGGAGTTGAAGGATTACCTTCTGTCTTCAGAAGGTTCTACAATGTCGACTCAATGCCTGTTAGGGGTAAAGTGCGTTCAAAATTATTCTTTGGCTTTAAAGTTTTGGCCAGTAATGTTAAAAAGTTATTCAAGAACCCAGGGATAGTTACTGGATAAGGACTATCTTCAGGATATTTAATTATATATTGTTGAAACTTGATTTTTAGTATTTAAATCTTAGTTTAATCAGATAATATTTGGTGTTTTTGTGTTACAATCA
>NZ_FOTT01000025.1 GCF_900114655.1 Candidatus Frackibacter sp. WG13
AATGAAGACAAGAGATATTGGAATGTATTCCCGAGTAAGAAATCCCTGAAAAAGTTAAGAAGGAAAATAGGAAGTTATTTAAAGAAATCTGGCCATCTGGTGCCAATGAGAATCGCAAATGAACTAAACTCAAAAATTAGAGGCTGGATAAACTATTTTTCCATAGAAGGGGTAAGTTATCCAAATAAAGCAAAAAGGAATATAGAATGGTACCTAAAGTGTAGGTTAGGCAGGTACTATAAAAGGAAAAGTCAGAGAAGAAGCAAGCTCTATAGTAAAGGAGCATACAAGGTATTAGTTGAGAAATACGGATTAATAAAACCTAGTGCTTATTAAACTGACACTTGTGAAAGCTTTAGATGAAGTCTAAAGGGAAGCCGTATGAGGGAAAATCTCATGTACGGTTTGAAGAGGACTGTCTGATAACTTTAATTAGAGTTATCAGCTTTTACTCGACTGTCAAAAATTGTTTCTTATCAAAATAACAGAGGAGAGTCGTTGATGACTGATATAGTAGATAATCAAAAAGATGATTTAAATATAGTTATTGCTGGTCATGTTGATCATGGGAAGAGTACTATTATTGGGCGGTTATTGGCTGATACTGATTCTTTACCTGATGGTAAGTTGGAGCAGGTTAAGGAGACTTGTCGGCGGAATTCTAAGCCGTTTGAGTATGCATTTCTTTTGGATGCATTGAAGGATGAGCAAGCACAGGGGATTACTATCGATTCGGCGCGATGCTTTTTTGAGACTGATATGAGGCAGTATATTATTATCGATGCGCCGGGACATATTGAGTTTTTGAAGAATATGGTGACGGGGGCATCTAGAGCTGAGGCGGCTTTATTAGTGATTGATGCTAATGAAGGTGTACAGGAGAATTCTCGACGTCACGGTTATATGTTATCGATGTTAGGGATTAAGCAGGTGACGGTTTTAGTTAATAAGATGGATTTAGTTGATTATGAGCAAGAGGTATTTGAAGAGATAGTCGAAGAGTATACTGAATTTTTGCAGCAGATAGATATTGAACCTGATTCTTTTGTGCCGGTTAGTGGTATCGAAGGCGATAATATAGCTAGTCTATCGGATAAGACAGCTTGGTATGAAGATAAGACTGTCTTAGAAGTATTAGATAGCTTTAAAGCTGAAGAATTACCAGCGGATAAGCCGTTTAGAATGCCGGTCCAGGATGTTTATAAGTTTACTAAAGGTGGCGATAATCGACGGATCGTTGCTGGTAAGATAGAAGCTGGTCAAATGAGTGTTGGGGATGAAGTTGTCTTCTATCCATCGGGGAAACGAAGTAAAGTTAAGTCTATCGAAGCCTTTAGTGCGCCGTCACCGGAGAGTATCGGCGTAGGTCATTCGACAGGATTTACTTTAGAGGAACAGATATATGTGACTCGTGGAGAGATGGCTACATTAGCTGATGAACCTCGACCGGAAGCAACCTCACGGATTAGAGCCAATCTCTTTTGGTTAGGTAAGAAACCGATGGAGAAGAAGAAAGACTACTATTTAAAATTAGGGACAGCGAAAGTAAGAGCAAAGATAGAGAAGATAGAACGAGTAATCGATGCTTCGGATTTAAACCAAGACGAGGCTAAAGATGAGATAGAGAGACATGATGTAGCTGAATGTATTCTCAAGCTAGAAAAAGCGATAGCTTTTGATTTAGCTAGTGAGATAGCAGAAACCAGCCGCTTTGTAATCGTAGATGAGTACGAAATAGCAGGCGGAGGTATAATCCAGAAAGCCTTAGAGGATGAACAGAGCTGGGTAAGAGAGAAAGTTATGCTTAGGAATTACAAATGGGAAAAGAGCCATATTACTAATGATGAGCGAGCAGAGAAGTATAATCAGAAGTCAACTCTAGTCTTAATTACTGGCGAAGAAGACGTAGGTAAGAAGCCAACAGCTAAGGCTTTAGAGAAGCGTTTGTTTAACGACGGTAAGATAGTATACTTCTTAGGAATCGGTAATTTACTCTACGGAGTAGATGCTGATATTAAAAGCGAAGAGGATAAGAGTTATAGAGAAGAACATTTAAGAAGACTAGCTGAAGTATCACATATCATGCTTGATGCTGGGGGAATCTTGGCTGTTACAGCTGTAGAGTTGACACAGGAAGACTTAGAGCTAATTAAGACAACGGTTAATCCAGAGAAGATAGAGACTGTTTGGCTTGGTGAGAATGTGACTACGGATATCTCATACGATCTGCATATTCCGAAGTTTGAAACGGCGGAGAAGTCAGCTAATCGGATTAAAGGACTTTTACAGGATAGAGGTATAATATTTAACCCGTGGGAGTAATTTTAGTTGACAGTTGACAATTTACAGTTGACAGTTAAAATAGTTTAAAGAGTTTTCGAATTAAAGTAGTTTATACTTGAAGGTTTTAAAGAAGACGCTTTTGAGTATCAGGAAAGAAGAAAGAATAAGAAAAAATAAACATTTTCAATAATGAATTAATTGTTTTACTCAGCCTAAAAATCAAGGCTGATTATGAGCTTATGATAGTTTACTGCTTTTTAATTTGGGATCTTCTACTTAGCTCCACTGTCAACCGTCAACTGTAAACTGATAAAAGTTGGAGGTAGTTAATAGTGAGTGATAAGTTAAGGCGGATTTTAAAGAGTATTACTTGGCGGATAACTGCTACAAGTACAACGATGGCGATAGTATACTTTTTAACTGGAGAGTTAGAGATAGCAGGATCAGTGGCGTTGATAGAGGTAGTACTAAAGATTTTAATCTATTATTTACATGAAACAATTTGGGATAAAGCAACTATGAAGGGCCAAGAAGAAAATGAATCAAATAATATCGAAATAAGACAGAATGATAGTGTTTAAGTCAAAAATATTTATAACAGAATAATTAGAGAAAAGTAGACAGATTGCAAAGTATCTTATTAAATGATATAATAATATCATACTTTTAACCTAAAAGGTGTTGTGATATTATGCATATTGAGGACTTAAAGGGCAATGAAATTAACTTGAGAAAGCCCAAAGATGATTTTAGTGACTTAACTAAAACCGCAATAGGGCAATTAACTGAAGTAAAAGAAGATGAATTCATCATTAAATTAAAAGGTGATTTAGATTTTAAAATTAGTGATGCTATACAGGTGATTTATATAGATAGTTCTCAAGGAGTTCATTATTTTACTACAGAAATCAAGTCTAGAGAAGAAGAGATAATTAAGTTAAAACTACCTGATATAATTAATAGGCGCCAGCGGAGGCAGTTTGTTAGGGTTGAATATAAGACTGATATTCAGTTCAGTCCGGTCAGTTATCAAGGAGAAAATTTAACTCACTTAGAAGAGAAAAAAGGTGCTGGACAGATGGTAGATATCAGTGGCGGTGGTATCTGTATGCTTTCGGATATTAGATTGTTAAAAGGATTAGTAGTTGAACTTAACTTTAGTCTAAAAGGTGAAGAATTTAAAATTTTAGGAGAAGTAGTAAGAATTATGGATAGAGAAGAGGATTATGAAATGGGAGTTAAATTTGATTTTAGAAGTAGCAAAATTGAGAATCAAATTTCTAATTTTGTTTTAAAACAGCAGATTATTAATCGGCGAAGAGCAAAAATGGCGAAGGAGAAGGGAGAGAATTAATTTTTATTTTAGAAGTCCACTCTTATAGCTAATATTAAAGAATATTAGTAAGTCTATATGGTTATAATAGGTCTAGATAAAGACTTCTTGACTGTTATAGCAACCTAAGAAGGAGTGGATTATAGTGAAAATCAAATTAGAATTTAACAATCCAACAAAGTCAATGATTAAACCAACAGTAGTAGATATGATTGTAAGAAAGAATATGACAATTGGAAGTTTAAAACGTGTATTAGAAGTACCAGGTAAATATATGGCAAAGATAATGGTTAATGGGGTTGAGCGTTCAGAATATTACTCTTTAAATCCTGGGGACCGTGTTATTTTTGAGCCTGAAGTGAATTATGATAGTGAAGATAAGAACAAAGAGGTAGAACAACCAAAAGAAGATGATGCGTTAAAGTCTGAGATAGAATAGATATAGAATTTACTTATTTATAACGGCAGTGCTGCCGTTATCTTTTTATTTCTAAATAAAGAAAGGTGATTAAATGCGAGTATTTTGGTTGTTACTGGTTTCTTTAGTTCCTGGTCTATTGTGGGTTTATTTCTTTTATCGTCAAGATCGGTATGAGCCTGAACCTATAAGAATGATTATAAAAGCTTTTATTTATGGAGCATTAGCGGTAATACCAGTTGGAATTATTGAACTACCTTTTGCTAATCAGATTACTGCTAATACTAATTTAATTAAATTATTTTTATTAACAATCTTAGTTATTGGTCTAACAGAAGAGTTCTTTAAGTTTGCAGCTGTGCGTTATGGAATCTATCCTTCGGAGGAATTTAATGAAGTGATGGATGGAATTATCTACGCAATTAGTGTTGGTTTAGGCTTTGCAGTAGTTGAAAATTTATTATATACCGTTGTTTTTGGTTATCAAGTAGGCATTATTAGGGCATTTATTACTACTTTAGTACATGCTTCTCTTTCTGGAATAGCAGGATATTATTTAGGTTTAGCTAAGATGCAACGTGGTTCAGAAGTTACGTTAATTACTATTGGGTTGGGACAAGTGGTTTTGTTACATGGGATTTATGATTTCTTGGTAGTAGGCAATTTAATCTCTATGACTGTAGTGATGATGATAGTAATTGGATTCTATATATATTTAATTAGATTGATTAGAAGGGCTAATCGGATGTCCCCATTTAAATCATAAAAGAAGAAGGATTTTGTAAATTTAAACAGAATAATAAGTAAAGGAGTGAACATTCAAACAAAAAAGAGGTGGATTGATCATGTCACAACGAACTAAAAATTATGATTTAGTAATTGTAGGAGCTGGACCTGCTGGGATTTTTACTGCTTTAGAATTGATTAAAGAGGAGTCAGGACTTGATATCTTAATTTTAGAGAAAGGACCAGATATTGACCGACGAAGTTGCCCGGCTAAGGATAAGGAGATTAAATGTATTGCTTGTAATAACTGTTCAATTGTTTGTGGCTGGGGTGGTGCTGGTGCTTTTAGTGATGGTAAATTAACATTATCACCAGAGGTAGGTGGTAACTTAGCTAATTATATAGGTAAGGAAAAATTAGTAGAGTTAATCGATTATGTTGACGAAGAGTATTTGAAGTTTGGTGCTCCTGAAGAAGTGTATGGTGCTTCCGCAGAAGTTTTGGATGATATACATCATCAAGCGATTCAAGCTGAATTAAAATTTGTACCTTCTCGTATCCGGCATTTAGGGACGGGATATAGTCAAGAAGTTCTAACTAATATGAAAGAATATCTATTAGATAATGATGTAGAGGTTAGGATAGGTGTCAAAGCAGATGAGCTTATAGTTGAGAATGATCGAATTACGGGAGTGGAATTGGTTGATGGTGAGATTATCAATGCAGATAATGTTGTTGTTGCACCTGGGCGTGAGAATGCAGAATGGTTAAGTAAGGAAGCAGGTAAACTAGGGATAGATATGGCGATTAACCCTGTTGATATTGGGGTAAGAGTAGAGGTGCCATCAGCGGTTCTTGAGAATTTAACTGATGTGATTTATGAATCTAAATTTATTTATCAGACGCCTACTTTTGATGATAAAGTACGAACTTTCTGTATGTGTCCACAAGGTGAAGTTGTTAATGAGAATAATAGTGGCCTAATAACTGTCAATGGGCACAGTCATGCTCATATCAAGACTCAGAATACAAATTTTGCCTTATTAGTTAGTAAGACCTTTACTGAACCATTTAAAGAGCCGATTACTTACGGTAAGGATATTGCTCGTTTAGCTAATCTATTAGGTGGTGGAGTCTTAGTACAACGGTTAGGTGACTTCTTAAGTGGTCGACGCTCTACTGAAAGTAGGATTCAACGTGGTTTAGTGGAACCGACTTTAAAAGAAGCTACACCAGGTGACTTAAGCTTAGTGTTACCTTATCGACACATGACAGCAATTGTAGAGATGTTAGAAGCTTTAGATAGAGTAGCTCCAGGAATCTATTCACGTCATACATTATTATATGGTGTTGAAGTTAAGTTTTACTCTTCAAGATTAAAGGTTAATGATAATCTAGAGACTAAAGTTGAAAATCTATATGTAGCTGGAGATGGTGCAGGTATTACTAGAGGTTTAATTCAAGCTTCAGCCTCGGGAGTTGTTATTGCGCGGAACATTTTGAGTAAATAGATTGATTATATTATTAAAAAACATATTTCATATTTAAATGTCAATAAGCCCTCTTAGGATTCATAGCCTAAGAGGGCTTATTTTTGTATATTTTTTGTAGAAATATTTATACTAACTTTAGGTCATGATTTAATTACCAATTAAAGAGTAATAATTGGAGGGACTTAGATGTGGAAGAGGATAAAAAAGAGGTTTAAAAAATTATTAAAACGTGAATCAGCCGGTGAAAAGAATGATAAGCAAGCACCAAAATTAGCTAAGAAGTTAGCTAAGAATAAAGAATATTTAGAACAGTTGCTCGGAGATAATGCTGATATTAGTTTTAGAGAATTTAATATTGGAGGTAGAGACGACTTAAAAGGGATGTTGTTCTATGTAGATGGTATGATAAAAAAAGCAATTCTTAATGAGCAGATTTTAACTCCATTAATGCATAGAGTAAGAGAAACAGAGTTAGCTTTGGAACTTAAGAAGAGTAATTTGCTTCAAATTGCAGAAAGCTTTATTGTTTCGGTAGATTCAGTTAATAAGACAGATAGTTTTGATGAGCTAGTGCTCTCAGTCTTATCAGGGGATACAGCAGTACTCTTTGATGGGGCCAAGGAGGCATTGATTATTAGTGCTCGTGGTTGGGAGAGTAGAGGTGTGCAAGAGCCACAGACTGAATCGGTTATTCGTGGTCCTAGGGATGGATTTACCGAAACTTTACGAACGAATACTAGTCTGCTACGGCGTAGAATTAGAGATCCTAATTTTAAGATAGAAGCGGTTAAAGTAGGTAGAAGGACTAAGACAGATGTTTCATTAGCCTACATAAAAGGAATAGCAAACGAAACAGTTATTGATGAAGTTAAGGCTCGTTTAGACACTATAGATACTGATGTTATCTTAGAAAGTGGTTATATTGAGCAATTAATTGAGGATAGTCATTATTCTATCTTTCCGCAGATGCAGACTACGGAGCGTCCAGATAAGACAGTTGGGTCATTATTAGAGGGAAGAGTTGCTATCTTAGTAGATAATACACCCTTTGTATTGATAGTACCGGCGACATTTACTCAGCTTTATCATTCGCCGGAGGATTATAATGAACGCTGGATAGCGATGAGTGGTATTCGGTTCTTAAGATTTGTTTCTATTTTCATAGCAACCTTGACGCCGGCACTTTTTGTGGCTTTAACTTCATTTCATCCAGGGATGCTCCCGACAGAGCTAATGGTTAGTCTAGCAGCTACAAGGGAAGGGGTTCCGTTTCCCGCTTTTATAGAGGCCGTTATTATGGAAATAACTATCGAATTATTACGAGAAGCGGGAATTAGACTACCAGGTCCTATCGGTCAGACTATAGGTATTGTTGGTGGTTTGGTAATTGGACAGGCAGCTGTTACAGCTGGAATTGCTAGTCCAGTTATGGTGATTGTAGTGGCAATTACAGCTATTGCTTCCTTTATTACCCCCGACTATAGTGTTTCACTTTCGATTAGATTAATCAGATTTGTATATATGATCTTAGCTGCAGTATTAGGACTATATGGTATTATGTTAGGAATCTTAGCGGTATTAATCCACTTAGTTACTTTAAAGAGCTTTGGAGTTGCTTATTTGAGTCCATTAGCACCTTATCGTATCTCTGATTGGAAGGATGCTTTCATTAGAGGACCAATCCACTTGATGACTAAACGTCCAGAGGAGTTAAAACCTACAGATCCTAATCGTCAAGATATAGAGCGTGAAAATAATAAATGGGGAGAAGAAGATAATGATTAAGGAGAAGGGTGAGTATGCAACGATTATTTAAATTAGCATTAGTTGGATTGATTATCATAATAATTACTGGCATAGTAAGTGGTTGTTGGGACCGTATTGAGATTGATAAACGTTTATTTGTTTTTGGTATTGCAATTGATGAGCCGAAGAGTGTGCAAAAGAAGATAGAAGAGCTAGAAAAGAGAATGAAGAAGGAGCTGAAGCAAAAAGGAAATGAAGAGCCTACTTTGAGTGAAGTAGAGGCTAAGCTAGCTGAATTAGAGGATCCTTCTTTTGAAGAGATAATTGAACGGACAGAGCGAAGGTCTAAAGGACAGGTTCGCTTAACTATTGAAGCGCCAATTGTGCGTAATTTAGCAGGTAGTGATGGTGGTAGTGGAGGCGGAGAACCTAGTTGGAGTCCAGCTACAATTGCTAGTAGTCCTTTTGAAGCTTTGCGCCAGCTAACGACCCGCATTAATCGTCGTGTCTATCTTGGTCATTTGAAAGCGATTATCTTTCATGAAAAGTTGGCTCGCCGCGGAATTCAAGGATTACTAGATTTCTTTGAAAGAGATAATGAAGTTCAGCGACGAGTTAAGATCTTTGTTAGTAAAAAGTCTGCTAAACATATATTAATTCGGAAAATACCAGTAGAACAAGTGACCAGTACATATTTAACCGGTATTTTAAAGAATAAAATAGAAACGTCTCGTTTAGCGGATATAGATATTGGGCAACTGATGATTAACATGCATACTAATGCTGGCTCATTAGTGCCACGAGTACGTGATGGAGGCACTGACCTAAAGGTAGCAGGGTCAGCAGTCTTTAGAGGAGACAAGATGGTAGGCTGGTTAGGCGAAGTAGAGACTAGAGCTGCCTTATGGGTTAGGGGAGATGTACAAGGAGGAGATGTCGTTGTTCAAGATCCAGAAGAACCCGGGAAAGAGACAACTTATGAAATCAGGAATGCACAGACAATGATTAAATCACGGGTAAAAGCAGGTAAACTAATCTTTGAAGTGCAGATAGGAACCGAAGGTAATATAGCAGAGGTAGGCAGCGATACAAATGCTATGAATGATAAATATATTAAAGCGATAGAAGAAAATGTTGAAGAGCATATTGAAGGTAGAGCTCGAGATGTGATTAAGAAGGCTCAACAAGAATTTCAGACTGACTTCTTTGGATTTGGAGAACAGTTACGTCGTCATCAACCGCAATATTGGAAAAAAGTTAAAGAGAGTTGGCATCAGGAGTTTGCTGATGCCCAGGTAATTATTAAAGCAGAAGTTAATATTAGAAGAATTGGTTTAGTTAAATAAATTTTGTAGTAAATAAGGTGGGGTGAGAAGATGGTAATCTTTGGTGAATATTTGAAGTTGTTAATGGAGTATTTAGTCAGTGTTTATACTACATTGCCGGCTATTATAGTAGTCGGGATTGGTGCTTACTCTGCTTTTTATGAGACCCATAACTTAAACGAAGCCAACTTAGAGCGGGAAAGGCTTTTTGCGCAAGTAGTTGGGTGGTTATATATGGTAGGTGGAAGTTTGCTGTTTATAGGGGTTAAAATATATTCATTTTTAAAGTGATTTAACTAAATAAGTCTTATAGTTAGATGTCAAGTATAACTAATATAAAATTTTAGGCGTTAGTAATTAATTATGCAAGAGTCTTAATTATATATCTGTTAATCATTGATTCTATTGAGTCATAGAATTTATAGTTCTTTCTAAATCTTCTTTATTCATCAAACCAACATGTTCTTCTACAATTGTACCTTCGCTATTAATAAAGATCATAGTAGGGATAGCACTGATTAATAACTTCTCTGATAGCTTGGCTTCCCTATCGATTACGAGAGGATAGGTTATGCTATTCTCTTTCTTTATTTTATTTAATTCATCTGATGGGATATTTCCAATAGAAACACCATAAACTTTAATCTCCTTTTGGAGTTTAGTTTTAGTTTCTTCTAAAATTTGAAGTTGTTTTTGGCAGCTATTAGATTTAGGTAACCAAAAAAGCAAGATAGTCTTATTATTGATATCTTTACTAAAGTTAATCTTTTGACCGGTATCAGTTTTAAGGGTTAAATTGGGAAGATTTAGGTCAGTCTTTGGTTTGGTAGATGTCTTAGGAGCAAAGATGAGACTGATAGTTAATCCACTACAAAAGGCTAAGATGAACAGAAACAGAAGTATTCTTTTCATACTATTGACTCCTTTCTATAGAATAAATTTATGATAGATTATTGAGGATTAGAACTTAGTGTTTTATATAAGCGAATTTCATAATTAAATTTCAAGTATAATTAATATGAAATTTTTGACGTCAGCTATGAATTATGTAAGGTCAAGGTTCTCATATAATTAATTGACCATTCTACTTTTATTAGTTATAATGATAGTGATTAGTAAATAAGGAGGAGCTCAAAGATGGAACTTTTGCGTGGCTTAAATCCACAACAGAAAGAAGCAGTACAGTATGTAGAAGGGCCTTTGTTAGTATTGGCAGGGGCTGGCAGTGGAAAGACAAGGGTTTTGACCCATCGGATTGCTTATTTAATTCAAGAAAAAGGGGTTGACCCTTATAATATTTTAGCAGTTACATTTACTAATAAAGCTGCTAGTGAGATGCAAGAAAGAATTGAAAAGTTGATTGCTAAAGATAGTGAAGCATTATGGATGAGTACTTTTCATTCAATTGCAGTAAGAATCTTACGTAGAGAAGCTAATAAATTAGGTTATGATAATAACTTTGTGATTTATGACACTACTGATCAAAAATCGGTAATTAAAGATATCATTAAGAATGAATTAGATTTAGATACTAAACAGTTCAAGCCTAGGTCAATTTTAAATCAGATTAGTAATGCTAAGAATGAACTAGTAGATGTAGATACATATCAAGAACGGGTAGGTAGTTATTTTGAACGAATAGTTGGTGAAGTTTATGAATTGTACCAAACCCGTTTGAAGAATAATAATGCGTTCGATTTTGATGATTTGATTATGAAGACAGTCGAACTATTTAGTGAGTATGAACTAGTCTTAGAATACTATCAAGAGCGTTTTAAATATATTCTAATTGATGAGTATCAAGATGTGAACCATGCCCAATATAAATTAGTTAATTTATTGGCCAGAGAGTATCAGAATATCTGTGTAGTAGGTGATGATGACCAGGGGATTTATGGGTTTAGAGGTGCAGATATTAGTAATATTCTAAACTTTGAAAAGGATTATCCAGACGTGAAAGTGGTCAAGCTAGAACAGAATTATCGTTCGACAGAGAAAATATTAGATGCTGCATTTTATGTAGTGCGTAATAATCAAGGGCGTAAACCAAAGAAGCTTTGGACTGATAATGTTGGTGGAGAACCATTACAATTATATAAAGCTCATAATGAAAGAGAAGAAGCACAGTATATTGCTAAAGAGATTTTAAAGAATAGAGCTAATGGAGATTTAGATTATAGTGATTTTGCTATTTTATATCGGACTAATGCTCAATCACGGGTTTTAGAAGATGTTTTGATTAAGGAAGGTATACCTTATCGGATGGTAGGTGGTTTGAAGTTCTATGACCGTAAAGAGATTAAGGATATCTTAGGTTATTTAAGGTTGATATATAATCCTGCGGATGATGTTAGCCTGCAAAGAATAATTAATGTACCTAAACGTGGGGTTGGGGCAACTACAGTACAAAGGTTAAATGAGTTTGCTAATGACAATAATATTAGTCTATATGAGGCGGTACAGAGAGTCGATGAGATTAGTACGATTAGTAGTCGCTTTAGTGCTAAGGTTAGTAAGTTTGGAGCGATAATATCTTATTTACGTCAACAAGCAGATGAAGTAGATGCTTTAGAATTAGCGAGAAAACTATTAGATGAGACAGGTTATTTGAGAATGTTACAGGAAGAAGGGACTGATCAAGCTAGAAGTCGCGTCGAGAATATAAAAGAACTATTGACTGTTATTGAGGAATATGTCAATGAAGGAGACGACACAAGTATAGGTGGTTTTCTAGAAGAGGTAGCTTTAGTTGCTGACATAGATAATTTAGAAGATGATGCCGATGCGATAATAATGATGACCTTGCATAGCGCTAAAGGTTTAGAGTTTCCAGTAGTCTTTTTGAGTGGAATGGAAGAAGGATTATTTCCTCATTCACGTTCATTAGATGCTACGGAGGATATAGAAGAAGAGAGAAGACTCTGCTATGTAGGTATGACTAGGGCTGAAGAAAAATTGTATTTAACTCATGCGGTAGCAAGGAGAGTCTATGGTAAAGATTCTTATAATCCACCTTCTAGGTTTTTAAGTGAGATTCCTGACGATCTATTTGCTAATCAAAAGAAAGAGAGTCAAAAGAAGAAGCTTAATAAAGAAGAAAAGAGTTCGAAAGAGAATTCAGAGAAAGAATATCAAGTAGGAGAAGAGGTAGAACATCCTAAATGGGGGCTTGGCAGAATAGTTAGTACCACTAGTAGCGGGAAAGACTTACAGGTTTCAGTTGCTTTTCCGAATAAAGGAGTTAAGAAGTTGTTAGTTGACTATGCCCCCTTGAAGAAAGTAAATTAATCTAATATATATCGTAGGAGAGTGAATATGTGAATGTTTAAGGAAAAGTTGGTTATCGGTCATCAGAACCCGGATACTGATTCTATCTGTTCAGCAATTGGTTATGCTGAGTTAAAGCAGAAGCAAGGTGAGAATGTTGTTGCAGCTAGATGTGGGAAATTGAATCCGGAGACTGAATTTGTATTAGATTATTTTGATCTACCAGCACCTAAGTTAGTTACTGATGTTTATACTAGAGTCAGTGATATTATGGAAAAGAGTAATTTGAAGTCGGTTCTGCCTAGCACCCCAATTAAAGAAGTGGGGGAGTTATTAGAACAAGAAGCGATTAAAGTAATCCCGGTAGTAGATAAGGACAATAAGTTATTAGGTATAGTGACTGCTAGTGATATTGCTCATAGGTATTTACAAGAATTGGCTGTTGAATCGTTACGTGAAGTGCCAACTTCATTAGAAAATATAATTCAAACTTTAGATGGGGAGTTAATTAATAATCAACAGGACTTAAGTTCAGAGGTTACTGGTAATATCTTCACAGGTGCTATGGATACTGAAACTATGTGTGAGTATATTAACCCTGGTGATATAGTCTTATTAGGGAACCGTATTAAAGCACAGGAAGCAGTTTTAGAAAGAGAGATCTCATGTTTGATCGTTACTGGAAATTTAGAGATTAAATCTGAAGTTAAGGATTTAGCTATTGAAAAAGGGATTACAGTTATTCGTGTGCCATATGATACTTTTGCAGCGGCAAGATTAATTAATATGAGTATTCCTATTTCTAAGGTACTGAGTACAGAGGTTGAAAAGTTCTATCCTGATGAATTAGTTGAAGATGTAAAAGAAGAGATTATTAATTCTGCTCATCGTAGTTATCCGGTAACTGATCGCCAAAATAGGTTATTAGGTTTAGTTTCAGCTCGTAATTTGATTGATGTAGAGACTAAAGAGGTAATTTTAGTTGACCACAATGAAAAGAGTCAGGCCGTAGATGGAATCGAAGAAGCAACTTTAGTTGAAGTTATTGATCATCATCGATTAGGAGATTTAGAGACTTTAGAGCCGATATTAGTTAGAAATGAGCCAGTAGGAAGCACGGCAACTATTATTGCTAAGCTCTATTTCGAATATGGAGTTGAGTTATCGGTAGAGATAGCTGGCGTTTTACTATCGGCTATTCTGTCAGATACAGTTATCTTCCGTTCTCCCACTTGCACTGGGGTTGACAAAATGATTGCTGAAAAGTTAGCAGAAATTGTAGAAGTGGAAATTGAAAAGTTTGGGCGACGGTTATTTAAAGCAGGTTCTGTTTTGAATAAATTAGAGCCAAGAGAATTAATCTTAAATGATTACAAAGAATATAAGTTTGATGAAATAAAGATTGGAGTCGGTCAAATTGAAATTATGGATTTAGCTGAGTTTAAAGAGATGCAGCATAATATTTTAAATGTTATGAATGAAGTTAAGAAGGAGTCAGGTAATGATTATCTTTTCTTATTAGTGACTGATGTTTTAAATGAAGGTAGCCTATTATTATATAATCAAACTGCTACAAGTTTGGTAAAACGGAATTTTGTCGGTGAGGAAGAAGAAGTTGGCTTCTATTTACCAGGAGTTATGTCGAGAAAGAAACAGGTAATTCCGGTTCTTTCTAAGGCGTTAATAGACTAAAAAGATTTTAAGGAAGTGATCTAAGTGGCTACAATAATAGATATTGACGGAACTAAATGTCAAAAGTGTTATGCGTGTGTTCGGCAATGTGTTGCTAAAGCAATTAAAGTAGAAGATAGTCAAGCTAAAGTAGTTGAAGAGCGGTGTATTAATTGTGGTCGTTGTCTTGATGTATGTGCAAGAGATGCTCGAGAAGTAAAAAGTTATCGCACAGAAGTTAAAAGTTGGCAACAACATCAAGAAGAAGTAGTAGCTTGTTTGGCGCCATCATTTGTCGCTTCTTTTAATGATTGTAGTCCAGGGCAGTTAGTTACTGCCCTGCATCAATTGGGTTTTAGTCAAGTCTATCGAGTAGCTTTGGGGGCAAATTTAGTAGCTGAAAGATATGATGAATACTTAGCTGATTCTAAAGAAAAAAATTTAATTAGTACTGCTTGTCCAACAATAGTTAATTTGGTCGAAAAACATTATCCTCAATTGGCTTCTAAATTACTTCCTTTTGCTTCACCGATGGTGGTTACAGGGATGTTGATTAAAGAACAGAATCCAGAAGCTAAAGTAGTCTTTGTTGGACCTTGTACCGCTAAAAAGGCTGAGATGGAGCAAGAAAAGTCAAAAGATAGTATCGATGCGGTCTTGACTTTTAAAGAGGTTAAGGAAATGTGTATCGAAGAAGATATAGAATTATCGACTCTATCTGTGACTGAATTTACGCAAGGGAACTTTGAGCATAGTGATGATTTTGCTCTATCGGGAGGATTAGCTGCTAACTTAAAGAGTTTTAATGATGACGAAGTATTGATTACAGAAGGGAGTCATAATTGTAAAGAGTTAATCAATGGTGTATTAAATAATGAGATTGAGGTTAAGTTATTAGATATATTATTCTGTGCAGGATGTATAGATGGACCACAAATAGATAGTCAATTATCTTTATTTGCAAGGGAAAAGTTGGTTAAAGATTATTTAGAAGAGGAAGAGAAGCAAGTTAATGATATAGTGAATGATGATAATGATGATTCTGTTATTGAATTAAAAGGTATGGATTTTAATCGAGAATTTAATCCTTCGACCTTGGAGTTAGAGACTCCGACTGAACAAGAAATTAAAGAGATCCTAACTTATATGAATAAGGTTACACCTAGCGATGAGTTAAATTGCGGCGCTTGTGGTTATGATTCATGTCGTGAAAAGGCTGTGGCGGTTTATCAAGAATTGGATGAGATTGAGATGTGTTTGCCTTATCTATTAGACCAGACGCGTGAAGAAGCAGACTATTATAAAGATAAGCTTTCTCAGGACCAACAGACTAAGTATACTTTTAATGATATTAAAGGCAAGAGCGTAGAGGTCAAAGAAGCTAAGATTAAAGCCCAACAGGCAGCACAGACGAAGTCAACTATTTTGATTCTTGGTGAAAGTGGAACTGGGAAAGAGATGTTTGCTCATGCAATCCATAATGCCAGCCATCGTAAAAACGGACCTTTCATTAAAGTAAACTGTGCAGCAATTACAGAAAGTCTATTGGAAGCTGAATTATTTGGTTATGAAGAAGGTGCTTTTACTGGTGCTAAAAAGGGAGGCAAAGCCGGTAAGTTTGAATTAGCCGACCAAGGGACTATCTTTTTAGATGAGGTAGGAGATATGTCTTTGCGGATGCAGTCTAAGTTATTACGTGTCCTACAAGAAGAAGAAATAGAACGAGTAGGTGGTAATCATACTCAAAATATAGATATACGGGTGATTGCAGCTACTAATCGTAATTTGAAACAGATGGTTAAAGATGGAGATTTTCGTGAAGACCTCTATTATCGTTTAAATGTAATTACGATAAATACTCCTGCCTTACGTAATAGAATTGAAGACTTACCGGTGATCGTTGATCATATTATTACTAAATTAACAGCTGAACAACGACTTCCTCGCAAGCAATTAACAAAAGATGCCTTGAATCAACTAATGCAGTATGATTGGCCTGGGAATGTACGTGAGTTAGAGAATATAATTATGCAGACTTTTAGTTTAACTTATGATGAGGAGATTAAACCTGAAAACTTACCAAACTATATTCTACAAACTGATGGTCATGTACCTACTTTAATTAATGATGAACAGATTCAGCCTTTAGCTGAACTGACGGCAGAAGTAGAAAAACAAGCCGTTCACCAAGCTTTAGAATTAACTAACTGGAATAAGAAACAGGCTGCAGAGTTATTACAGATTTCGCGTTCGACTTTATATCAAAAATTAAGTAAGTATGATATTTGATTAATGATTAGAACACAAAAAATGTATTCTGCCGCGAAAAGTGACCTTTTTATGGTTATAGCATTAATATATTAAAAATTCAAAAGGATTAAACCACTGTATATTTTTCATACATGTATGAAAAATATACAGTTTTTCTGTTTAGGGCGTTAATGATTGTTATAACAGCTGCTTTGGCTAACTGATGACGCTAAATGTATTAATATCAAACACTAATTGTGCGAAAATTCGGATGAATCAAAAAAGAAGAAGAATTAACAAAAAGTCTGTATCCTTTACTAACATAGGGATGGGCTACATTTAATTTCTTTTAAGTAAAAGTATGGAATAAAAATTGCATGTATATATTAGCAAGTGATTATAAATTTTAGGAGGTAGATATTATGGAAGCAGTAATTAAGGAGATTATAGTAGGTTATGAGTCTGAAAAGACTCCTTTGATTTCAATTTTACACAGAGTCCAGGATAAGTTAGGTTATTTAAGTGAAGAAGTTTTAAAGTTAGTGGCTAAATATTTAGACTTACCGTTAAGCAAGGTTTATGGAGTGGCGAGCTTTTATACTTTATTAGATACAGAAGAGAAAGGCGAGAATATAGTTAGAGTCTGTGAGAGTGCACCATGTCATGTTAAGGGTTCGATGAATGTATTGACAGAGCTAAAGAGTGAATTAGGTATTGATATAGGTGAGACAACGAAAGATAATAAATTTAGCTTAGAACTAACTAGTTGTTTAGGTGTCTGTGGAGTTGCGCCAGCGATTATGGTTAATGATCAGGTTTATGGTAACTTAACTGCTAAGAAGTTAGAGGAGATTTTGGAGAAGTATTAAAGAAGAAGGAGGTTAAATGATGGCTTTTTATAGGGGACATATTCTAGTCTGTACTGGCCAGGAATGCAAACAGAAAGGCGGTAAAGAAGTAGAGCGAATTTTAGTTAAGGAACTGAAGAGGTTTGGGCTCAATGATGAAATAAAGGTAATTAGTACTGATTGTTTAGGTGCTTGTGAAGCGGGACCGCTGATGGTTATTTATCCAGAAGGAGTCTATTATGGCGGGGTGCAGATAGAAGATGTAAGAGAAATTGTAGAAGAACATTTATTAAAAGGGCGTAGAGTTAATAGATTACTGTATGAAATGGATGAAAGCGAAGAGAATGTTACTGCTCATCACAAGAAGGATATCTTTTCTGATGAGATGCGAATTGTATTAAGGAATTGTGGGCTTATAGACCCAGAGGATATTAAAGATTATATTGGCCGTGACGGTTATCGAGCTTTAGGGATTGCTTTAACTAGATTGACACCTAAAGAAGTAATTACAATGATAGAGGATTCGGGACTTAGAGGTCGAGGAGGGGCTGGCTTTCCTGCGGGGTTGAAGTGGAAGTTTACTCATCAAGCTGATGGGGATGAAAAGTATGTTGTTGCCAATGCTGATGAAGGAGAACCTGGGACTTCTAAGGACCGGTTAATTATGGAAGGTGATCCGCATACATTATTAGAATCCATGGCGATTGCTGGTTATGCTGTTGGTGCGGATACTGGTTATATTTATGTGCGGGGGGAATATCAATTAGCTGTTAGTAGATTGAAGAAGGCTATTGAACAGGCGGAAGAATTAGGGGTGTTAGGCAAAAATCTTTTTGATTCAGATTTCGACTTTGAAATTAAGATTAGAGAAGGGGCTGGGGCTTATGTTTGTGGTGAAGAAACAGCCTTACTCCGTTCTATCGAAGGTGAACGAGGTGAACCGCAGATTAAACCTCCTTATCCTCCTAACGAAGGTTTATGGGGGCAGCCAACTCTGATTAATAATGTGGAGACCTTGGCCAATATTCCGGTTATTATCCAAAAGGGCGCTGATTGGTTTAGTAAGATTGGCATCGAGAACTGTACTGGAACCAAGGTCTTTACTCTAAGTGGTGATGTAATGAATGAAGGTTTGGTTGAAGTACCGATGGGTACTACTTTAAGGGAGATTATTGAAGGTTTTGGTGGTGGAATGGCTGACGGTAGAGAGTTTAAAGTAGCTCAGACTGGAGGAACTTCAGGAGGATGTATTCCGAAAGAGCTATTGGATACACCGATGGATTATGATTCTTTAGCTGAAGTAGGAAGTGCTTTAGGTTCTGGAGCATTATTAATTATGGATGAGTCCCATTGTATTGTCGACATTGCAAAGTGTTTTATGCATTTCTTTGAACATGAATCTTGTGGAAAGTGTACTCCATGTCGAGAAGGGAATACACGCATGTATGAAATGTTAGATCGGATCTCTAAAGGGGAAAGTAACTTAAAGGATTTAGATAAATTACGTGACTTGGCTAATGTTATGTCTAAAACAGCACTTTGTGGTTTAGGGCAGGCAGCGCCAACATCTATTTATAGTACTTTAGACTACTTTAAAGATGAATACTTAGCTCACATTACGGCTAAAGTCTGCATAACCGGTGATTGTCAAGAGTTAGTCACACAGAGAGAAGAAGGCGAGCGGAAGGGTGAAACAGCATGAAAGTTAAAATTAATGGTGAAGAGTTAGAAGCAACGGCTGGGCAAACGGTTTTAGAAGTAGCAAAGAAGGCAGGAATAGAGATCCCAACGCTTTGTTATTTAAAAGACAAGAATGAGATTGGCGTCTGTAGAATCTGTATGGTCAAAGTAGAAGGAGGAGGAGGAGGGTATGAACCGGCTTTTGTGTTGCAAGTAAGTGATGGATTAGAAATTGAGACTAATACACCTGAGGTTAGAGAGTTAAGACGATTAAATTTAGAACTAATCTTAGCTAATCATCCTCAAGATTGTTTAAGCTGTGAGCGAAGTTTGAACTGTGAATTACAGGGTCTCTCTAAAGAGTTAGGGGTAGACGGAAGTAGGTTTGCTGGTAAGAGGATAGAACATCAATTGGATGAATCGACGCCATCACTTATTCGTGATCCTAATAAATGTGTTAAGTGTCGTCGTTGTGTCAGTGTTTGTAACGATAGTCAAGGTGTTAAAGTTCTCTTCCCTAATAATCGTGGCTTTGAGACCTTAATTGCTCCTTTCTTTAATAAAGACTTAGATGAAGTAGCATGCTCGTTATGTGGTCAATGTTTACATGCTTGTCCTGTAGCGGCAATTAAAGAGAATGATGCTATTGATAACGTGTGGGAGGCGTTAAATGATGACAATCAACATGTTGTTGTGCAGATAGCGCCTGCGGTAAGAGTCTCTATTGGAGAGGAATTTGGAGTAGAACCTGGTACACCCATGACTAATAAATTAGTAACCGCTTGCCGCAAATTAGGCTTTGATAAGGTATTTGATACTGATTTTACAGCTGATTTAACAATTATGGAGGAAGGACATGAGTTATTATCTAGGCTAAAAGAAGGTGGGCCTTTTCCATTATTAACTTCTTGTAGTCCTGGATGGATTAAGTATGTTGAACATTTTCATAATGATTTCTTGCCGAATCTATCTAGTTGCAAATCTCCACAACAGATGTTTGGAGCGTTAGCTAAAAGTTATTATGCAGATATTGAGAATCTTTCACGAGAAGAGATTACAGTAGTCTCAGTTATGCCTTGTACTGCTAAAAAGTTCGAGGCAACACGTGAAGAGATGATGAAAGATGGTAGTCAGGATGTAGATTTAGTGCTTACAACACGTGAATTAGCTAGAATGTTAAAGATGACAGGGGTAGATTTTTTAAATCTATCTGGAAGTGATTTTGATGACCCACTAGGGATTAGTACTGGAGCCGCTGATATCTTTGGAGTAACAGGAGGAGTAATGGAGGCAGCTTTACGAACGGTTTATGAAAAGTTAACTGGAGAAGAATTAAGTGGACTACGACTTACAGAAGCTAAAGGATTAACTGGAGTAAGAGAAGCTAAGATTGAATTATCTAATCAGACAATTAAAGTCGCGGTTGTCAGTGGTTTAGGTAATGCTAGTAAGGTTTTAGAAGCTGTAAAACGAGGAGAGAAAGAGTATCACTTTATAGAAGCCATGGCGTGTCCAGGCGGATGTGTAGGTGGAGGAGGACAACCGATTCCTACCAATGAAGAGATTGTAATGAAGCGAGGGCAAGGTTTATATAACATTAATAATAGTAAATCTCTTAGAAAATCTCATGAGAATCCGGTTATTCAAGAGTTGTATGAAGAGTATTTAGAGGGGGTTGGAAATAAAAAGGCTCATCAATTATTGCATACTACTTATCAGAAAAGAGCGAAGTAAAATGAAGATGTTTCTCAGCAAACCCTTATTTATATAATATATGGGTAATTAACCTTTTTAGGTGTATAGTTTCCGAACATGTCCGGGAACTATACATTTTTTATTTTTCAAGGTCCATTAACCAGCATAGCAGCAAGCGTATTTCTTCACATTTAAAAGTGTACAAAAAATGAACATAATTTTATATAAAATTCAGAAAATTATAATTTGTCCAAAAAGATTGTGAAAAATTGTATTTACTGTCAATGTAGTCCTTGTGGCATTTTTCAGACATTTTCAGAAAAATTGGCACAATAGTTGCATTTATATATTAATGACAGTAAGAGAGTGTTGAAGTTAAGATTGAGGTTAAGGCTAAGGTAAAGACTAAGGTTAAGTAAATTAACTTCTTGTAATATAGGAACCTTATTTAGTCGATAACATTCTTATTAGTAAGAAAGGGGGGAGCACGAAAATTTTAGGTATTTGGGTAGCTGTATTTTAAAATTTAAATTATTTTCGGAGAGTAGAAAGGAGTGTAATTTATTGTGAATCAGACAGCTGTGGCTGCGAGTTCTTTATTAGTGGAACAGAAGGTGGATTCTAATTTTTTTCAACAGGTTAAGGAAGCTTCAGGAGAGAATATAGGTGCTTGTATGCAGTGTGGTACTTGTTCTGGCTCTTGTCCAACGAGTTATCAGATGGATTATACACCACGGAAGATAATTTCTTTAATTAGAGCTGGATATAAAGATAAAGTCTTAAAGAGCAAGACAATTTGGATGTGTGCTTCTTGTTATGCATGTGCAGTGAGGTGTCCGAGAGGAATTAAGTTTACTGATGTTATGTATGCTTTAAAGACGATCGCGATTGAGGAAGGTACTTATAATCAAAAAGATTATTCACCAACTTTTTATAAAGAGTTTACTAATGTGATTAAAAAGTATGGTCGGTTATCAGAAAGAGATCTAATCACTCGTTATTCATTAAAGACGAACTTTATGAATCTATTTAAGTTTGCTCCGTTAGGGCTGAAATTATTACAGCGAGGTAGGTTAACATTTGTTAATGATAAGATAGAGCATCAAGATGAATTAGAGGCTATGTTGGATAAGATAGAAGAGATGAAGGGGGCGTAAAGATTGAAATATAGTTATTATCCCGGTTGTAGTTTGCATGCTTCGGCTAGTGATTATGATGAATCGGTAAAAGAAGTCTGTAAGGTATTAGGAATTGAATTAGAAGAAGTAGAGGATTGGAACTGTTGTGGAGCTACGGCAGCTTCATCTACTGATAGATTAGTTTCGCTTTCATTACCAGCAAGAAATTTAGCCAGGAGTGAGGAGCAAGGTTTAGACATGACAGTACCGTGTAACTCTTGTTATGTAGCTCATAAGAATGTTAATCAGACATATGATAAGAAACCGGATTTAAGAGGAAAAGTAGATGAGGTTTTAGAAGCAGCTGATCTAAGTTATTCGGGAGAGGTTAAGGTAAAGCATTTATTAGATGTTTTAGTCAATGATTATGGTTTAGACCAGATTATCTGTCAAGTACTCGAAGAGTTAGAAGGAGTAAAGGCGGTGCCATACTATGGATGTCAGATTGTAAGACCAGACCATAGCTTCGATGATCCAGAGATGCCGACTACCTTAGATGAGTTATTAGAAGGACTAGGTGTTGAGGTAAAAGATTTCAATATGAAGACTAAGTGCTGTGGCGGAGCGTTGATGACTACTAAAAAAGAGATGGCTTTAGAGTTGAACTATTTCTTGTTAAAAGCAGCAGTAGACACTGGGGCAGAAATGATGGTAGTTACTTGTCCTCTTTGTCAGATGAATTTAGATGCTTTTCAAGATGAGATTAATCAAAAGTATGGCACTAATTTTGAGATGCCAATAGTCTATTTCACTCAATTATTAGGACTAGCCTTAGGAATCGAGCCAGATGATTTAGGTTTAGAAAAGTGTATTGTACAGCCAACTGAATTAATTCAAAAGTATGCGGGGGTGAGATAAGTTGACAGAAGAAGCGAGAGTAGGTGTCTATGTCTGCCATTGTGGTTCTAATATTGCTGATAAAGTAGATGTAGAAGATGTTAGAGATTATGCAAAGGATTTACCAAATGTAGTATTATCAAGAGATTATAAGTATATGTGTTCTGATCCAGGGCAGGACTTATTAAAGAAAGATATTGCAGAGCATAACTTAGATAGAATAGTAGTTGCTTCCTGTTCGCCACGAATGCACGAACCAACCTTTAGATATGCTTTAGAAGATGGTGGTCTGAACGGTTACTTTTTAGAAATGGCTAATATTCGGGAGCACTGTTCTTGGGTAACTGAAGATGAAGGCGAGGCAACTGAAAAGTCCAAGGCATTGGTTTCTTCAGCAGTTAATCGTGTGCCTTATCATGAACCGTTAGAAGAGAAAGAAGTAGATATTAATCCGGCTACATTAGTAGTTGGGGGTGGAATTAGTGGTATTCAGGCAGCACTAAAGATTGCTGATAGTGGTCAAGAAGTATATTTAGTTGAGAAGAAGCCTTCGATTGGTGGTAAGATGGCTAAATTAGATAAGACTTTTCCAACTTTAGACTGTGCAGCCTGTATTTTGACTCCTAAGATGGTAGAAGTAGCGCGTAAAGAGGAAGTACATCTTTTAACTAATAGTCAAGTAACAGAGGTTTCAGGATATATTGGGAACTTTGATGTGACGGTTACCGAAACACCGCGTTATGTAGATTTAGATGATTGTACTAGCTGTGGGGACTGTAGTGAGGTCTGTCCAATTACTACCGAGGATGAGTTTGAAGAGGGCTTAGTAGACCGGAAGGCTATTTATAGATCGTTTCCTCAGGCAGTTCCTAATTCATATTTAATTGATGGAGACACATGTGTTAAGTGTGGAAAGTGTGTAGAAGTTTGTGAAGCCAAGGCTATTGATTTAGAGATGGGACCGCAAGAGCATCAAATAGAAGTAGGAAATATAATTATGGCGACAGGTTATGAAGTCTTTGATCCATCTGGAGCTGCACAGTGGGGTTATGGACTTTATGATAATGTAGTTACCGGGCTTGAATTTGAACGATTGACAAATGCTTCCGGGCCAACTGGAGGTAAGGTTAAGCTAGAAGATGGTAGTGAGCCAGAAGCAGTCGCTGTATTGCACTGTATTGGTAGTCGTGATGAGAACTATAAAAAGTACTGTTCACGAGTCTGTTGTATGAGCTCAGTTAAATTCTCTCATTTAGCTAAGGAAAAGACGGATGCTGAGGTTTATGAGTTCTATATTGATATGAGAACCTTTGGTAAACAGTATGAAGAGTTCTATAATAGAGTACAAAAGGAAGGTATCAACTTTATACGCGGTAAAGGTTCAGAAATAATTAAGCGTGATGATAAATTAATAGTTAGAGCTGAGAATACTTTAATTGGTGAGTTTGTGGAGATTCCAGTAGATATGGTCGTTTTAAATACGGCATTGATTCCACAGGCTAGTCAGACTGAAGTTGGTCAGACGTTTGGTATTCAGACTAGCAATGATGGGTTCTTCTTAGAATCACATATTAAGCTTGATCCATTCCGAACAGCTACCGAAGGAATCTATTTAGCAGGGTGTTGTCAGAGTCCAAAGGATATTCCTGATTCGGTTGCTCAGGGGTCAGGGGCAGCAGCAGAAGTCTTATCTGTTATTACTAAAGGTAAAGTTTCAGTTTCGCCGATTTCTGCTCATGTTAATTAAGAAATCTGTTCTGGTTGTAAGGTCTGTATTCCATTATGTCCATATAGTGCAATCAGTTATGATGAAGAATTAGGAGCTTGTACAGTTAATGAAGTATTATGCGAAGGTTGTGGAACTTGTGTTGGTGGCTGTCCATCCGGAGCTTTAAGAGTTCGTAACTTCGATAATGAACAAATATTTGCTCAGATTGAGGGGGTTTGTGGAGCATGACAGAAAGTAAAGAGTTCGAACCAAATATAGTAGGCTTTTTATGTAATTGGTGTTCTTATGCAGGAGCAGATTTAGCTGGTATTTCTCGAATTAAATATCCGTCTAACATCAAAATTATTCGTGTGATGTGCTCAGGGCGAGTTGAGCCATCCCATATTTTGAAAGCATTCAAAGAAGGTGCCGATGGCATCTTAGTTAGTGGCTGACACCCTCGTGACTGCCACTATGTTAGTGGTAACTATAAAGCAGCACGTAGGTCTGAAGTATTGAAGGCTATGCTACCGCAGTTTGGTATTGAGCCAGAAAGATTTATGTTAACTTGGGTTTCGGCTAACGAAGGAGAAAAGTTTGCTGAAGTCGTTAAGGATTTAGTAGCAAAAGTAAAATTAGTTGGTCCGTTAGGAAAAGTTTCTGAGCGGACAGGAGGTGAGTTAATTGGGTGATAAATTAAATTTTGCCTTCTACTGGACAGCAGGATGTGGTGGTTGTGAAGTAGCCACTTTAGATATAGATGAAAAGATATTAGATGTGGCTGAATTGGCTAATATAGTACTTTGGCCGATAGCTATGGACTTTAAATATGAAGATATAGAGAATATGGATGATGATAATATCGATGTTTCGTTCATTAATGGAGCTATCAGAAATACAGAACAGAGAGAGATAGCTGAGCTTCTTCGTGAGAAGAGTAAAGTGGTAGTTGCTTTTGGAGCCTGTGCTTGTCATGGGGGAATTCCAAGCTTAGGTAACTTCCATAATAAAGATGAAATCTTTCAGGAAGCTTATGTAGATACGATTTCTACTAATAATCCAGATAATAATTTACCAACGCCGAAGACGGAAGTGGCTGAGGGAGAGTTAACTATTCCGGAGTTTTTTGATACAGTCTATAAGCTAGATGACTTAATCGAAGTAGAGTATTATCTACCAGGTTGCCCACCATCGACTGATTTGATTATTAAAGCCGTAGAAGCGATTGCTAATGATAATCTACCACCGGTTGGTAGTGTGATTGCTAGTAAGAAGACGGTCTGTGATGAATGTGATCGTGAGAAGAAAGAGAAGAAGGTTAAAGAGTTTAGAAGACCTTACGAAGTAGATGTAGATCCAGAACTTTGTTTATTAGAACAAGGTATTATCTGCTGTGGTTCAGCTACTACTGGTGGCTGTGGGGCTAACTGTCCAACGGTAAATATGCCGTGTCGTGGTTGTTATGGACCGACATCTGAAGTGGCTGACCAAGGTGCAAAGCTGCTTAGTGCTGTGGCTTCGGTAATTGATAGTGACGATCAAGAAGAGATAGCTAAGATAGCTAAAGATATTTTAGATCCTGGTGGTACTTTCTATCGCTTTGGCATGTCTAATTCATTATTAAAAAGAAAGAAGTTAGGTTAGAGAGGGGGATAAATAATGGAACGAATTACAATAGATCCAGTAACTCGTCTAGAAGGTCATGGTAAGATCGAGATATTTTTAAATGATGAAGGTAACGTAGAAAACGCATATTTTCAGGTTCCAGAGTTAAGAGGTTTTGAAAAGTTCTGTCAAGATCGGCCAATAGAAGAGGTGCCACGAATTGTACCACGAATATGTGGAGTCTGTCCAGAGGCTCACCATATGGCAGCGACTAAGGCTTTAGATGGTGTCTTTTCAGTAGAACCGCCAGCGGCAGGGCATAAATTGAGAGAACTATTTTATGTAGCTCATATTATTCATTCGCATATAGCCCATTTCTATGCTTTAGCGGCTCCTGACTTTGTAGTAGGGCCAGATGCTGATCCAGAAGATAGAAATATTCTAGGGGTAATAGCTAAGGTAGGAGTAGACACCGGAGAAGAAGTAATCAAACATCGTTCTTATGCCCAGAAGATTCAAGCGATGCTTGGTGGAAAAGCAACACATCCAGTCTGTGGTTTACCAGGAGGGATGAGCAAGTCATTAACGGAAGAGGAACGACAAGAAGTCGAAGAGATGGCTAAATCCTTAGTTGAATTTAGTGAACTTTCACTTGGTATCTTTGAAGATGTTGTTTTAGATAATGAGGACTATTTAGAACTAATTAAAGAAGATTTTTATGCCCATGAGACTAATTATATGGGGATGATAGATAAAAATGGACATGTTAACTTCTATGATGGTCAATTAAGAGTAGTCAGTCCTACTGGTGAGCAAGTAGTAGAGTTTGATGCAGATGACTACTTAGATTATGTTGAAGAAAGAGTAGAAGAATGGACCTATATTAAGTTCCCATATTTGAAGGATATCGGTTGGAAAGGCTTTGTTGATGGTGCAGATAGTGGTATCTATCGCGTGGGACCATTGGCTAGATTAAATGTAGCTGAGGGGATGGCAACTCCTAAGGCCCAAGAGGCTTATGAGAATATGTATTCTGCTTTAGGTGGTGGACCAATCCATGCTACTTTAGCAAATCACTGGGCTAGATTAATTGAATTAATCTATGCTTCCGAAAGATTATTAGAATTAAGTCAAGATGATGAAATTACTAGTGAAGATATTAGAAATATTCCAACAGAGACTCCAGATGAAGGGGTAGGCGTAGTAGAAGCACCACGAGGCACCCTTTTCCATCATTATAAAGCTAACGACCAGGGGATGACAGAAAAGGTAAACTTAATTGTAGCTACTACTAATAATCATGCTCCAATCTGTATGTCAATTAAGAAGGCAGCCCAAGGGCTAATTACGAATGGTGAAGTTAATGATGGGCTATTAAATATGGTAGAGATGGCCTTTAGAGCTTATGATCCATGTCTATCTTGTGCAACTCACTCTTTGCCAGGGCAGATGCCGATGCAGATTAATATTCATGATGAAGATGGAGAAGTAATAAAAAGGATGGAGAAGTAATGAAGACTATTATCCTAGGAATGGGTAATACTATTGTTTCTGATGACGGCGTAGGTCTCTATGTTGTACGTGAATTAGAAGCAAGGATAAATAAAGAGAATATTGACTTTCAAGAAAGTTCTTTAGCAGGCTTTAGGTTACTTGATCTCCTCTCAGGCTATGACCGGGTGATAGTTGTTGATTCTATAAAAACCAGCAAGGTAGAGCCCGGTCAAGTCTATAAATTAGATGTTGATAGCTTAAAGTCGACATTTAGATTAGCCTCAGCTCATGATATTAACTTTGCAACTGCATTAGAGTTTGGAGAGATGATGGAGATGAAGATGCCTGATCAGATAGATATTTATGCTATAGAAGTAGTAGATAATCAGACATTTCATGAAGGATGTACCCCGAAGGTAGAAGCAGCAATTCCAAGAATAGTAGATGAAATTATTGAAGATTTAGGATTAGGTGATACAAATAAGGCAGGTGAAGTAGTCAATGCATGAAATGTCTTTAATGCAGTCCATCTTTGAACAACTAGAGACAGAGATTAAGAAACGAGAGTTGACTAAAGTTTCAGCCGTCAAATTGGCCGTCGGTCAATTGACGGCTGCTGTCCCTAGTGCTTTAGAATTCTGTTTTGAGTACTTTGCTAAAGACACAGTCTGTGAAGGTGCAGAATTAATTATAGAGGAAGTACCAGCTAAAGGGTACTGCCATGATTGCGAGCAGGAATTTGCGATAGATAAAAGGTTTATCTGTCCTAAATGTAATTCAACTAATACAGAAACCATATCCGGACGGGAATTATATATAGACTATATTACAGTTGACAGTTGATAGTTGACAGTGAAGCCCAGAAAAGAGCCTTCGAATTAAAAGCAGAGTCTATCGTAGGTTTGCGCAGAATTTATTCACGTCAGCTTTTGGGTTTTAAAGCTGTAAGGAGCCTTGATTTAGGCTGGGCGAGACAGTGAAGCCCAGAAAAGAGCCTTCGAATTAAAAGCAGAGTCTATCGTAGGCTGCGGCAGAATTTATTCACGTCAGCTTTTGGGTTTTAAAGCTGTAAGGAGCCTTGATTTGTAGGCTGGGCGAGACAGTGAAGCCCAGAAAAGAGCCTTCGAATTAAAAGCAGAGTCTATTATAAATATAAGGTTAAGGCTAAGGTTAAGATTTTTAATGATTGTAATTGTTAATCGTTAATCGTCAATTGTCAATTGAACTAAAAAAGGGAGGAAATTATATATGGCAAAGATAAAAGTTGTTTCGGATGTTTTACAGGCTAATGATGTATTGGCTGATTGTAACCAAAGATTATTGAGGGAGAAGAATATTTGGTCTATCAATTTTATGGGATCACCAGGTGCGGGGAAGACGACTGTTTTGGAGAAGACGGTTAAGGAATTAAGGAATACATTGGATATAGGTGTTATTGAAGGTGATATCTATACTGCTAAAGATGCGGAACGGATTGAGAAGTATGATATTCCGGTGATTCAGATTAATACTGATGGTGGTTGTCATTTAGATGCTAATATGGTGCAAAAAGCTTTAGAAGATTTTGATCTTAATCTGTTAAATTTAATGGTTATCGAAAATGTAGGAAACCTAGTCTGTCCATCTGATTTTGCCTTAGGTGAGGAAGCTAAGGTGATGGCGATGAGTATTACTGAAGGCGCTGATAAACCGTTAAAGTATCCATCTATGTTTAGAAATTCAGAGGTTTTATTACTAAATAAGATGGATTTATTACCGGCTTGTGACTTTGATATGGATGCTTTTGAAGAAGATGTCTATAGTATTAATCCAGGAATAGAGATAATTAAGGTTTCTGCAATCAAAGAAGAAGGTTTAGAAGAATGGTATCAGTGGCTAATAGCTAAAGTAGAGGAGGTCCAAGAATGTGCTTAGCGGTACCGGCAGAGGTGATTGCGATAGATGGTAAGCATGCTGTAGTTGATTTAAATGGTAATCGAACTGAAGTGGGAATTAAGTTGGTCCCTGATGTTGAAGTTGGAGAGTACCTTTTAATTCATGCCGGTTATGCGATTAACAAGATTGATGCTCAGGAAGCTAAAGAAAGAATAGAGTTATTGGAGGAATTCTATGCAGGTCTTGAAGAAATATCGTAATCCAGAATTAATTAAGCCAATGCTCAATGAAATTAGTGAATTATCTCAAAAATTAGACGAGGAATTAAAGCTAATGGAAGTTTGCGGGACACATACGATGGCTATCTCTAAGTATGGTCTTAGGTCTCTTTTACCGAAGAATATTAAATTATTATCTGGGCCAGGGTGTCCAGTCTGTGTTACTTCTCAACAAGAGATTGATGAGATGATAGCACTTAGTAAGATGCCGGAAGTAATTGTTACAACTTTTGGTGATATGATAAAGGTACCGGGAAGTAATAGTTCTTTAGAGAAAGAGAAGTCACGAGGAGCAGACATAAGGATTGTTTATTCTCCTTTGGCTGCTGTAGAGATTGCTAAAGAGAATCCAGAAAAAATAGTAGTCTTTTTAGCTGTCGGTTTTGAAACAACAATTCCAGTAATAGCAGCTGCTTTAGAAGAAGCGATTGAGGAAGGGATAGATAATTTTAAACTATTTGTAGCTCATAAATTGATCCCTCCGGCTTTAGAAGCACTATTAAATGATAATGAAGTGAAGATTGACGGGCTAATCTGTCCGGGGCATGTTAGTATTATGATTGGAAGTAAAGCTTACGAGGAAGTCGTTAATAGGTATGATTTACCGGCGATAGTGGCTGGTTTTGAGCCGTTGGATATTTTGGATGGAGTTAAAGGTGCTTTGAAGCAGAAGGTTGAGGCTCAGGTTGAGGTTGAGGATAAGGTTAAGGCTAAGGTTGAGAATAGGTATGGGCGTGTGGTGAAAGATGAAGGAAATCAGATAGCCCAGGATTTGATTAGGCGATTGTATCAAGTGGTTGATACTGCTTGGCGAGGAATCGGAATTATTCCTAATAGTGGTTTAGAATTGAGAGATGAATACGCAGAATATGAGATTAGAAATGTGATAGATTTAGATGTTGGAGATAGTAATGAGCCTCAAGGTTGTAGTTGTGGTGAAATCTTGAAAGGGATTAAGTTACCTTATGACTGCCAGTTATTTGGTGATGTTTGTAATCCACAACATCCAGTTGGGCCGTGTATGGTTTCTAGTGAAGGCTCTTGTGCTGCCTATTATAAATATGATAGGAGATGATAGGAATGGAAGAGATATTATTAAGCCACGGTAGTGGTGGTAAGTTGACACAGAACTTAATTGATGAAATATTTATTAAAGAGCTTGATAATGAAATATTAAGGTCAAAAAATGATGCAGCAATCTTAGATTTAGAGGGAGAGCGATTAGCTTTTACTACTGATTCTTTCGTAATCAATCCTATCTTCTTTCCTGGTGGTAATATTGGTGAATTAGCAGTCTGTGGAACAGTTAATGATTTAGCTACTAGTGGAGCCATACCGAAGTATTTGAGTCTTTCTTTGATTATTGAAGAAGGATTACCGATAACTGAATTAAAGCAGGTGATTAAGTCCGTTAGTGAAACAGCAAAGAAAGCTGGAGTTAAGATTGTAACTGGTGATACAAAAGTAGTAGCTAAAGGAGAAGCTGACAAACTTTATATTAATACTACTGGTGTTGGAAGTCTATCAACTAAACTTAATATTTCTGCTGACCGAGCAAAGCCTGGAGATATGATTTTGGTTAACGGTAACTTAGGAGAACACGGAATTGCTGTTTTATCAGAAAGAAAAGGTCTAGAATTCGAAACTATAGTCAAGAGTGATACAGCTCCTTTATCTGGTTTAGTCTCTGATATCTTAGAAGTTACGGATCAAGTTAAAGTATTAAGGGATCCTACTCGCGGCGGGTTAGCTACGACATTAAATGAAATAGCCGAAGCCTCTCAAGTAGGTATTAAATTACAAGAAGATAAATTGCCTATTTCTGAAACAGTAGAAGCAGCTAGTCAGATGTTAGGTCTCGACCCACTCTATCTAGCTAATGAAGGTAAATTAATAGTTATCGTACCTGAAGAAGAAGTTGAAGATGTATTAGAAGCAATGCAAAAATCGGAATATGGTGTTAAATCAGCAATTATTGGTCAAGTGACAGCTGACGAGCCGGGTAGAGTAGTTTTAGAAAATAATTTTGGAGCAAGTAGAGTCTTAGATATGTTAACAGGAGAGATGTTACCGCGGATTTGTTAAGGAGAGGATAACTATGTCACTACCTAAAGCAGAACAGAAAGTAAGAGCCAAAATCAAAATAAACGGAATAGTTCAGGGAGTAGGATTTAGACCTTTCATCTATCGTTTAGCTAAAAAATATCAGTTATTCGGTTGGGTATTGAATTCAGTCAAGGGAGTTGAGATTGAGGTTGAAGGCAAGCAGAAGTTAATTGAAGATTTCTATTTAGCTATTGAAGAGCAGGCACCTCCCTTAGCTCGAATTAAAGAAAAAGCACTAAACTTCACTTCAGAACTTTTAGATTATGATGATTTCTTGATTAAAAGGAGTAATAGCAATGGGGAAGAAAGAGTCTTAATTACTCCAGATGTAGCTATCTGTGATGACTGCCGTGCTGAAATGAAGGATAGAGGTGACAGACGTTATAACTATCCCTTTATTAATTGTACGAACTGTGGTCCGCGTTTCACAATTATCGAAGGGACTCCTTATGATCGTCCGTTAACTACTATGAAAGAATTTAATATGTGCTCTAATTGTCAGGATGAATATAATACTCCATTAGATCGTCGCTTTCATGCTCAGCCAAATGCTTGTGAAAAATGTGGACCTAGTGTAAAATTGCTTAACAGTAAAGGTGACATAATAGAAGGTGCCCCGATAAAGAAAACAACAGAACTTTTGTTGGACGGTAAAATTGTTGCTATTAAGGGTTTAGGTGGTTATCATTTAGCTTGTGATGCGACTAAACCAAAAGCGGTAAGGAGATTAAGAAAGATTAAGCATCGTCCTAGTAAGCCGTTAGCAGTTATGGCTAAAAATTTGGAAGTGATAGAAAAGATTTGTGATTTAGATAAGATAGAAGTTGAAGAGTTAACTTCACCTGCAGCACCAATAGTTCTTTTAGAGACTAAGCAGATAACGGATGTTAACTTTAAGGTAGCTAATGAGGTTAATCCAGATACTGATAAATTAGGGATGATGCTACCTTATACTCCTATTCATGAACTTCTTTTAACAGATGAGTTGCCTTTAATTGTCTTGACTAGTGCTAATCTTAGTGGACAGCCATTAATGACATCTAGTAAGGAAGTATACAATAAATTAGATGTGAAGATTGATGCTATCTTAGCTAATGACCGGCAGATCGCTAACCGCGTTGATGATTCAGTGGTGTATAAATTAGGCGACGAGATGGTGCCGATAAGAAGATCGCGAGGATATGTACCATTTCCAATTAGAATGGATATGGAAGCAGAGAAAAATATTTTAGCTTGTGGAGCACAACAGAAGAATACTTTTGCTTTAGTTAGAGAACAGAACATATTTTTGAGTCAACATATTGGGAATCTGAATAACTTAGCGACTTATAACTTTTATCAAGAGAGTATTAACAAGTTGCAGTATTTATTACAGGTTAACCCAGAAGTAGTAGTTACTGATTTGCATCCAGATTATTTGAGCACTAGGTATGGTAAAATTTTAGATAGCATAGAATTAGTTGAAGTACAGCATCATCAGGCTCATATTGCTAGTTGTATGGTAGAACATCAATTAGATGAGGAAGTTATTGGAGTAGCTTTTGATGGAACTGGATATGGCTTAGACGAAGAGGTTTGGGGCGGTGAATTCTTTGTTGGTGGCTTAGATAGTTTGGAGCGAGTTGGACATTTAGAATATGTGCCTTTGCCAGGCGGAGAAGTTTCAGTTAAAAATCCATATCGAATGGCCTTTTCCTATCTGTATCATCATTTCGAAGATATAGGAATCGAACTAGCTAAAAAATTTCTGCCTGATTTAGAACAAACTGAACGTCAGATTATTAAAGCTCAGATTGAAGAGAAAATTAATACTCCGTTAACATCTAGTATGGGTCGTTTATTTGCAGCAGTGTCAGCCTTGTTAGGAATCTGTACTGTTACTGATTATACTGGTCAAGCAGCAATTAAACTAGAATCAATAATAAAGCCGCAGGTAAATGAATGTTATAATTTTGCGATTACAGAACAGGGGATTATTAAGACTGAGTCTTTATGGGCAGAGATGATTGTAGATTTAGAGTCAGGTATAGCGAAGGAGAAAATAGCAACTAAGTTTCATAATACAGTAGTTGAATTTACTTTAGATTTAGTTGGACGATTATCTAAAGAATATAATTTTAATAAGATTGTTCTTAGTGGTGGAGTAATGCAGAATAGATATTTGGTGAAGAAGTTGAAGAAAGGAGCCAAAGGTGTTTTAGACTTATACTTTCATGAAAAAGTGCCACCTAATGACGGTGGACTTGCTTTAGGGCAAGCGGTGATTGGTAGTAAAAAATTGAATGATTGAATGATTTTTTAAACCTCCTTTATTATAGTGAAGGAGGTTTTTCTATTTGCTCTTGACATTGAGAATGATTTTTATTATAATTAATTAAAATGATATTGAAAACGATTTTCAATTACTTAATACAAATACATAGTGCAAAGAAGAAAGAAGTAAAATTTAAAAGCAGGTGATAAGATGAAAGTTTTAGTAACTGGAGGAGCCGGATTTATCGGTTCTAATTTAGTAAAGAGTTTATTGAAGGTGGGGCATCAAGTAGTTGTTATTGATAATTTTAATGATTACTATGACCCAAAGATTAAGGAGAATAATATTAAACAATTTATAAAACATGGTAATTTTAAATTATATCGAACAGATATTTTAAACCAAATTCGCTTAGCTGAAATTTTTAAAAAAGAAGAAATTGATAAAGTGATTCATTTAGCAGCTATGGCTGGAGTACGTAATTCCATCGATAAACCAAACTTATATGTCGATGTTGATGTGAAGGGGACAATTAATTTATTAGATTTGGCTGTCAAATATAATATAAAACAGTTTGTATTTGCTTCTTCTTCCTCGGTTTATGGGGAAAGAAAGGATCTTCCTTTTAGTGAAGATATGAAACTTGATTCACAAGCATCACCTTATGCTACAGCTAAAAGATCGGCCGAATTATTTTGCAGGAATTATCATAATTTATATGACTTAAATATATCTATTTTACGTTTCTTCACTGTTTTTGGACCACGACAGAGACCCAATATGGCAATTAGTAAATTTACTAAATTAATTGCTCAAGGGCAACCTGTCCCGATGTTTGGAGATGGTTCTACTACTAGAGATTATACTTATATTAGTGATATAGTTAGAGGTATTAAATTAGTTCTAGAAGTTAATCCAAGGTTTGAAATCTTTAATCTAGGTTCCGGAAGACAAGTTAAGTTACTAACCTTGATTGAGGTAATTGGTAATAGCTTAGGAAAGAAGTCTAAAATTAAAGAATTGCCCGCACAGCCTGGAGATGTGCCAGTTACTTATGCCGATATTACTAAGGCTAAAGATAGATTAAATTACCAACCTCAAATTGATATCAGAAGAGGGGTTGCAAAATTTACACAGTGGTATATGAAAGAGAAGTCAAATGGCGGACATATAAATAGAAAAGTTATTTAAAGTAAAAGAAATATTAATGATTTAAAATTATTCTTTAGTGTTTTTTAGGAGGGGGTCATCATTTATGGTTCAATTCTAATATTTATTGCAATTGGGGTTAGGTTATTCTTCCTAAGTCCCTATCCTCATGGCTGGGATGCTGTAGACTTTATTTTAGGGATTAGATACTATGATTTATCATTAATGCAACCACATTTTCCTGGTTACCCGGTTTATATTTGGTTGGGAAAGTTTATTAATCAGTGGGTGGGCAATGAAGAGTTGTCTTTAGCTTTAATAAGTGCGATATGTGGTGGTTTATCGGTAGTTCCATTTTATTTATTAGTTAATAGAATTTTTAATAAAAGATTTGCTTTATTAGCAGGATTATATTTGATATTTAGTCCACTACATTTAATTTTAAGTGCTAAGATTATGTCTGATATGATGGGTACTTTGTCTATCTTATTATTCTTATATTTAACTTATTTAAGTTGGCAAAAGACTCAGTATAGAAAATGGCACTTAATAAGTGGTGCAGTCGTTTTAGGGTTAGGTTTAGGAGTTAGGATCTCCTATTTTCCTTATTCTATAGTATTATTAATTAGTTTAATTTTATGGTATAAAGAAAAGAAAGAGCTTAAAACTATAATTCTGACTCTAATAAGTTTTATAAGTGCATTCTTCCTTTGGTTAAGCTGGCAGACCGTTAGAGCAGGAGGTTTATTAGACTTTCTTAAGATAGCAATTGACTTTACTGTGGGTCATTTTAACGATTGGGGAGGAACCTTAGTTACAGATAGTTCTTTGGGGTTAAGGTTAATTAAGTTAATTTATGATAATATCTTAGTGGCCGGATTAGGGTTTTATCAATCTGGTGATTCAATATTTAAATTAATATTATCTGGATTTATTCTATTAGGAATGATTAGTTTTATTTTAAAAGTTAAATTGACTAATAAAGATAAATTATTTTTGGCTAGTTGGTTTGTTCCATATTTTTTATGGGTGATCTTTGGACAGAATGTAGCTAAGCCTAGGCATATAATTACTTTAGTACCGTTATTCATAATTTTAATAGTGGCAGGATTAGATTATATTTTGGATTATTTGGGAAATAGGATATATTATTTAAGCTATGGCCTTCTAGTCTTAATATTAATTATGACTTCTGTACCACTAATAGGAACTTACAATAAGAGTTCTCCTCCGGTGATAAAATTAAGCCATTATTTGAACAAAAACTTTGATTCTACTGAGACTATAGTTTATACGTTTGAAGAGGAGCGGGTAATTGATTATTATCATCCGGAATTTATAGTTGGCCGAGTTAGGAGAGTGGAGGACTTTTATGTTAAGCTATTATCATTGCCTAATAAGCCAAAGAACATTTTAATGACTAATGCAGTATATAATAGTTTAATTAGTCAAGAAAGTGATCTAAAAAAATATTTGCAGCCCATTAAGCAATGGGAGAAAGATAAACTATTGTATCCTGTATATAATAAAGTGATTCTTTACAAAGGTCAGGAAGGAATTTATGATTATATTCAGGCCTATGATTAAAAATAAAACAAATTAGCTCAAATGGTATTTTTAATTAATAATTGAAAATTAACCTTGACAGTGAGAGTGATTTTCATTATAATTACTTACAGACAATTATGAAAATCATTATCAATAAGATTTTAGGAGGAGATTACTATTAAAATGAAAAAGTCATTATTTATTTTAACTGTAGCTTTAGTTTTGAGTATTGCTACTGTTTCTACAGCTTCGGCTGGTTTTTTTGATGCTTTCTTTGGTTCGGATAAGGGAGAAGTTAATCTTTATACTAACAGACATTATGAAGCTGATGAAAAGTTACTTGAAAAGTTTGAAGAGAAGACAGGTATTAAAGTGAATGTTTTGAAAGGTACTTCAGATGAGTTAATCGAAAGAATCGAAAGAGAGGGAGAAGATACACCGGCTGATCTATTAATTACAGCTGATGCTGGTAGATTGTACCGTGCTAAGGAAAAAGGTTTATTACAATCGGTTAAGAGTGATATATTATTTAATAATATACCAGCTAATTTAAGGGATAAAGAAAATTATTGGTTCGGCTTGACTGTTCGCGCTAGAATTATAGTTTATGCTAAGAATAGGGTAGATGAGTCAGCATTATCTACATATGCAGATTTAACAGATGATAGATGGAGAGGAAGAATATTAGCAAGAACTTCATTGAATATCTATAATCAGTCTTTATTAGCTTCATTTATCGCCTTAGAAGGAGAAGAGTTTGCTAGAGATTGGGCAGCGGGAATTGTAAATAATATGGCAAGAAGACCCAAAGGTAATGATACAGCACAGGCTATAGCAGTAGCTTCAGGTGTTGGTGATTTAACAATTATGAATACTTACTATCTGGGAAGAATGTTGAATTCATCAGATCCACAAGAAGTAAAGTTAGCTAAACGATTGGGAGTCTTTTTTCCTGACAAGACTCATATCAATATAAGTGGAATTGGTCTTACTAAGCATGCTAAGAATAAGGAGAATGCTATTAAATTAATGGAATTCTTATCAAGTGAAGCAGCACAAAAATTCTTTGCTAGTGCTAATTATGAATATCCTGTTAATCCAAATGTAGAACCGGCACCTCTATTAAAATCATGGGGTAGATTTGAAGCACAAGATATTAACTTAGCTAAACTAGGAAAATATAATCAAAGAGCAGTCGAGATCTTTAATGAAGTAGGATGGCAGTAATTAAGATATTAATTAAGTTTAATGGAAGCAGTCAATTAATTGACCGCTTCCAGATAAGAGGTAGGTGATTCTATTTGTTGAAAAGAAGAAATTTGAAGTCGTTATTCAATATATGGTCTATTTCAAGTTTTATCATTATACTCTTTATTTTAATTCCAAATATTAATATCTTATTGAATATATTTAATCCAGTAACAGATAATTGGGAGCATATACAGAAGTATCTTTTAAAAGATTATATAGTGAATTCAACGATTCTTATTTCATTTACAGGTGTTCTTTCTATTTTAATAGGTTTGACATTAGCGTGGCTTATTAGTCAGTTTGAGTTTCCTTTTCGTGATTTTTTTAAATGGGCGCTAGTGCTGCCTTTAGCAATATCTCCTTATATTGGTGCCTATACATATAATGGATTATTGAATTATACCGGAGTTATTCAAACGACCTTAAGAGGCTTTGGTGTCGATGTTAATCCATCTTATTTTGATATTATGACTATGCCTGGTGCAATATTCATCTATACCATCTTTTTGTTTCCTTATGTCTATATCATAACCAGGTCATTTCTATCAAAGCAATCTGCTTCTTTAGTGGAAGCTTCAAGGACTTTAGGTAGAAGTTATTTTGAAACGTTTTGGTATGTTATTTTACCGGTTTCTAAAGGAGCTATTGTTGCTGGAAGTAGCTTAGTAATTTTAGAAGTTCTAAATGATTATGGAGTTGTAAAATATTTTGGGATACCAACTTTTAGTACAGCAATTTTTAAGACATGGTTTGCGATGGGAGATGCAAATTCTGCAATTAGATTATCTGCTTTACTGATGGCGTTTGTTTTTGGTGTGTTGCTAGTAGAGAAATTCTCTCGAGGTGGTAAGCGATTTAGCTATAGTACTACTAAGATAAGGCCTATTTCTAGAAAAAAGTTATCAGGAATCAAGGCTTTCATGACTTCTGGATTCTGTTTTTCAGTTTTTAGTATTGGATTTTTAATTCCTACATTGCAGTTACTTCATTGGAGTTGGTTAAGTTATGATGATGTATTAGATATGGAATTTATACTCTTTGCTATTAATTCTTTGTTTGTAGCTTTACTTGCTTCTGCACTTATCATTATTATAGCGGTCATTATTGCCAATACAGTAAGAATTAATGATAATATAATTTCAAAAATATATTCGAAGATTGCAATTCTTGGTTATTCAATTCCAGGAGCTGTTATAGCCATTGGAATTTTAACATTCTTTATCACTTTAGATAATCAGATAGAAGTCATATATAAGTTATTGGATCTTGGCACAAGTGGATTAGTCTTAAAGTCGAGCATAATAATGCTTATCTTTGCTTATATAATAAGGTTCTTAGGTATAGGCTATAATTCTGTCGAATCAGGATTTGATAGAGTAGGTAGTAGTTTCTTTGAAGCATCACGAACTCTTGGTGTTGGAATAACTGAGACCTTCTTTAAAGTCGACTTACCTATGATTAAACCTGCAGTTAAGAGTGGGTTCTTGCTTGTGCTTATTGAAGTATTAAAGGAACTACCTTTGACGTTGATTTTAAGACCCTTCAATTTTGACACATTAGCTAGTAAGGCTTTCGAATATGCAGGAAATGAGATGATACATGAAGCTGCTATCTCATCTATGATTATAATTTTAGTTTGTGGCATTGCTATATATCGTATTAATACAGTTGGAAGTAAGGGGGGTAAAAATGCTCGTTCAAATTAAAGATTTAGATTTTAGATATAAAAATTCCGATGAATATGTCCTTAAAAACTTTAATTTAGATATAGAAAAAGGTGATATAGTCTGTATTTTAGGAGAGAGTGGCAGTGGTAAGAGCACAGTTTTAAGATTAATTGCTGGGCTTGAGGTGCCACATAAAGGTATTATTAAGATTGATGATGAGGTAATGGTTAATGAAAGTACTTTTGTCTATCCTGAAGAAAGAGAAATAGGGGTTTTATTTCAGGACTATGCCTTATTTCCCCATATGACAGTAGCAGAGAATATATTATTTGGTGTGAGAAATAAGGAGAAAGGATACAAAGAACAGAGGTTACAAGAACTATTAAAATTGATCGGTTTGGAAGAGTTAAGAGAACGTTATCCGCATCAAATTAGTGGAGGACAGCAACAACGAGTAGCTTTAGTTCGAGCTTTAGCAATCGACCCATGGTTAATATTAATGGATGAACCATTTAGCAATCTTGATGCTAATTTACAATCCAGGATCAGACAAGAATTAAAAGGGATTATTAAGAAGACAGGAATAACTTCGGTCTTTGTTTCTCATGATAAAGATGATGCTATAGATATAGCTGATAAAATAGTAGTCTTAAAGGATGGGGATATTATCCAGCAAGGCGTTACTGAAAATATTGTTTCTAAACCAAGTTCTAAATATGTAGCGGGGCTTTTCGCGTCATAATTTTGTGTAGTTTTTTGTATCAATAGAAATAGGTGAGATAATTGAATTTAGATGAGATACTTAAAGCAGGTAAATTATTATTTAATCCTAAATTATTATTAATCTTTGGTTTAGGGTATTCTTTAGCATTCTGGTTAAGATCAATAGCTTGGTTAGAGTTATTTAAAAAAAGAAATATGGAGACAAAGGATTTATTTTCTTTACAAATGGTCTCCTTACTGTTTAACCATATATTTCCTGCTAAAATGGGTGAAGTGGCAAAAATATATCTTTTACACAGAAGGGATTACTCGGTTGCAAAAGCGACCTCTACAGTAGTATATAGCAGAGTTATAGATATAATTTCACTAATAATTAATGTAATGATATTTAGTCTATTATCAATTAGTTATATCAGTTTTGATTGGAAATTACTACTACTTCCTTTGATCTTAATCACGATTATTTTAATAGGAATACTTATATTTAGTCGTTGGAGTTTAATTTCTAAAATTCAAAATAAGTTATTCGATTATTTATTGCAGTTGCAACAAGCATTTAAGGAGATAAGCTTTAAACAACTAGTTAAGGCAGTATTAATTACAATTCCTAGTTGGATTTTAGAGGTAAGTGCTATTATGGTAGTGGTTAGTGCTTTAGGTTTGGATTTAGGTTTAATTCCTTTAGTAGTTGTTAATAGTTTTACAATTATGACCCAAGTATTCCATATTACTCCTGGAGGCGTCGGAACTTATGAAGCTAGTATGGCTTTTATTTTAGGATTATATGGAGTAGATTTGGAATTAGCTTTATCTATTGCTGTTTTAACTCATAGTCTAAAGTTTATCTATTCTTATTTGATTGGCGGAATCTTTACCTTGCGTGAATCAGTTAAATTAGTAGATATAGTCAGATTTAAAGAAAAGGTCATAGGTTAGGAAGGAGATATGATGAAAGAAGCATCACAATTTGAAGTTTGGGCAGCTAGATGTTGGAATCTATTAAATGAAGGGAAATCATTTTATACTATCTTTTCAATCGCTATATTCTTAATGTATCATGTAAAGGCTTGGGGGAGCATAGGATTTTGGAAGGCTGCGTTATTTTCTGTAATTTTGAATTTGCCATTATTGATTACTTATATTCGTTATGACTTTCCGCTTCACTTACGTAGTTTTTTATGGTTACCAGTTTTAATCTTTATAACTACTTTAAACTATTGGAATTGGAATTTGGTCTTATTTGATTTGGGAATTTATTTATTCTTTACAGTTATTTTTTGGGGTACAATCTATTATCACTTAAGAATTGGTACTACTTTAACTAACTTTACTCGCTTTTGGAAATTAGTTTTAGAACATAGTGACTCTACTAGTGGGAACTTTCAAGAACAAGTGCCTAAGACTATAGTTACATTATTAAGTTTAAACTATCTATATTTGAACTTAACAGGAGAGATACAAGCGTCAGAACTATTGAATAATTATAGTTTCTTTTTTATTGGGACAATCTTATTAGCAGTCATAGTACATAAGAGTTTGTTCAATTGGAAGCCAGAGCAGTATCAAGAATTAACTAATAATGTCGAAGTTAAGGAGAAGATTACTGACCGAGTTATTATGATTATCATTGATGGCTGTCGTAAGGATAAATTAGCTGAAGCTGACACTCCTTTTATTGATCAACTACTAAAAAAAGGAACCGAGTATACTCAGATGGAGACGATTTATCCTGCTAGAACAGTAACCTGCTTTTCTTCGTTATTTACTGGAACTTATCCTTGGGAGCATGGGATCAAAAGTAATCTAGTCTTAGATTTAGGAATTAAGACTGAGAGCATCTTTGATAAGTTAAGAGAAAAAGATAAGAAAGGTAAGTTATTAGGAATTGCTCATTTAATTGATGCTTTTGGTGAGGAAGATGTAGAAGCAATAACAGCAGTAATGGATAATGATGAGGCAGATGCTAATATAATTAGGCGGGCTAAAAAGATTATGAAGCAAGAAGATCCTGAATTATTAATTACACAGCTAATTAGTGTTGATCAGACAGGTCATAGCCGTGGTCCTCATTACTCTGAATATCTCGAAAAGATTGAAGAAGCTGACAGACATATTGAAGGTTTTGTAAAATGGTTAACAGCAGAAGGCTATATGGATGACACTACCCTAATTATTGCTGCTGATCATGGGCAAAGTCGGGGTATTGGTGCACATGGTCATTTAGATGAGGGCGAAAGGTATGTACCTCTTATTATTCAGGGGCCACAAGTTAAGCAAGGTTACAAAGTTACTGATAGACATAGTATTGTATCAGTTGCTCCAACGATTAGCTATTTATTAGGAGTAAATTATCCAAATGCTTCGCGAGGACCAGTTCTGATTGAAGCATTTAAAGAATAGTGAAGAATTGTTAATTATACAAGATCCTTAATTATTAATTGGTTGCAAGGAGGATAAAGATGAAAAAAGTAATGATAATTATCCCGGCATTAAATGAAGAAGAGGCTATTGGGAAGGTAATAGCAAAGGTTCCACGAAACCAGGTTGAAGGAGTCAAATTTGAAGTATTAGTTATCGATGATGGGTCAACTGATAGAACTATAGAGGTAGCAAAAGAACATGGAGCTGACTACATTATTTCTCATGCTGACAACTGGGGCTTAGGAGCTACAATCCGCCAGGGATTAGAATGGGCTTATGAACAAGGAGCAGATATCGGAGTCATGATTGATTCTGATAATGAGTATCCTGCTGATGAAATTGATAATTTAATTAATCCTATTTTAAAAGATAAAGCCGATTATGTTCTTGGCTCTAGGTTTATGAAAAAGGTTAGAGGGATGACAGTAATGAGAAGGCTAGGCAATTATGTATTTACTTTATTACAATCTATTTTGTTAGGCAGATGGATTACTGATGGTCAGACTGGAATGAGAGCTTTTAGCCGAGAAGTTATGAGAGATTTTCGTATCATTCATGATTATAATTATGCCCAGGTGATTACATTGAATATTTTGAGACAAGGATATAGATTAGGACAAGTTCCAATCAATTATTCTGTAAGAGAAACAGGAGACTCTTTTATTAAATTTAGAGAATATATGACGCAAGTTCTTCCAGCTATTTGGGAAGAGATGACTAATAGTCCTGAAGAAAATATTAAGATTATTAGAAAGGAGGGGTTATCAACGAGTGTACGAGTATGTTAGGATTAATTTTTAACTATTTAAATATTAGTGACTAAATAAAGGAGCTGATAAGATGTTAAAAAATAAGAAAGTATTAAGTAGCTTTGTGATGGTACTGGCTTTGGTGGTAGCATTCTCAGGGGTTAGCTTTGCCTATTCTTATGGATCTAGTGTGAAAGAACCAATGGCTGAGGCTTATAAAGATGTAGTATTTAATCTAAATAAGTCTCCACAGAATTGGGATAAAGTAGCTGAAAAAGTTGGAGAGGTAAAGGATAAATTAGAGTATTTAACTAAAGAACTAAATGAGATTAATAATCAAAGTCAGTTTTTGGCTGATTATGCAACTGAAATTGAAGAAGCTATTGCAAGAAAAGATAAAGAGGCTGTTATTTATAATTTTCAATTAGCTTTAGCAGGTAATATTGAAAGAAGATTAGAATCTGCTGAAAAAGAGATTAATGAATATAAGACAGCTAAAACCTTAATCAAGAAGGCTAAAGCCTTTTATGAAGCGTTAGAAATAGTTGTTAAAGCTGATTCTCAGGAGGCTAATGAAAGAGCTGAGAAAGCATTAACAAGAGCATTAAGTTCTTTAGGGAATCCAGGAGCGTTTGGATTTGGAGCACAACCACCTAAAGTAGAAGAATATAAAGAACATAAGAATACAGTTATTAATGTATTAGAAGATGTTATTATTAAATAGGAGGTCTAGAAAATGAATAAGAATTTAAGTAAATTAATAACGGTTTTGGTATTATTTTCAGTGATAGTTCTAGGAACTAGCAGTGTTTTTGCTGCTTATCTACCACTTAAGACTGATGTGTCAAAACAGCAAGCAAGAATAGATGCTTATAAAGAGATTAATCGACTAAGACATAAAGAAGAGATTGACTTTGATAAGATTGAAAATATCTATACTGATGTCTTACAAGGCACAGTACAGGCTAGAGACGAAGAGTTTGGTACAACTATGGATCAGTATATTCAAGCTGCCTTTTATGGGGTAGAAAATGGTCAAGACCCTGCTTTAGCCGCACAGATTGTTGATAAGACCTTGAAGAGAGCTTTTTACTTATCAGTAAAGCATGAGTTAGACGAAGCCATTAAAGAGTTTGCTAATAAAGAAGAAGCTCATCATAAGTTAGACGAAGCTGTTGTTTATTATGAAGCAATTGCAGGAACAGCTAAGAAGCGTTCTGAAGATTTACATGAAGGTATTTTATCCGGGCTAAAGAGTGCTCGAAGAGCAATTGAAAATGATAAATTAATTGATCTAAAGATAGCAGATCAGATTATAGGTAAGACGATCATTAAAGTATTCTATGCTTCGGTTTTACATGAAGCAGAAGAGGTTGAAGAATATATAGCTGAAAATCCTGCAAAAGCTAAAGTTAAGCAGATGGAAGGATTAGTTTATTATCAGACTATTAAAGGGAAAGTTAAGCCTAACAATAAGATAGGTCATATTATAGTAGGAGATATGTTAAGTGGAGATATTAGTGAATTTGATTATGATGTTATCTTAGAAGAAATAAGTCGAGGTTTTGTTGGTAAGCCTCTAGGTTACTTAGAAGAAGTTAAAGAGAACTGGGGTACTGATAAAGCGCTAGTTGAAGCATGGGAAGCTCTAGTATACTATAATGTCTTTGCAGAAGACGTGGAAGCAAGACTAGGCGTTGAAGCTGGAGAAGAACTATTAACTAATCTACGTTCATATGTAGGTGCTGTAAAGCAAGAAGACCGAGCTAAAGTAGATGCTTTAGAAAAGAAGATTAAGAAGACACTTAGAGAGTATATTAGCAAATTATAAGAAGTTGTTACAGAAGGTTGTCTGGAATATTTTCAGGCAACCTTTTTTGAGAGCAATTTGAATTTTTTAGAAAGATTAAAAACCCCTAAAGTAGATGAAGTTTAAAGAATCTACCTAGGGGTTTTGTTATTGAAATTTTAATCAATATTCTGCCTTACTTTCTCTACAAAATATCGATGCATTGTTAAATCTTGGTCTAATTCAGGATGAAAGGAAGTAACTAAGAGATTATTCTGTTCTGCAGCTACAATTTTATCATCTAATTTCAATAATACTTCAACATTAGCCCTTACTTCACTAATATAAGGAGCTCGAATAAAGACTAAAGGTATTTTTTGTTTAGCAATTTTAGGGATTACTGCTTCGGTCTTAAAGCTGGCTAATTGGTTACCATAACCATTGCGTTTAACGGTAATATCCATTAAATTAAGATGGCTATTATCTTGTCCCTTAATCTCCTTTGCCATCAGAATCATACCGGCACAAGTCCCCCAAATTGGAAGTCCTTGCTTGGCTAATTCAATAATAGGTTCTTTAATTTTAAAGATATTAAGTAACTTATTAAGAGTTGTACTTTCGCCACCAGGTAAGATTAAACCATCTAAATCTGCAAACTCTTCTTTTTTCTTAACTGGTAGAGGAGTGATTTTTGGAATTTGGTTTAATAAATCCAAATGTTCCTCAACTCCTCCTTGTAACGATAAAACTCCAATTTTAATCATGTCTAAACCACCTTTGTAGAGATTACCAGCCGCGATCAGCTAATTTTTCATTATCAGGTAAAGTGCTGATATTAATTCCGACCATTGCCTCGCCGATATTTTCGGATACTTCAGTAATGATTTGTGGGTCATCATAGTGAGCAGTAGCTTTAACAATTGCATCAGCTCGTTTAGCAGGACTACCAGATTTAAAGATTCCTGAACCAACAAAGACACCATCACAGCCTAACTGCATCATAAGAGCTGCATCAGCAGGAGTAGCAACTCCACCGGCTGCAAAGTTAACTACAGGCAATCTTCCGTTTTCTGCTACATACTTGATTAATTCAAAAGGTGCTCTATGTTCTTTAGCAGCAGCCATTAATTCTTCACTATCTAGAGTAGTTAACTGTCTCATTTCTGCATTTATAGTTCGCATATGGCGGACTGCTTCAACGACATTACCGGTACCAGCTTCTCCTTTAGTTCTGATCATACTGGCTCCTTCACCAATACGGCGTAAAGCTTCTGCTAGGCTAGTAGCTCCGCAGACAAAAGGAACCTCAAATTTAGTCTTATCAATATGGTTATCCTCATCAGCAGGAGTTAGAACTTCGCTTTCATCTATGTAATCAACACCTAGAGCTTCTAAGACTTGAGCTTCAACAAAATGACCGATTCGTGCTTTAGCCATCACAGGAATAGAGACAGCTTCAATAATTCCTTTAATCATTGCTGGGTCTGAAGCGCGAGATACACCACCTTGCTTACGTATATCTGCTGGAACTCTTTCTAAAGCCATCACAGCAACGGCTCCCGCTTCCTCAGCAATCTTTGCTTCTTTAGGATTTGTCACATCCATAATGACTCCGCCTTTTAACATCTGGGCTAAATTCTTATTTAGTTCATATCTTTCATTCATATTAAGCATCTCCTTTACATTAATTTTAATTTAAGATATAATAATTGTATGGGTGCAATCGTCTAATAAGTACTATTGTACCCATTGATTATTATATAAAAACTGAAATGTATTGTCAAGAGGGGTACACTGAATAATTATAATTCATAATGCACCGTTACAATTCTAAGTTTGCATTAATTGTTACTACTATAATATTAATTTTTAACTAAATATTATGTGTTGTTAAGTATATTAAGGAGCATTCCTGTAATGAATAAATATCAGGGTCGACAAAAAAATACCCCCTTGGTATAATACGGAGTATCAGAGGTCGAGTCTGATCTCTAAAAAAACCAAGGAGGTATCTAATATGTATTATACTCAAAATGACAAGATAAAGCAAGTAAAAAATTCAACATTAGTAGTGGGAGTAGACATAGCAAAAAACAAACACGCAGCAAGAGCATTTAATTATCGAGGTATCGAATATGATAAGGCAATATTCTTTCTAAACACAGAAGAAGGTTTTAAAAAATTTCTACACTGGATTAAGAAAATAAGTGAGAAAGAAAATAAAACTGATGTAATTGTGGGAATGGAGC
>NZ_FOTT01000046.1 GCF_900114655.1 Candidatus Frackibacter sp. WG13
ATAGAGTTTCCCCAAAATCAAAATAGCAATTACCTTTAAACCTTATCATAATAGTAAGTTTGGCAGATTGAGCTGTTGTGATGCTTTAAATTTGAGATTTTTATCTATAAAGCTTTGGATTCCTTTTCTTGTTTTCTTCAAAATAGTAAAAATACCATCTGTTATTGCATAATAATCAAATTTAGGTATTTCATAAATTCTTTTAGATAATTTAGAAATCCATAAGCTTAACTTAGTAGTTTTTCTTTTTTCTGAAAATATTGCTATAAAGCCGATTAAAATAGTTAAAATCAAATCCATAGTTCTAATACTATTTAAAGATCTGACTCTGATATTTTCTAAATTAAATTGTTGTTTTTTAAATCTAAAATACTCCTCAATCTTCCACCTTTTAATATAAGTTTTAAGTATTACTCGAGTGAGTCTTTTTGATTTAGGCTTTAAGTTACTAATTAAAATCATAGGTGATTTACCGAATCCTCTAACTATAACAAGTGTTAATTCTTTATCTGGTATTGCGGGTAATTTAATGTTTGTATAGCTGAACTTTACTTTTTTATGATTATCATATTTATCTTTAAAATGGGTAACGTATTTTCCTTTATAAAGATTTGCTACATCAAATATATTCATTTTTTCACCTTTATAAATGACGTCTCTAGTTTTTTTAGCTCTAATTACAAAATCGCATTCATCACCTTTTTTAGTAAAATATTTAAAGAAAAGGTTGTTATCATACCAACGGTCTAAAGCATAAATGCCTATATTGCCAAAATGTTCTTTAACAAACTCAAGACCAGCTATTGTCTCCATATTTTGACTTTTAAACCCTTTTTCAAGTGTAGAATAAACATGAGAATATATGGACACAGGCATTTCATGTTCAGTAGTTAAGGCGGCTATCTCAAAAGTATCATAACCATCTTCTGTTTTACCTGTACTTCCATCACGTACTCTATCTAAAGCCTCTAATTTTTTGCTATGAGGCTTGATGATGTCGGATTTATCACAGCAAAATATAGTGTCTTCATTAATAATTGGTTTTATTGTATTGATATAATCATCCATTATTTTTTGTTGTTCATCAAAGTTTTTGAAATTTCTTGATAAGCGATCAATAGTTTTTTTCAGTGTTATATCTTCTTTTAACGCTCTAGAAATTTCACTTAATAAAACAGTTTGGTTTTCTAATAGTCCATATAGTACCTGAAAGACAAATTTAGATTTAGGTTTAGATAACTTTTTAGTAATTTTTTTAGAAAAACTTGATAATTTCCTTTTCAATTGGTATATAAGTTTGGTATAATTAATCATAGGTGGAATTCCTCCTTTTTGGTTTTGGTGTCCAACCTAATTATACCAAAAAACGGAGGTAATTTCACCTTTTTTGCGTAATCTGTGGATAATCTATTTTAATCAATTGTTAAGGTTAATTGTCCACAATTTTAGGTGTTGATAATTTTCATATTATTTACTTTAAAAAATGGGGAAACTCTATT
>NZ_FOTT01000038.1 GCF_900114655.1 Candidatus Frackibacter sp. WG13
TCCCTATCCGTCGTGGGCGGAGGAAACTTGAGTGGAGCTATCCCTAGTACGAGAGGACCGGGATGGACATACCTCTGGTGAACCAGTTGTCTTACCCAAGGCATAGCTGGGTAGCTAAGTATGGATACGATAAGCGCTGAAAGCATCTAAGCGCGAAGCAAACCTCAAGATAAGGTTTCCCATAGAGTTAATCTAGTAAGATCCCTGGAAGACTACCAGGTAGATAGGCCAGAGGTGTAAGGACAGCAATGTTTTTAGCTGACTGGTACTAATAGATCGAGGGTTTGATCTAGATAAATAAATTATAATTAACATTGTGCAGTTTTGAAAGTGCAATTGAAAAAAGTTTTCCGGTGGTAATTGCGGAGGGGTCACACCTGTTCCCATTTCGAACACAGCAGTTAAGTCCTCCAGCGCTGATGGTATTGCAAGGGTAGCCTTGTGAGAGAGTAAGTCGCTGCCGGATCTTATTTTGATGGGATGTCGCCAAGTGGTAAGGCACAGGACTTTGACTCCTGTATTCGCTGGTTCGAATCCAGCCATCCCAGCCATTCATTAATTTACAATTTAACTAGGCCCCCATCGTCTAGTGGCCTAGGATACCAGGTTTTCATCCTGGCGGCAGGGGTTCGAATCCCCTTGGGGGTGCCATTTTCAATAACTGTAAACTGAATACCGTGGAGGGATGCCCGAGTGGCCAAAGGGAGCAGACTGTAAATCTGCCGGCGATGCCTTCAAAGGTTCAAATCCTTTTCCCTCCACCATTAATGTGCGGAAATAGCTCAGTGGTAGAGCGTCTCGTTGCCAACGAGAAGGTCGCGGGTTCAAATCCCGTTTTCCGCTCCATTTTTATTTTGAGAGTAAAAGACTATCTTTAGAAGGTAGTCTTTTTTTATTTTGCAGGATTTTATTTATCTTTCTTGAAATAATATATAGTTATTCTTAGCTTATCATAGATTCAAAAGGCTTAAGAATATAATTGAGCAGGAGGTAATTAATTTGAGTATAGATGAAAAACTGGAAAATAAAAAGGCTAAAGTTGAAATTTTTGGTGATGAATATGTTATTAAAGCGGAGGAAGAGTCAGTAGAGTATATTGAAAGAGTAGCTCAATATGTGGACCAAGAATTGCAAAGAGTTAATAATAAACAGACAAGATTAAGTCGGATAAGAGTGATGGTCCTGGTTGCTATGAATTTAGCTGATAAATATTTTAAAGCTAATGAAGCAAGAGATAAAGTGAAACAACGTATTAAAAGAAAAGAAGTTGAAATCAAAAATATAAAGAAACAATACAAAAAATTAAGTAATGAACATAATAATTTAAAAAAGAATTATAATAGTTTAAAGAAGCAATATAATGAATTGAAGGATAAAAAGCATGAATTAGAAAATAAAAATGATGAATTTCAACAAAAGCATGATAATCTTCAAGAAAAGTATGATGAACTAAAGAATGCTTATCATAATTTAGAGGATGAATATGAAGCATTCCTTATTGAATTTGATAAGGAGGATTAGTAGATGGTTGGAATTAATTTATTCGATTTAGGAATAATAATTATTATAATCGTTTCTATATTAAGAGGTTATCAGATAGGATTAATTAGACAAGTTATCTCGATAATTGCCTTGATTGCTGCTTTTTATTTTGCGATGGAGAATTATCAATTATTAGCTGTTTATTTTAATAAAAATTTGGCTGTATCTATGTCTATCGCAGAAATAATTTCATTTGGATTAATTATAATTGTAGTTAGTGCCATAATAAATATTGTCGGTTACCTACTAAATAAGTTAACTGGACTTTTATTATTATCCATGGTTGATGGGATGGGAGGAGCGCTTTTAGGTTTAGTTAAAGGTGGATTAATCATATATATACTTCTAATTTTAATTAGTAAAGTACCTTTGATGCCTGTGCAGAACTCTATGCAGGCTTCAATTTTTGCTCAGAAGTTTCTTTCTTTAACTCCGGTATTTGAAGAAAAATTGCAGGAGCTTATTCATTAAAATCGTTTTAAGGTGGGAAATGCAGATGTTAGATAATTTAAGAGTGGCTTGGATTTTAAAGGATATAGGAGATTTATTGAAACTTAAAGGAGCTAATTACTTTCAAATCCAATCTTATTATGATGTTAGTAAACGAATTAAGAATCTAGATATAGATATTAGAGAGTTGGCAATGAATGATAAATTACAAGATATTGAGGGGATTGGTGATGGTTTAGCAAGTACTATTAATGAAGTTTTAGATGAAGGGACCTGTGCACGGTATGAGGAGCTAAAGAATGAGATACCGATTGGCTTACTAGAAATTTTAGATTTACCTGGGATAGGTCCTAAGAAGGTTAAACTATTTCATGATGAATTAGGGATCGAAAATCTAGAGGCTTTAAAAGAAGCGGCCGATAACCGTAAATTAAGAAAGTTATCAGGTGTTGGAGCTAAAACAGAATTTAAAATCTTAGATGCTATCAAAAAGTTTAAAGGAAAAGACCAGAAAGTGACGTTAGATTTAGCTACTACAGTATCTGAGGAACTAATAAATATCTGCTCTAGATTTAAAGAAGTAGAAAAGATAGAAGTAGTAGGTGGTTTACGAAGAAAGGAAGAGCTAATCGATGATATTGATCTATTAGTAGCTACTAATAGATCCCAACCATTTATGGAAACAGTTCAAAAGTTACCATTAGTAACCGAAGTAATTAAAAAGAGTGAAGATAGACTTAAGGTAGGGAGTAAATTAGGAGTCGATATTGATATTTTCTTTGTATCAAATAGTAATTTTAGTACTACTTTAGTATTAGCAACAGGAAATGAAGGTCATTATAAGCAGTTATCTGAGTTAGCTAAGGCTAAGAATTGTGAATTGAAAGAAGAAGCAATAACTTCTGAAGAAAAGGTCTATAAAGCTTTAGATCTGCCTTATATTATTCCTGAGATTAGAACTGGTGATAGGGAAATAGAGTTAGCTATGAATGATGACTTACCTACTGTATTGAAGATTGAGGATATTAAAGGTGATTTACATATGCATACTAAATGGAGTGATGGGGGCAATACTACCTATGAAATGGCAGTAGCCTGTCAAGAAAAAGGGTATGAATATTTAGCAGTCTGTGATCATTCACGCTCTTTAGGTATAGCAGGAGGTCTTAGCTTAGATGACTTAAGGAAACAGATGGTAGAGGTTGATAGAGTTAATGAGAAGCTTGAGAACTTTCAGGTGCTAAAAGGGGCAGAAGTTGATATTCTATATAATGGAGATTTAGATTATCCAATTGATATTTTAGAAGAATTAGATATTGTGGTAGCCTCTATTCATTCTGGCTTCAAACAAGCAGAAGAGCAGATGACTGAACGTATTTTAAATGCTCTAGAGCATGATGAAGTAAATATATTAGCGCATCCTACTGGTAGATTATTAGGTAAGCGTGATGGCTATGCTGTTGATATTAAGCGTGTAATAAGCAAAGCAGTAGAGACAGATACTATTCTAGAGATTAATGCTTCGCCTGAACGCTTAGATTTAAGTAGTGATAATTTACGATTGGCTAAAGAAGCAGGAGCTAAAATAGCGATTAATACCGATGCTCATAATATACAGCAACTAGAGAATATGTCTTTTGGAGTTTATAATGCACGCAAAGGATGGATTGAACCTAAGGATGTAGTTAATACATATTCATTATCTGAATTATTAGCTTGGATTAATTGATTAAAATACTATACTCAAGGAGGAATTAGCTATGAAATTAAAAGAGATATATGAATTAGCGATTGAAACAGGGATTGATGTAGATCCTCGTGGAGAAGAGGAAGTAAAAGAAGAATTAGATAGAATCAATAAGAAGTATGAAAAGATGGATGAAGAGGAAAAGAAAGAGTTTGATAAGGAGGAATTAAATAATCCTTATTCAGATACAAGAGTATTATATGGTGATTTAGATAGAGAGGTAAACAAAGTATTAGTAGGAATAGATATAGATGTAGGTGAGGTTCTAATTGCTGATAGACTGAATGAAAAAGGTGACGGGATCGATTTAGTAATGGCCCATCATCCAGAAGGGAAAGCATTAGCTGCTTTACATCAAGTAATGCATATGCAAGAAGATATTTTACATAAGCATGGAGTACCTATTAATGTTGCTGAAGGAATTATGGCGGAACGGATTAGTGAAGTTGAACGAGGCATCATGCCCTTAAATCATAATAAAGCTAGGGATGCAGCTAGATTATTTGATATTCCTTTAATGTGTGTTCATACTCCAGCAGATAATTTAGTAACAGATTATTTGCAAAGTAAGATTGATGAAGAAGATCCAAAACGAGTAGAAGATGTAGTTAAATTATTAAAAGAGGTACCGGAATATAGAGACGCAATTGGAGTTAAGGCGGGCCCTAAAGTAGTCGTTGGTAGTGAAGAGAGAAGTGCTGGTAAGGTTGTAGTTGATATGACTGGAGGCACCGGCGGTTCTAAGGAAGCTTTTGAAAATCTATCACAAGCGGGAGTAGGTACTTTAATCTGTATGCATATTGGTGAAGAGCATCGCAAGAAAGCAGAAGAGAATCATATTAATGTAGTAATTGCTGGGCATATAGCTAGTGATTCGATTGGCATGAATTTGTTCCTTGATAAATTAAAAAGTAAAGGAATTGAAGTAGTTTCTTGTTCAGGTCTAATTAGAATAGAAAGAGATTAATAGGAGGGGTAGTCGGTTTTGAGAGAACATGTACTAGAAATATTAGAATATAATAAGATAAAAGAACGATTAGCCAAACATACAACTTCTAGATTAGGCCATAAATTAGTTGTGAATTTAAAACCGGTTAGTGACTTACAATATATAAATCAGCGACAGGAGGAAGTTACTGCCGCTAAAAAGATTTTAAATAGAGAAGGTGGCGTCCCGTTAGGTGGTATTAGAGATATTACAGAGGCACTGAAAAAAAGTAGTAAGGAGATTACTCTAGATGGTAAAGAGTTATTAGATATTGCTAATACTTTACGGGCTGGACGTAAATTAAAACGTTATTTATTAGGTTTAGAAGATGAAGAAGATGAATATAGAACTGTCATGAAACATGTAGTGCAGATTAAGAAGTTTCAGTCATTAGAAAGAACGATTCAGAAAGCAGTTGATGACCAAGGAAGAGTGATGGATTCAGCCAGTAGTAAATTAAGAAATATTCGACGTAAAATTACTAATTATAGTCAGCGGATTAAGGATAAGTTGAACTCTATCTTAAACTCAAGTAAGTATAAAAAATTTATTCAAGATTTTTTAGTAACAGTAAGAGACGAACGTTATGTAATTCCGATTAAGAGTCAATTCCAAAGTAAAGTAGAAGGAATTGTTCATGACCAGTCGGCAAGTCGCCAGACTGTCTTTATTGAGCCGATGGCTGTAGTTAAATTAAATAATGAATTAAGGAGTTTAAGGTCAAAAGAAGAAGAAGAAATTTATCGTATCTTAACGGAATTAACCTCTGAAGTAAGAAAAAAATTAACTGGTATTAAAGAGACATTAAAATTATTAGCATTCTTAGATTTTACTTTTGCTAAAGCAAAATATAGTCAAGAAATTAGTGGTGCAGAACCTTTATTAAATGAAGAACAGAATATAAAATTAGAAAAAGCTAGGCACCCTTTAATTCCTCAAGAAGAGGTAGTTCCAATTAGTGTTCAGTTAGGTGATAGATTTAATACTCTGGTGATTACTGGACCGAATACAGGAGGTAAGACTGTTACTCTAAAGACAGTAGGCTTGCTTACATTAATGGCACAGGCAGGTCTGCATGTTCCGGCATTATCCGGTTCAAAATTAGCTGTCTTTGATCAAGTTTATGGAGATATTGGTGATGAACAGAGTATTGAACAGAATTTAAGTACTTTCTCTTCTCATATGACTAGGATCATAGAAATTTTACGCAAAGCTGAAAAGAATACTTTAGTTTTAATTGATGAGATCGGAGCCGGGACTGATCCTACTGAAGGTGCAGCGCTTGGAATGTCTATTCTAGAAGAACTGCATAATAGAGATATTAATACTATTGCAACGACTCATTATAGTCAATTAAAGGCTTTTGCCTATCAAAAGGACGGAATTGAGAATGCTTCGGTTGAGTTTAATGTAGAGACTTTAAGACCAACTTATAGATTGCAAATGGGACTACCTGGTCGAAGTAATGCTTTTGAAATAGCTAATAGATTAGGTTTAGATCATGATATAATTGAACAGGCACGGAATATGTTGAGTGAAGAGCAGATACAGGCTGATGAGATTATCCAAGATATTGAAGAGAGCAAGAAGAGTATTGTTGAAAATGAAGCGGATATTAAGAAACAGAAAGAAGAAGTGGAAGCTTTAAAAGAAGAGTATAAAGACAAATTAGCAGAATTAAAGCAACTTAAAAAGAAAATTAAAAAAGATGCTTACAAAGAAGCAGAAGAGATTATTGATGAAGCCAAAAATAAGGTAGATAAAGTGATTAAGGAAGTAAAGACTCAGACTGAGATTGATCGACGTCAAATAGATAGAGCTAAGAGTAAATTAGATAGGCATAGTCACCAATTAGATAATAGACGTACAGATATAGAGACAGAACTTCATGAAGAAGAACTTGAGAATGCCCCCAAAGGGTTACAGGAAGGGGAACAAGTTCGAATTAAAGATTTAAATAGAGAAGGAGAAGTAGTAGAAGTATTATCTAATAAGGAAGAAGTAGTGGTGCAAGCAGGGCCAATGAAAGTAAATGTGGATATTAATCGTTTAGAACGAATAGATGACGATGAGATTAATAAATCTACAAAACAGGTTGGGAAAAGTGCTAGTATTAACCGTATTAGAAGTAAAAAATCAAGACGAATTTCACCTAAATTAGATCTAAGAGGTTTAAGAGCTATGGAAGCTAAAGAGAAGACGGATAAATATCTAGATGATGCTTATTTAGCAGGAATCTCTAAGGCAGAAATTGTTCATGGGAAAGGTACCGGAGTTTTAAGGGAAGTAGTCCATGATCTATTAGAGGAACATCCCCAAGTCATTGATTATAGGTTGGGGCAAGAGAAAGAAGGCGGTTTGGGAGTTACTATAGTTGAGTTCTAATTATATATGTAGGATACAAAAAAGGTTAGGCGTAATTACGCCTAACCTTTTTTATTTAGATAGAAAATTATATTTAATTTTAAATTCTGGATAACTTCTAGTTAATATACTTTATTAATTCTCTAACATATCAAAGAAGTTCCAGAACTTCTTTTTAATCTTATTAGTACCATTCTTTAATCTATCTTGTAAAGAATCAGGAGCGTGAACAGTACATTTCTTATCTGGCATACGTTCATAAATATACTCTCCGGCTTCATTGCGAAGCGGAACTCCAGTTTTTTCATCTACTAACTTAATCGGCACTCCATTTTCATCTACTCTAATATGAGTTTCTTTTTGATACGTGTAGGTCTGAATATCTTCTGGTGGACAATAATTAGTTGCTAATAGACCGGTTGAATTATCAACTTTCACCTTAATAGTAGGCTTGTGTAGTGTGCCTACTTTAGTTGGTTCAGTACCTTTAATAAAGATTTCCTCACGAATACTATCCTCTGGACAATATTCATTCGGCAACAATCCACTTTCAATACAGATTTCTTTAGTGATTATATTATTTGGTCGATTAAAGTCCTTGACCGGTTTATTTCTGACTACTTTACGCATGTATTCGCCCCATAGCTTAGCGGCTTCAGCACTAGATATAGTTTCAGTCTTTAGCTTATCATTTTTATCTTTAATGATATTTCCATTTTTGTCCCGAAGTTTATATTCCATCTTAGTAGGGACATCTTCGCCAATCCAGACACTAGTTACTACTTCAGGAGTATAACCGACAAACCAAGCATCAGTATAGTTAGAAGTAGTTCCGGTCTTTCCGGCAGCAGGACGTCCTAAATTGGCTCGCCATCCTGTCCCCCAAACTAAAGGACCACGAGATAGAACTGAACGTAACATATCAGTTACTAGATAGGCTACATCTTGAGATAATACTATCTCTTTTTCTGGGTCATTTTCAAAGATGATATTTCCTCTGCTGTCAACTACTTTTGTAATTGCTACTGGATTTACTTTAATTCCCTGATTAGCTAAGACTCCATAAGCAGAAGCCATTTCTAAAGGAGTTACTCCCTTAGTTAGTCCCCCTAGAGCTAAAGCTAGAGTATTATCATTCTTTTTACCTTGTTCAACTAAGCTAGTAACTCCCATCTTTTTAACTGTCTTTATCGTATCCTGAATGCCTACTTTTTTTAATAACTTAACTGCCATTACATTAATTGATTTGGCTAATCCCATTCTTAAAGTAGTAGGACCGCGGTATTTTCCATCATAATTTTCAGGAATCCAGACTTCATCTGTATTAATTCCTGTTTTATAGGCAGCAGGCATATCACTGATTACAGAACCAGGGGAATAACCTTCCTCGACAGCTGTAGTATAGACGAAAGGTTTAAAAGCAGAGCCTGGTTGACGATAAGCTTGAATGGCACGATTATATTTATCATTACCATGACCACCAATCATTGCCTTAATATGTCCGTTTTGTGGGTCAATAGTTATTAAAGCTATCTGTGGTTGTTTCAACCCTTGTCCTTCCTCTTTTTCTACAGTTGGGATGTAAGTTTCAAAAGCATTATTAACTGTTTTTTCTGCTTTTATCTGCATATCATAATTGAGAGAAGTATAGACTTTTAAGCCGCTATTATAGACAGCTTGGGCTCCATACATATCAATTAACTTATTGCGAATATAACTAACAAAGTAAGGGGCACGGTCTTCATGTCTTTTTAATCCTTTATCAGTTTTAATTGCTGTTTCTTTAGCAGTTTCAGCTTTAGCTTCACTAATGTAACCATATTTAGCCATCTGATTCAATACAATATTTCTTCTTCGTTTGGCTGCTTCCAAATTGTTATAAGGTGAATAATAGTTAGGCGCCTTCGGTAGTCCTGCTAATAATGCACTTTCTGCTAAAGTTAAATCTTCAACATCTTTATTAAAATAAAATTTAGCAGCTGTTTGGACTCCATAAACGCTGTGGCCTAAGTATATTTCATTAAGATAGAACTCTAAAATTTCTTTCTTAGTATAGGTTCTTTCAAATTGAATAGCCAAGTAAGCCTCTTGAATTTTACGATAAATAGTGCGTTCATGAGTTAAGAGAGCATTCTTAGCTAACTGTTGAGTAAGGGTGCTTCCACCCTGGACAATTTCACCTTTTGTAATATCAACCCATAAAGCACGAGCAATAGCCCAAGGGTCTACTCCATAATGCTCATAGAAGCGATTGTCTTCTATAGCTACAATAGCATTCTGTAAGCTTTCTGGAATTTTAGAGATAGGCACATAGTCACGATTTTCTTGATATAACCTTGAAAGTAACTTATTATCTTCGGAATAGAGCATAGTTGCTTCACTAGGCTTCCAGCGACCATAGTTAGATATATCAGGAGCTTCTTGAATAATCCAGGTAACAGAGCCAACCACGGCTCCAGTAAACATGGTAAATAATAATATGACAACAATAAATGCTATCTTTTTAAAATTAGAACCTTTTTTACTCATGACAAACTCTCCTTTCCGCCTATATTATAACATAAAACAAAAAATATATATAGTCTAAAGGCTATAAAGTCATAAACAAATTCTTAGCAAAGGAACATTGTATAATTAAATGCACAGGATAAATAAAAAGGTGACACATACCAATACCTCATATATAATGTTAACTAACCAAAGAAAACATTTATGGAGGTATCAGGCATGTGTCAAGATAATTATACCACAGAAAATAGGAAAGGGAAACATTTAAAATGGGAAGAAAGAAAAATTATAGAGCATTTATATAATATTCAAGAAAAATCAATAACTAAAATAGCGGAGGAACTAGATAGACACAGAACTACAATAAGCAGAGAAATAAA
>NZ_FOTT01000044.1 GCF_900114655.1 Candidatus Frackibacter sp. WG13
ACCGAATCTGCTAGTACAGCTGGGTCAACAGTTAATGATATCTCTTTACCGTCATGCTTAGTGCTAAACCCTTCTCGTTGATGACAAGTCAAACATGATTTATTAACCTTTGGGATATTATCCTGAGCTAAGACTATACCACTACTAAAAAAGATCAGAATTAATATTAACATAAGATAATAAAAATGCTTTGAATTCATTCTTTAATTTTCACTCCTTCCAATCAATACCAAAAAACAAAAATAGAGACCAGCTAAATTAATAGTACTGGTCTCTGGACTTAACGTCTCTGGACTATCTCTTTTCAATTGTAATTATGATTTATACTCTACTTCAAGAATGCCGTCAGTAAATATTGTTATAAACCTCTTACAGTGTCGGCATTTAATAATGACTTTATCCTCTACTATCTCACAGACGATTTTACCGCACTTACATCTTAGATAATTATCCACCTTATCCACCATATCATGCCTCCTTCTTTTAATGTCAAAAGATATGCGGCGGCCAAATCAACATAGTATAAAAGGCTGAAGTTAATACCAATAATAAACAGCTTAAAAGAACAAAGGCAACTCCTTTTAAAGTCTTATTTTCAATATTAAATGTGTCATCAACTAATAGCCAGCTTGCACCCAAACTAAAGATAATAATTAAGATCGCACTAATTATTAAGATGAAAGTCATTCTTCTCTCCTCCTTTCTCTTAAAATAATTTTGATTCAGCCTACTTCTGACATCTTATATAAGTCATATAGTCAATAAACAGAAAAAGGCCAAGGTTGAAAATCTCAACCTTAGCCTCTGGACTTAAAGTCTCTGGACTTGAATTTAGTCTCTGAACTTTATCACAATATTATTTTTTAAACATATTATTTTTAAACGTATATAAATTAAAAAATGCCAGCACTATGTATAATACATAATGCTGGCCTCTGGACTTAAAGCCTCTGGACTCTTGCGCTTAAATTTTCATTATAATAAGTAATCATCTTTACTTGTTTCGCATGAATCACCACAAACTGCTTGCAATGTCGACACTTAATAATTACCTTGTCACCTTCTAGTTTTGCCACCAACTTATTACACTTACATCTTACATCTTGCATTATTAATCCCCCATTTTGGCATCAAATGGATCTGGATAAGTGTAAAATAGATGGTAATTAAGTATTAACTCTTACTACATTATATGCTCCATATACCATATGTATAACTAAAATTTTAATAGATTCATTACTGCTTTAAATATTGATAATGTAAATAATTTGAGTTTAATAATTTAAAAAATAACCCCTTTCCCGCATTTAATTATTCCCCATTCATGCCTTGAAATTTTTAGGCTTTAAATATTTAATTACTATATTGTATGTCTTTAATCTAACTATTGTGATTGATTTCACTTTCACAATTAAAAAATAACTTCTCTCTCGCGTCTAATTATTTTCCATACACGCCTTAAAATTTTAGGCTTAAATCTTTATTTATTATATCTATATGCCCCTCACCTTAACATTATTACACTACATGCAAAAAGACTAACTGATTTTAATCAGTTAGTCTTTTTGTGAAAATTAAAATCCTAACGGAACAAATGTCTTTAATAACCAGACTAAAAATACTGCATAAAGCGCTATTTCTACTCCTATTAATCCTCTGCTATTAGCAAATTTAAAGCTTTTAGAGTCTTCAACATCTGTTTTCAATTCTTCCTTATAATCGATCTCATCCATAATCTCTCTTAATTC